>CAMNRN010000022.1 GCA_946553095.1 uncultured Mycoplasmatota bacterium
AGTAAATACACTTGGAAAAATAATCGTTTTCAGGATATTTATCTAAGATCTTTTTTCTTTCTATAAGAGGAAGTCTAGTTAACTCTTTTTTTTCATAAAGAATATCAAAACACATAAATAAGACCGGATTTTCTCTTGCTTGATAATTTATTTTATCCATGGATTTTAGGTGACATCTAGTTTGAAGTTTAGAAAAAGATGGAAGATTATTTTCCATAAGAATTATTTCTCCATCAAAAATCGTTTTAGTTGTTACTAATTTTTTTAATGATTGTAATTCTGGGAAAAGATAAGTTAGATCTTTATTATGTCGACTTTTGATTTTAAGACTTTTGGGACTTACAAATATAATGGCTCTTATTCCATCAAATTTTACCTCATAGATATAATCCTTGGAGTTAAATGGTTGCTCTATTTCTTTTAAAAGCATAGGTTGCCAACTTTCATTCCAAAGATTCATTTTTTGCTATTTAAACTCTTTTCTAAAGCCATAAGTAAGTCATTAACTTGCTTTTTACTTTTCTTTTTCGTTCCTTTGATACTTTTGCCATTTAACTTATCATTAATAGCCTTTTTAATATTGTCTTGATATTCATCTTTATATTTTGTTGGATCAAATTTGGCACTGAGACTATCTATTAATTGAATAGCTAGGTCTAATTCTTTTTTATTTACTTCACTAGATATTTTTTCCTGAGGTATAATAATTTCTTCTTCAAAATATAAGGTTGTTAAAATAATACCTTCTTTGATAATTCGGAGAATACAATAATAGAATTTACTTCCTAGGACAGTTTTAGCTAAAGCTACCTTTTTAGTCTTACTTAGAGCTTCATAAAATAAATTGTAGGCTTTTGATTTGTTTTCTGTTTTTAAAATATAGCTTTTTTCAAAGTATCGAGGATCTATTTCGTCAATGTTTATAAAAGCTATAACATCTATTTCTTTTTCTTGTTCAGGTTTTAATTTATTAATCTCTTCTTTACTAAAAATAAGATAATTTTCTTTTTCAAATTCATATCCTTTTACTATTTCTGTTTCTGATACATTTTTCTTACAATATGGGCAATATTTAATGTAATTGATTCGATGGTGACACTTATTATGAATTTGATTGAATGATGTATCATTATTCTTAATAACAGGATTCATAACTACAGGAATATTTACTAAAGCAAATGATATATTACTATGTATATTAGGCATTTTCTACCTCCTTAATAATAGTTTTACACATATTTGTGATTTTATCCTACATTTTAATAAATATCTTTTTACATGTTATGACGTATTAAAAAAAATGTTTATTTAAAAACATTTTGTCTTATTCAGTGGGTTTATCCTCTTTTTTGGATTCTTCTTTTTTCTTTGGTTTAGGAAGACATTCTTTGCGTGATAAGTTTAATCGACCACGATTATCATAACCTAGTGATTTAACCATGATTTCATCACCTATTTTAACCATGTCACTTGGTTTATTTACTCTCTCATGAGCTAGTTGAGAAACATGAACTAGACCTTCACAATTTGGCCAAAGTTCAACAAATACACCAAAGTCTTCAATTTTTGTTACTTTTCCTGTGTAAATTTTATCTGGTTCGACTACTTTTACGACATCTTCAATCATTTTTCGCGTTTTAGCAATAATTTCAGCATCTGTGTGATAGATTATTACTCTTCCATCATCTTCTAAGTCAACTTTTACAGCATCTTTATGATTAACGGTTGGAACATTAGAGGCTTCAAGAATTATTTTTGTAATCATTTCTCCCCCACGACCGATGATATCTTTAATTTTTTCAGGATCAACGTTAAATGTGTCAATTTTTGGAGCATATTTACTAACATTTTTACGAGGTTCTGCGATGGCATTTTGCATGACTTCTAAGATTTCTAAACGAGCTTTTTTGGCTTGTTCTAAAGCCTCTTTTAAGATTTTTTTGGTAACGCCTTTAATCTTGATATCCATTTGCAAAGCTGTTATTCCTTTTTTGGTTCCTGCTACTTTAAAATCCATATCTCCCATATGATCTTCTAAACCTTGGATGTCTGTTAGAATTGTATACTTATCATCTTTTTCTATCAATCCCATAGCAATACCAGCGACTGGGGCTTTAATCGGAACCCCCGCGGCCATCAAACTTAAACATCCGGAGCAAATTGTCGCTTGGCTCGATGAACCATTACTTTCTAATACTTCACTTACGATACGAATAGTATATGGAAATTCTTCTTCACTCGGAATTACTTGAGCTAAAGCTCTTTCACCTAAAGCTCCGTGACCAATTTCTCTGCGGCCAGGAGAACCATATCTTCCCGTTTCACCAACAGAAAATTGAGGAAAATTATAGTGAAGCATAAATCTTTTTGTATCTTCTAATCCTAAGCCATCTAAAATTTGATGTTCGCCGATAGCTCCAAGTGTTGTTGTGGCAAGAACTTGAGTTTCTCCACGGCTAAATAAGGCCGAACCGTGAGTTCTAGGAAGAATATCTATGCCAGCGTAAAGATTTCTTATTTCGTCCATTTTTCGACCATCAGGACGAACTTTTTCATCAGCAATTAATCTTCTCACTTCATTTGCTTCAATTAAATTAACGACTTTCGAAACTTGTTTTATTAAATCTTCTAAGTTTTCTTCGTTTTGCCAAAGTTCGGTAAAGTGATTTACAGTATTTTCTTTAACTTGATCAATTGCGGCATATTTTTCGAGTTTATCTTTAATTTGTATGGCTTTTAACATATCTTTGGTCGCAAATTCTTCAACTTTATTTTGTAAATCTTGGTCAATTTCAGCTTTCGGCAATGATACTTTTTCATCGCCGATTTCTTTAATGATTTCTTCTTGAAATTCACATAATTTCTTAATATTTTCATGAGCAAACATTAAAGCATCAAGCATCGTCTTTTCATTTAACTCTTGGGCTCCAGCTTCTACCATACATATTGCATCTTTAGTTCCAGCCACGGTTAGTTGTAATGTGCTTTTTTCAGCTAATGCAGCTTTAGGATTAATGACAAACTCACCATCTACTAAACCAACAATTACACCTGCAACTGGTCCATCAAATGGAATTTTGCTAAGACCTAAGCATAAAGACGTTCCAAATAATGCTGCCATTTCTGGAGAATTGTCTTGATCTACTGATAAAACAGTGTTGATAACTTGAATCTCATTACGAAGATTTTCATCAAACATCGGTCTGATTGGTCGGTCAATTAATCTGGCTGCTAAGGTTGCAGCTTCACTAGGACGACCTTCTCTTTTAATAAATCCACCAGGAATTTTACCAACCGAATATAATCTTTCTTGATATAATACTTGTAAAGGAAAAAAATCTTGTGTCAGCATAGTTTTTCCCATTACACAAACTGATAAAACAACTGTATCTCCATATCTAACTAAGACTGAACCATCAGTTTGCTTAGCTAATTCACCAGTTTCTATTACTAATTCTCTACCAAGAAAATCTAGTCTATAAACTTTTTTCATTTTACCCTCTTTTCTAAAAAAAAGACACTCAAAATTAAAGTGCCTTTGTTATTTTCTTAATCCTAATTTTTTAATTAATTCACGATAACTAACAACATCGTTTTTCTTTAAATAATCTAATAATTTTTTTCTACGTCCAACTTTCATAAGCATCCCTCTTTTAGAATGATAATCATGAGTATGAACTTTTAAGTGTTCAGTTAAATTATTAATTTCATTTGTTAGAATTGCAATTTGAACTTCTGCTGATCCTACATCATTTTTTGATTTTGCATATTCCTTAATGATACTTGCTTTTTCATCTTTACTTAAAGCCATTTTTATTTCCTCCTTTTATATATCCAGTTTAAACTAAGTAAAGCGTCGGAATCATCTAAACTTTGTATAAACTATCTATTTTTATTATATTTAATTTTGGATATTTTTTCAATCCTTATTTTAAAGATGCTATTAGTTCATCTTTTTTCATTGTAGAATAACCTTTGATACCTTTATCTTTAGCTAAGTTTTTTAATTCAGCTAAAGTTTTTGTACTTAAATCTTCTTTGGAAGTTGTTTTAGAAGAACTTGTTTTAGCAACAGATTCTTTTTTTACTTCTTTAACTTCTTTTTTAGCGCCACTTTCTAAAGCTTTTTTAGCTTTTTCAACTAGGCTTGTAAAAGATTTAGGATCATCAATAGCTATTTCTGATAACATTTTTCGATTTATTTCAATACCAGCGATTGATAAACCGTTTATGAATTTTGAATAACTGATGTCATTTTCACGACATGCAGCATTAATTCTTGTAATCCATAATTTACGGAAATTTCGCTTATTTTGCTTACGATCTCTAAATGCATAAGCTCCACTGTGGAAAGTTTGTTCTTGAGCTGTTTTATATAGCCTATGCTTACTTCCAAAATATCCTTTGGCACTTTTTAATACCTTACGTCTTCTATTTTTAGATACGTTTCCACCTTTAACTCTTGCCATTTTACCTCACCTCTTAGATAACAGATTTTAATCTGTTTCTATCTCCTTTTGCTAACGTTCCTTTATTACGTCTTTGACGTACTTCTTTTGCAGAATCTTTTCCTGTTTTATGGTTACTTCCTGATTTCATATAGGTTAGTTCGCCATTTTTCTTTTTCTTAAAAACTTTTGCACTTGATTTATGTGTCTTTTGCTTTCCATTTGCCATATTACTTCTTCCCTTCTTTATTTTTTGGTGCTAATATGATTGACATTTGTCTTCCTTCTAATTTAGGTTCCGTTTCAATAACAGATATTTCTTTAAGACTGTCAGCAAATCTTAATAAAACATCGCGTCCTAATTCTGGTCTCGCCATTTGACGTCCTTTAAAGCGAATAAAACCTTTAATCTTATGGCCTTTTTCGAGATATTCACCAGCATTTTTACGACGAGTTTCAAAGTCACCAATATCAATTGTAGTCGATAAACGGTATTCTTTTAAATCTTTGTTTGCTTCTCTTTGCTTTTTTTGAGCTTCTTTCATCTTCTTTTGCTTTTCATAACGGTATTTATTATAATCCATTATCTTCGCAACAGCTGGAGTAGCATTGCCACTCATTAGAACTAAATCTAAGCCAGCATAATTTGCAAGTGTTAAAGCATCAGCTATTTTCTTTAGCCCCATCTTCTCGCCGTTTGGCCCTATTACCATCACCTCAGGAACTCGGATATTCTCATTAACTAATAATTCGTTATTATTTGCTGCTATTTTAAGCACCTCCAACAAAATTAAAAATGGATACAATTTATGCACCCATTAATCCTATTTTTTACAAACTCATGTAAATTTTAGGCTTCTTACCTATTGCTACTTTGCAATCAGGTGGATACAAAAATCGCTTTCCTTTTTCAATAACAACCTTAGTTTACTACAATAGTTTATGTTTGTCAAATACATTTTATCACTTTTTTTATATCATTATCTGATACTTTATAATAATTTGTCAGTACTTCCTAATCTAGATCTTACTAAACTTAAGGCTTGTTCAGTAAAATCACCACATCTAATATGAGCTATTTGCTCGTTTAGAGCTTTTCTTGTATAATAAACCGCTTCATTTTAGGATACATTGCTTGAAATAATAGTTCGAATGGTTTTTCATGATTGTCTAAAGAAGATAAGTCGATATCTAAAACGGGACGTGATAATTTTTGTAAATGGACATATTGAGAAAAACTTCCCTTGACGACTAATTGTCCAAGATTAATTAAGGCAAATTTTAATTAGATAAAGTTTTTATTATTTTCAATAATAGAAGATAGATAAAGAAAATTAAAAATTCATATAGGAGATAAATATAAATGTTTTTGAAAAAATAAATCCACTTTATGACAAAGATATCTTTTAAAAATAAATATACAATGTAGAAATGAAAACTACGAAATATAATAATAAAAAGACTAATTAAAAGGACCTTTTGCCAAAGGAAAGTTTTATTACTTCTGGTAATTATAAATTCATATGAATTATTTTTCTCATAATTATAAAACATAGTTATTATATAAAAAGTTAGAATAAAATGAAAAAGAAAAAAAAGAGATTTTAAAGAAACGTTTATTCCTATAACTTCTTCCAAAATAGTTATTTCTTTTACGCCAGGACTAGAATTTATCGAAAAACACTTGGAAGTACTTAAAAGAAATAAAATAAGAAAAAATATAAAGTTTTTCTTTATACAATAAATAAGTGCATTAAATTGGTACTTCATTTTACTTTTTTTCCATCTTCTGAATTGCCACTGTCGAATCTTTAAAAACATATACTTGGTCAGCTAATTCTAATAAATCTTCTTTGATGTGGGTACTTATGATGATTATTTTTCCCTTTTTCTTTTCCGATAATAAAAACTTTTTTATTTTTTCAACAGTGGATTCTTCAATGCCATTAAATGGCTCATCTAACATGATGATACGAGGATTTTCCATTATGGCTTGAGCAATCCCTAATTTTTGCTTGGTCCCTAAAGAACATTTGCCATATTTTTTGTCTTTTTCTAAAGTTAAATTCACAAGCTCTATCGCTTCATTAATTTCTTTTTCTGTGATTATTTGTCTTATTTCAGCAAGCATTTTTAAATTTTCAAAACATGTTTCGTCTGAGAAAAATTTAGGACTTTCAATCAAGGCTCCCACTGAATATTTATAAACATCGTTATTTAAAAGACAATTATCATAATAAATGTCCCCTTCACTCGGTTTATATATACCACATAAAAGCTTTAATAATACTGACTTTCCTGAACCATTTCTTCCCGTGAAGCCATATATTTTCCCTTCTTCTAAAACTATGTTTACATTTTTTAGAACACTGTTGTTTTTAAAACTCTTACTTACATTTTTAATTTCAATTTTCATTTTTTTACCTCTTTTACATTAAATATGTCTTTCTTTTTGGAAATATTTTTTAATACTATTAATATACTTAATAATCCTAATAAACTAATAGATAAAAACACTATTTCAATTATGATGTTAGCAAATATAATTTGGTTAAACAGTCCTAAAAATAGTTTATAAAACTCATACCATTTTAAAATAGATATATTCTCAAAATTACAAAACATTTTTGTTAAGAATATGGCTGCAAAGATGATAATTAATAGATATGTCTTGGTTTTATCATATGTCTTACTATAATAAACAAAAATTAGAGAAATGATCGTATAAAAAAGCAACTGAAATAATAATTTATCTATGATGATTATATATACTGGTAGATTATAGGTGTAAGTGATAATTTCTAAATTTCCCCCGCTGAATGCTATGGCACTTGATAAAGCCAAGATGTTGGTTATTAAAAATAAAAAGGCTGTACTTTTAATCACTTCTTTTTCTAAGGTTTTTTCATGATTATTAATCCTTATTAAGAGATTGTAATTTAAATAATATTCCTTCGTTATTGATAAAGCATTAAAAATTAATATTAGTGCTAGAAAAAAATTATACCAACCATCAGCAATTACATTTACAAAAAAATAAAATAGATTATTGCTTTCAAAACTAAAATTGCTATAAGTTCCTATTCCTACTGCTAATATAATTAAATAAAAATATAATCTCATTCTTTTTCTATTTAAAGATAATATGTTGGTTAAATTCATTTATTTTCCTCCTATGTATCAAAATGTTTAACTAGTTTTTCTTGATCTTTATATACTAAAATAAAGATAGAAAATGTTATTATAAAAAATATAATCGATACTATAAAAGGAGCTATTATTCCATAAGAAGTATTGAATCTTAAGAATGATATTAAACTAATTACATTGGTATTTATGAAAGGAATTAATTCAAATATAATTTGGATAATTAAAATGATTAAAAAACTTATTAAAGTTGAATAAATATATTTTTTAGAGTATCGGGCGGTTATTAAACATAAATTTATGATGCCAGCAGTAAAGATGGTCATATTAAGTAAATATAAAACAATGAATAAATATGGTTTTTCTAATAAAAAAGTGCTCCAGTATGTATTATTAACATTTATTAAATTTATGGTGTTATCATAACCAAAATAAAGTATTTCGATTATGAGAGAAATTAGTACGATTAGGGGAAGAACCCAGATGTAAGAATATGTTTTAAATAATATTTCTTTTATAATTTCTTTATAATTGGTCCTAGTCATTTTGTTAAAAAATATTTTGTTTATTAAATTATCAGAAACATAGATTGAAGAAAAAGCAATTAAGACAAATGTAACTACTAAAACTAATCCATTAAAATATTGACCAACAATTAGAGTGTGAGAATACATAAAACCATCTTTGTAAGGAAAATAATTTTTACAATAATCTTTCATCTGTTCTTCTATTATTTCTTTATTTTCGATATCATTTTGATAATTATTGCAAATTTTATTATTAACATTTAGGCATCCTTGGTTATTTTCCTCGATGTTTTGACAAATTGTTTCATATTCTTTTTTTAAATCAAAAATCTTTTTATTGTTTAGATCATCAAATATTATTAACATCGTCGGGATTATAATAATTAAAGAAATTAACAAAAAATAACCTATTTTACAAAGTTTAGTTTTTTTCATGTAACTCCTGCTTTCCATTCTTATTTTATTATACTAAGTTTTAATGAAGTTTGCAATTAGTCTTCTTTTTACATTTTTTATTTCCCAGGAAATATTATTGAATATTAAAAAAGCTAACTTTCGCTAGCTTCCTATTTTTTATTTTTTCTTATATCTTCTAAGTATTTTATAAATTCTTCTTTAGGGATAGTTGTAGTTTCTTCACTACCATATACTCGATAACTGACATTGTCTCCATCCACTTCTTTTTGACCAATAATGACAGAAATCGGATTTTTATTGATAACGCTTTCTCGCATTCTGTAGCTTAACTTTTCTTCACGATCATCTAAATTTACTCGAAAATTTAAGTTTTGTAATTCTTCGTATAGTTTCTTAGCATAGTCTAGATGATATTCGTTATTTACAGGAACTATATTTACTTGGGTAGGACTTAGCCACATAGGGAAAGCGCCTTTCTTTTCTTCTAAATAATAAGCAATAAAGCGGTCAAGACTACCAAAGATTGCTCGATGAAGTACCACCGGAGTTTTTTTACTTCCATCCTTATCAATATAATTTAAATCGAATTTCATCGGCAAACAAAAGTCTAATTGACATGTTGATAGTGTATATTCGTTGCCAACCGCAGGGCGCACTTGAACATCAAGTTTTGGACCATAAAATGCGGCTTCACCAATTTTTTCAACATATTCGATGCCAATATCACTAAGAACTTTGCGCAAACGATCTTCAGCATTATTCCACATTTCATCATCCGGATAGTATTTTACTTTATCTTCAGGATCTCTTAGGGATAGCTCAAAACGATAATCTTTAATGCCTAATTCTTGATAGACATCTAGTATTAAATCAACAACACTTTTAAATTCACTTTCTATTTGTTCAGGAGTGACAAATAAATGAGCATCATTTTGGCAGAATGTTCTTACTCGTTCTATACCTTTTAATGAGCCACTTGATTCAAAACGACAATCGCGAGCTATTTCGCCAATTCGAAGTGGGAGATCACGATACGAATGAATAGAATTGGCATAAATCATCATGTGATGAGGACAATTCATCGGACGTAAAACAAATTCTTCACCTTCAATGGCCATTTTAGGGAACATATTTTCTTGATAATGATCCCAATGACCTGATGTTTTATATAATTCGACATTTCCTAAAGGTGGTGTTAAAACGTGCTTATATCCTAATCTTTTTTCTTTGCCTTTAATATAGTTTTCTAACTCTTCCCAAATAATATAGCCATTAGGTAGATACATCGGAAGCCCTTTGCCTACTAAATCTGAGGTCATAAAAAGTCCAAGATCTTTACCAAGCTTACGATGATCTCTTAATTTGGCTTCTTCAAGCATTTTCAAATGTTCTTCTAAATCAAGTTCATTGTCAAAGCAGATTCCATAGATTCTTTGAAGCATTTGATTACTAGCATCACCTTTCCAGTAAGCTCCACTAACTTTCAAAAGTTTAAAATATTTTAATTCTTTTAATGTTTCAACATGTGGTCCTCGGCAAAGATCAGTAAAATCACCTTGAGTATAACAGCTTATTACAGTATCATCACTCATACGATTTATTAAATCTACTTTGTATGGGTCATTTCCAAATTTAGATAAAGCTTCTTCTCGAGTTAATTCTTCACGATAAATTCTCTTGCCGTCTTTAGCTAACTTTTTCATCTCTTTTTCAATTTTTTCCAAATCCTCGGTAGTTACTACTCTATCTTGTAGGTCAATATCATAATAAAAACCTTCTTCAATGACTGGACCTACCCAAAATAAAGCATCTGGATATAAATGTTTTACAGCTTGAGCAAGTAAGTGAGCACAACTGTGATTCATTACACTTAATTTTTCATTTTCTTTAATATTTATCATTTTTTCCTCCACAAATAAAAAAGAACGGTTCCATAAGGAGTCAAAATTGACGGTACCATCCTTTTATTTTCTTAATTCTTGATAACGGTTTTGAGCCGGGACTTATTAATCCTCTTGGAAAGTAGTAATTTTTAAATTCCTTTATTCGTTTTCACCAGCCACGAACTCTCTTTAAAATTTCTTTAAAAATGTTGTCTTTCTTCATCGATTTAAATTAATTCTATCACAAATCAAAATATATTTCAATTTTTTATTTATCTAAATATTTATTTAAAGCCTTATTTTTATGAATTTTAGTTATAATTGCAATAAGAATTAAAAGCCCTATAACACCTAGAGTAATTCCTCCATAAACGAGCATTTTATCATTAATTTGTTTTATTTGATCTTTTTCGTCTTTTAGATCAGTCTCTTTGGTTTCTACATTTTTTTGACGATTGGCAAATATCGTATACTTATTTGTGTCTCCTGATTCACTTGTTACTTCTATTTCAACTTTATTCTTATTTTCTTTTAAATTATCTGCACCAGTTATTTTATAAGTGGCTTTAGCGTTATTAGTTTCAACTGTAATATTTAGATTATTTACAGCTTCATCAATATCAATTGTATATTGATGCTTATATTTATCAAAATTTATTTCATAACCTTCTATTTCCAGTTTTTTTAAGTCATTATCAGTAGATTTTACACTGGTTGGTTTTTTGATAGAATTCTTTTTAGGTATATTTTCTATTTTAGGTAATTCTTCATTTTTCGTAATAGGTTTTATATCTTCTATATAATAATCTTCAGATGGTTTTACATCCATTTTATAAGTTTCATTGACTACTTTAGAAATAGTGATTATATCCTCTTCACGCAATTCTCCATTTTGTACATCAAAAAGATAGGCTTCAATATTTTTGATAGAAACCACGGGCGGGGTTTCTTTATATTTTTTTATGTAAAATGATACTCTAGCATTATAGTCTCCACAGTAAAGGCCACTGGCACAAGCATTATTTTGAACAGGGAAAATAACTTCACTATATAAATAATATTTATGGTCTTCGGTTTCTAAAATTTCTGTATCAAAATATGGAGATTCTATTTTATAAGGCAATAAAACTTCACTATCATAATCTATTTCCATGATCATTATCGCTAGTCCCGTATTTTTATCTTTAAAAAGATTGGAAAAATAGGCACTAAATTCTACTTCTACTTCCTCACCTACTGAATATTTTTTATCAGAACCAGCTACATGGACAGAAGAAATCTCTGGCTTACTTTCAGCCAAAACTCCTAAGGGAAATAATAACAATAATATTAAACTATAAACTAAACTTTTCTTCATATTAACTCACACTACTTTAAATAAAACTTTATAATATCATAATACACTTTTTCTTTGCCATATTCAAGTAAAATGGCATTTTTCATATTGGGATAAACTTGATTTTCGATGTTTGAATAACCAATTTTCCGAAGTGTAGCAATAGTATTATCAAGACCTAGTTTTCCACCAGTCATAATATCTTGAGCGCCAGATACTAAGTATATTTTTAAATCTTTATTCTGATTTTGAAAATGTTTGATATTACTTAATTTTTTGGTGGCATTAAGCATTGTGATTATAGCTTGATTGTGATAATCAAATTGACATAGGGGATCATTATTAAAACTTTCTGTAACACTCGGTAGACTACAATACCAATCATTATTGTTTAAATGTACATATTCATGAAGTGTTTTGCTAAAACCTGATTTTTTCTTCATTTTGGTTATAAATTTAGCTATTTTTAAATTGATGCCAATTCCTTCATCTACAAAATGAGGACCACTTAAAACTAATTTTTTTATTTCCATATCATATTTTTGAAGATAAAGCCTAGCAATAGTTGCTCCAAAAGATTGCGCAAACATATAGACATCTAGACCTGGATATTTATTTTTAATGAATTCAGTAACTTTTTTTTGATCTTCTATTAGTTGTTCAATGTTTTCCATATAACCCAAAGGATATTCATCACTGATAGATTTTCCATGTCCACGAGTATCGGAGACAACTACATTAAGACAATTAGAGTTTAACCATTTTATCCATTCAATATAGCGCTCTTTATGATCTTTCTCACCAGGAATTATTTGAACAATTGCTTTAGGATAAGGTACTTCATAAGTACTTAGTGAAAGATATAATAAGTCACTTGATTTTATTGCTATCTCAGCCATTTTTATTCTACTCCTTTCTGATACCAAATATTTTCTAAATTGACGCTTGTACTTTCAGGCATGGGATCGGGAATCCTAAATTTAACTAAAATAGGAATTTTTATACCAATGCCAAATATGAAGGCGGTTCCCGGATTAATTGTCTTTAATTTTTCAATCGTCTCTGTATCAACATTTGAACTCATGTTTTTAATAATTTCTATGTCTTTGGGATGAAATGTACGAAAAACTAAAAAGTTAGCACATTGACTTAATGATGTCGTAGAAAGTTCACTTGGTCTTTGAGTGATAAAGGTCATCATTGTTCCATATTTACGTCCTTCTTTAGTGATTCGATCAAATATATTATAACCAATTATATCTATATCTGTGTCATTTTGAACATAGCGATGAGCTTCTTCTAGAATAATATTTATGGGAAATGATCCTCGCATTTTTAATTTAGTTGTAAATTGAAAGAATATCTTGGAGTAAATCTTTGTTAATACTTTAGCAAAACGATCGTCAAATCCACTTAAATTGACGTCAACAATTTGAACATTTTCACCTTTGCTATTTCTAAAAAAATTTAAAACAAAACTTTCTTGACTAATTTTTTCATCACTAAAAATATTAGCGTATTTACTATTTATAACATTTTTTAAGCGGGATTTTAAAATATTGTTTTTTTCATACAAGTTTTCACTATTCATAGCCCCTTCACTAATGAGGGCAAATTCTAAAGCATAGTATAGGTCATCTAAGCTATAAGTTAAACCTTTAATTACTGGGATATCTTCAAAACTTAAACGTTCGAATTGCTTTAAAAAGTTGATTACTTCCACAATGGAATTTATCTTTCCTTGCTCATCAACTCGCAGGCATTGTCTTAAGGTTCGATAATATCCCGGTTGATTAATCATCGAGTCGAGATTTAGCGTTTTTGTGTAATATTTAGAGAGAATGGCAATAATTTGATCTCTTTTTTGAACAGGGCTCCTACTTCCCGTTAAAACTTCTAAAAGACATTTAGCAATAATATCGTTTTTATATTTCAAACCAGCGATGCTTGTGTCTTTAAAAATAGAAACTAACTTTAAAGTTTTTTCTAAAACAGGAATTTGATTAGAACTTTCAATTGATAAAAGTAAGGCTAAATCATCACTTTCTAAAAAATTTGTTGGAATTCTTAATATTTCTTCATCTTGTTCGGCCATTTCTATCGTGTAAGTTTTATAGTTTATTTGATTATTTTGACTTATCTTGGAGAAAGCTTTAGTATATTCGCCATAGGCATCAAATAAAACTATGTGGGCATTCTGAGGCAAATTTTGTTGGGAAAATAAATTTTGAAGAATTCGAGTGACACCACATGATTTTCCGGCCCCTGTATTTCCTATGATAGCACTATGATTTGAAAAGAATTCATTTAATGATACCGAGACTGAAAAATCTGGATAAATCGCAGATGCTCCTAATAATAAATGAGATTTATCGTCTTGTTTTCCTAAGATTAATTCAAGTTCTTCTTTTTGGATAAGACGAATTTTAGCATTGTTCAAAGGTTTTCTTACGATACCAGCAGAAAAAACATTGTTTTTAATTTCTCCAACTAGTAAAACACGGACTTCTTGTTCATCTAAGGATATGATTTCTCCAACTTTTTTTGTTTCTTCTCCTTCAAAAATGACATGCTGATTCATCAGATTAGCTTCAATTTGGTGAGATTCATTTTGAATATATAATACATTTTTGTCAACTTTATATACTTTACCAAACATTGTATTCACGTATAATCACCTTCTTATTCTAATAAAAAGAATAACACATTTTTAGGAAAAGAAAAAGAGTGTCAGAACACTTCTTTATATAACGCTGTTAATATTTCACCAATTTCTTGGGAATTTTCCTTTTTATCTTTTCTCAGCAAACCCCATATATGACATCTAATTGAAAAAATACCAAAAAAAGGAATTGCATATAATAATTGTTTTATATATAATGTTTTTAGAAACAAATGTTTGGAGGAAAATTATGGAAAATGTTTTTATAAATAGAAATATTTTGTGTATTGATCTAAAAAGTTTTTTTGCTTCTTGTGAATGTCGAGAAAGAGGCATTGACCCTTTTCAAGTGCCTTTGGTCGTAGCCAATCCTCATCAAGGAAATGGAGCTATCACACTAGCTGTAACCCCTTTTTTAAAAAAACAAGGAGTTAAAGGACGTACTAGACTTTATGATATTCCCAAACATATTAAATATATGATTGTTCCTCCAAGAATGAGTCTTTATACAAAATATAGTAAAGAAGTTGTCAGCATTTATTTGGATTTTGTTTCTTTTGAGGATTTACATATTTATTCGATTGATGAATGTTTTTTGGATGTTACAGATTATTTAAAACTTTATAAAAAAAATGACTATGAATTAGCCGAAGAGATTTTAAAAACAATTTATGAAAAAACCGGACTTACTGCAACTTGCGGAATCGGGCCAAACCTTTTACTTGCTAAAGTCGCAATGGATATTGAAGCAAAACTTTATAAAAACGGGATTGCTAAGTGGACTTATGAAGATGTTCCAACTAAACTGTGGCCGATTACTCCCCTTTCAAAAATGTGGGGAATTGGGCCAAGAATGGAAAAAAATCTTAATCTTTTAAATATTTATTCAATTGGAGATTTAGCTGCTGCTAATCGAAATTTTCTAAAAGATAAATTTGGAGTTATGGGTACTGAACTTTGGAACCATGCTAATGGAATTGATTTAAGTCAGATTCATGATTTAAAAGTACCTCCTAAAGATACTTCGTATAGTCATTCGCAAGTATTGTTTAAAGATTATAATGAAAATAATATTAAACTCATTATTTCAGAAATGGTTGATGTAGTTACCGCAAGGCTTAGGAAAAATCACAAACAAACAACAGTATTAGGACTAGGAATCGGTTATTCTAAAGCCATCGGAGGTGGATTTTACCATTCTTTAAAATTAGATTCTCCGACGGATTTATCACAAGAAATTGAAAGATTCTGTTTTCTTATATTTGACCGGTATTATGATTTTTTGCCAATTCGGAAGGTCTCTATTTCTTGTGGAGGATTAATCACCAAAAGCGGTGTGCAATTAAATTTATTTGACTCCTTAAAAAGTATCCAAGATGAAATGAAAATCAATGAAGCTGTCGATGAAATAAAATCAAAATTTGGAAAAAATAGTGTTGTAAAAGCATCTAGTTTACTCCCAGATTCGACCGCAATAGAACGGAATAAAAAACAAGGAGGTCACTTTTTATGAAATTTGATCGGGGAATGATTAAATGGCAACCTTTTGATTCGGTTATTTCTAGTAAAAGTCTTTTAAATACTTTAGTTCATGAAAAAGAAAAAATTGCCAAACCAGTTTTGTCTTTAGATGAAGAATGTATAATCGAGGAATATATTATCGAAGCTTTCTATTCTCAAGAAGATGTAACTTTACAATATTATTGGAATGGTTATTTACAAGTTTTGACTGGAAAAATAAAAAAGATAGATCGAATTTCTAAAATTATCTATCTTAATTCCCAAAGACTTTTTTTTAAACAAATCGTGGCTATTCTAACATAGGTTCTACTGATATAAAATGATAGTCATTAGATTCATTTTTTAAGAACGTCCATTTATATACTTTTAGGGAAGAAAATTCTTTAAATTCTTCATTCTCTAATTTAATAAATGTCGTTCTTTTATTTTTTGATAATCCATCATCATAAATGTGATATGTATTGTTTTTATCTGGATCTTGTTTTACATACCCAAAATATTCATAGATGTATAAAAAGTCATTTTCAGCTTGGGCACTTTTGATTTTTTTTATAAGATACTTGTCGGTATTACACAAGCCACAATTTAGACTTTCTAAAATATATGAGTTTTGATCTTTATTATAAGTAACTTTTAAATTTCCAATGGTCAATTCTGTTTTATTTTCTAAATCTTTTAAACTTTTATCTGGACCGAATAACGTAATTAAGGCTTGTTCAATTTCTTCTTTTTTTAATTCTTTGGGAGTCTCTGTACATTCATTTTTATTTAGATAATTAAAAAGAATAGTTTCTACTTCTGTGATAGAAAGACTATTCATATTTACTTTTTTATCTGTATATAGTACTTCAACTAAATTGCTTGTTCCAAGACAGTAATCAGCATTAATTTTTTTGGCCGTATTGTTCATGACAATAGAATCTAAACTGATATCTTTTAAAGCTAAACCGATAGTTTTATTTTCTTCATTTTCTGTTGTTTGGTTATTTAAGTCATAGTCTTTATACTTAAATCCATAGTAAAAATTTCTAAGAGTGATAAATAATAATAGTAAGACAATAACTGTAAAGATGGCTGTAGTAATTTGAGCTTTTTTATCACTTTTATTATCTTTATCATGACTTTCTTCTTTTTTAGCAGGTTCTTTTGAAGGTTCTTCTTTATTATCTGGCTCTAAAGAAATAAATGGCGTAGATTCTGTATTTTCTATTACAGGCTTTTCATCAAGTATTTTATCTTCTTCACTCTTTTCTTCACGTTCTGGTATTTCTATCGTTACTTCTTCTTCAACAGGTTCTTCTTTCTCGCGATTTATTTTTTCCAAATCTTCAAGATAAATACTTTTTACTTCTTCTGTTGGTTCATCACTTACTTCTCGAGGTTCTGGAGTATCATTATAACTATACGTTTTTTCTATTACGTCATCATCTACAATAGGAACTTCTTCTTTTAAAGTCTTTTCTTCGGTCTCTTCTTTTTTTATTTCATCAGGTAATACTAATTCTTCATTGTCAATGAACAAGCCATTTTTTTCTTCATCAAGAAGAGGATTTTTATTGTCCACATTAATCACGCACCTTTTATAATAAAATAATAACATAAAAATTAAATATAAAAAAGACCTTTTTGTGCAAAAGTTGTCGTTTTTTATTTTTAGTGTTACAGTTCAGATGGAAAAGAGTCAAAAAATAAGAAATGACTCTTTTTCAATG
>CAMNRN010000023.1 GCA_946553095.1 uncultured Mycoplasmatota bacterium
CCTATCCTAACTGGGATGTATCTCAATTCTTAGAAATCTATTCCTATGAAGAATATCCATACATAATAGTGGAATTTTGTTCTTATTATGATACATCTTATTACGTTTCATCTTCTTATTCTACCGCGAATTTTTATAATTATGGTGGTACTATACAATATTCTCAAAATATTGGAAAGTGTAGTATTACAGGAGTAAATGGAACATTTACAAAAAGACGTGCGGTTATTCAAGTATCTTCTTGGGGAGATCCTCATGGAGGTGCTGAAGCACTTTCTACTCGAGGTACTATCCAGTTTCGAAATCAAGGGGAATACTCTCAATATATAGAAATTCAAAATATTTATTTGACTGATTCTAATCAGTTTTCTCCAAATTTAGATAGCACTAATGAAAAGATTGATGAAACGAATTCAAAACTTGATGAAGCACAAGAAACAAGAAAAGGTATACTTGATACTGTGCGTTCTATTGTTTCAGGGATTACAAATCTACCTAGTTATATTTGGAATGCTATTAAAGGTGGTTTTGAGGCTATTTCTAATGGATTAACTAGTTTAGGTAATCTTATTACTGGTGCACTTACTTCTTTAGGTAATTTCCTAATTGACGGCATTAAAGGTTTGTTTGTTCCTACTGATGATCAATTATATGAAATTATTAATGATGCGAGTGAATTAAGTGAGAATTTTGGTTTTGTTGGAGAATCCGTTTCTTTCTTCATTAATATTTTTACTGCTCTTTTGGGTATGGTCAATGCAAATGGTTGTATTGAATTGCCAGAGTTTACTGTTGGTGCCACATCTTTATTTGATAGTTTTACATTTTGGGAAAAACAAAACGTATGTTTGGGCGATAATGCCATTCTTTCTGCTAATATTGATACGATTCGTTCTTTTACATCAATTGTTCTAGTTTGTTTATTTATTAATTTTGCTGCAAGTAAGTTCTTTAGTATTTTATCTAAGAATGAAGATAGAGAAGATTTTCAAAATGAGGCTTTAGACGGTTATTCTAACACTCGTTGGATATAGGAGGTATTATGATTATTTATTTACTACTTAAAAGTATTTTATATGTTTTAGGTATTATTTCATCGATTTTAGGCGGTTTTATTCCGTCTTTTCCTGGTGCTATCTCGTCAGTACTTTCGACTATTTCAACTATGCTTCAAGGTGGAATCTCTTTTCTTTCTTACTTCTTCTATGTTCCTGTTGTAGTGGCTTTAATTAGTCTAGTTATCTCATGGCATAGTTTTAGGCTTATGAAAGATGCACTTATGAAAGTTGTAGGTCATTTCTTTGGGAATTAGGACAAAAATAGGCTTGTGCCGGTTTTCGTATTGTGAGTGTGAAAATTAAGGCTAATTTATGCCGAGAAAACATTTTACAACGGGCATAGTAATGTTAGGCTTTAAAGCCAAACGACTATGAGACATCCTGTTTCCTCATCCTAGAGAATAGTCCCGTTTGGCAAAGTCGTTAAAACATAACTATGGGGACCCGTTGTATAAATGGCAAATTGGAATAATTTAGACTTAATTGAGTGAGTCTCGAAAAATTTTTGTGGGGATTAGGTTCCCGTAATTGCCACTACGACTAATAGCAATTACGGTGTCAGGTGTCA
The DNA here is from genome assembly GCA_946553095.1 of uncultured Mycoplasmatota bacterium. Taxonomy (GTDB): domain Bacteria; phylum Bacillota_I; class Bacilli_A; order RF39; family UBA660; genus Onthocola_B. The sequence goes on from CAMNRN010000023.1 coordinate 1,627, forward strand.
AAGTCGTAAGAAAAGGAAATTTTATGGAAAAATATAGAGCGAAGTGTTTTTGCTTAGTATTATATGACGAAGACGAAACACATCGAAAAGCAATGGATAAAATTAAGACAAGTTATGACTATGCGATGATTTGTCATGACAGAGATACTAACGAAAGTGGCGAAGTTTTAAAGCCTCATTATCATATCGTTTTGAGATTCCAAAATGCAAAGTGGAATACTGCACTTGCTGAGGAACTTGGTGTTACAGAGAATTACTTTGAAGAGGCTAGGTCTTTGAAAAGGTCTTTGCTTTACTTGATCCATTTCTATGAAGAGGATAAGTTCCAGTATAGTACTGACGATGTTTCAGGACCTCTCAAAAAGAGATTACAAGAATTTGTTAAAAATGACGGTAAAACAGAAAGTGAAAAAGTACTTGAAATATTTGAGGAAATCGATAAGATTGGCGGAGAAATAAATTTCAAAGTATTTTGTAAACATATTGCTAAGATTGGTTATTGGGATGTCTTGCGACGTTCTTCTGGTTTAATTATTCGATATGTTGATGAACATAACAAAAAGATGTGATATACTGTTGTTGATAGGGTGTGATAATTTGACAAAGTAAGAAAAATATGTATAATACCTCACGAGGTGAGGAAAGTGAACTTTGAAGAAGTTTACAAAGAATATTTAATATATGCTCAAAAACGGCATAAAAAACAAGGTTTTTATACTATTACCCATGATTTTAAAAATCACGTTTTGCCATATTTTAGAAATTATGACATTTCTTCTATTACTAAGTTTGATATTATTAATTGGCAAAATAGCATTCTTGAAAAGAATTTTAGAAATAAATTTAATGCTAAGTTGTATTATGTATTTAGTACATTTATGGACTATTGTCTTAACTGTTCTTATATTGATGTAAATGTTGTTAAACAAGTTGGTCAATTTAAAAAGAAAATTGAATTTCATGAATATACTACTTATAATTTATATCAATTTAGAAAATTTAGAAAATATTTAAACGACTTTGTTTTAAAACAATATTTTACTATGATATATTTTTATGGTCCTAGACCTGGAGAAACTTCTGCTTTTAGATTTGTAGATTTACATGGTCGTTATTTAAAAGTAAATCATACATTACTTCAAAAAGTAGACAGAGAATTAGATACGCCAAAGAATCGCTCATCTATTCGTTATCTTAAATTAAATTTCATTATGTTATTTAGAATATGGTTATTGAAACGTCATTATATTAAATTTTACGGTGTTTTTAGTATAGATTATTTTATATTTGGAGGACAAAAACCTTTGTCTCATACAACCGTTGATAGATATAAAAAAGATGCTTATACACGTGCTAATTTACCTAGTATTACACAACATGAATTTAGACATTCTTATGCTACTAGAAAAATTCATAAAAGGATACCCATTGATATTGTTTCTCGTTCTATGGGACATTCTCAGGTATCCACTACTCTTAATATTTATTTGCACCAAGAAAAAAATGTGCGTAGCACACTTTTACATTGAGTTTAAAGTTTTTTTACTATTACCCATAACTTTAATTACTCTTTATTAAAACATTAGTAATAACTGGAGGAAAACTTAAATTAAGTTAAATTTTATAGCAACTGTATATAATATTGCTAAACCTAATATAAACAATAAAGGTTTATTATTTATCTTAACTTTCATTTTCTCCTCCTTTCTTTTAAAACTAATTGTTTTAAACATAATGGTCGAGAAGACAGGATTCGAACCTGCGACCCCTTGGTCCCAAACCAAGTGCACTACCAAACTGTGCTACTTCTCGATTTTTGATTGGTACGCCCAAAGGGATTCGAACCCCCAACCTCTAGATCCGTAGTCTAGCGCTCTATCCAGTTGAGCTATGGGCGCAGAACTTTGCGTTGCACTATCATTATAGAACAAATTTCATAAAAATGCAACCGCAAATAAAAACTATACCCCGATTTTTATTCCTCTTTTTTTCAAAAGATATTTTCTAAACCAATCAACAGGAAAAACACTCAATGCCAAAACAAGTACAAATATTAGTTCCTTACATGTCAAACCAAATGTCCTAAAAACCTCTCCCCCATAATATATTATATAAATTTGCGTCAAAAAAATGAATGAAAAAATTTCCACAAACACCTTATTCTTAAATAAATTAGCAAAAATATTAATTCTTTCAGTCCGGGCATTAAATGCATTAAAAATTCCTAAAAAGATAAATAAAGCAAAATAAGCTGTCAAAAGATACTTTCCTTCAAACCCTACTCGAACAATCCTTCTAACAACTGGCAATTTCAGAAAAAGAATACAAAGAATCGCTGAATACACTCCTGTCCAAATAATCTGACTATACATATATTTATTCATAATAGGTGTATCTTTTCCTTTTGGTTTTTCCCTCATATATTCTAAAATTGGAGCTTCAAAAGAAAATGCCATTCCTGCAAAAGTATCCATAATCATATTAAGCCACAACATTTGCACGATTGTAATAGGTGTCGAAACGCCAATAAAGGATCCCAAAACCGACAATACCAAAGCACACATATTTACAGTTAACTGATAAATTATAAACTTTCGAATACTTTTAAAAATTGTCCGTCCATACAAAATAGCTCTACTAATTGACAAGATATTATTATCTAAAATAACAATATCTGCCGCTTCTTTAGCCACATCAGTCCCACTTCCCATGGCAAATCCTACATTAGCTTTTTTTAAAGCTGGAGCATCATTAACACCATCTCCAGTCATACCCACTACCAAATCCATATCTTCTACAATTCTTACTAACCTACTCTTATCTTGAGGCAAAGCTCTTGCCACCACCACGATTGAAAATAGTTGTTCTTTAATTTGTTCATCACTCAAGCAATTAAGCTCACTACTAGTTAAAACTTTCTGCCTATTATCCACATACAACCCAACTTCTTTAGCAATTGCTAAAGCTGTATCTTTATGATCTCCCGTAATCATAATCGTATGAACCCCTGCATTTCTAATTTCTTCTATTCCTTTATAAGCCTCATCTCTTAATTCATCTTTAATATTGACAAAACCTAAAAAAGTTAAATTATTTTTATCTTTTCCATAAGCTAGCACCAATACTCTTCCTGAATTTGTCGTATAATTTTTAATTTTTCTCAAAATCTTTTCTTTATCTTTAAATAAGCAAGTTTTTCCATTTAAATCCAAATATGAATTACATTTATCAATAATAACTTCTACTGCTCCTTTGATAAGATAAGTTCCATCATCCAAAGTAACACTACTATACTTTTTTTCACTATCAAATACTTCTTTAAACATCACACGTCTATTTATATTTTTTTTATCTTCAATAAAATGTAATAAAGCTCTTTCCGTTGCATTTCCCCCGATTATTTTTCCCCCACTAAAACTACTAGTAGTATTATAAAAAATTGAGATATAAAGCCATTCATAAAAGCTATGATATTTTTCTAGACTATCCATACTTTTAAAAACATTTAAATCTCCACTTACAAACTCACTAACATGCAAAAATCCCTTAGTCAAAGTTCCCGTCTTATCAGTCAGCAAAACATTTAAACTTCCTGCCGTTTCAATTCCCACTAATTTTCGCACCAAAACTTGATCATTTAACATTTTTTTCATATTGCTTGACAACACCAAAGTAATCATCATTGGAAGCCCCTCAGGAACAGCAACAACGATAATCGTCACTGACAAAGTAAGGGCATAAAGCAAATGATTAAACATTACTGTCCCATCAGATAAAGTGGCCACAATTAAACTCCACTCAAAATGATTACTGATAACGATTTCTGAAAACAAATAAGACAAACTTGCTAATAAAGCCCCGATATAACCAATCTTACTAATCGTTTTAGCCAATCCTCTAAGCTTTATTTTAAGAGGACTTTCTGGGACACTTTCTTGCAATTCTTGAGAAATTTTCCCATATAAAGTCTTATCCCCTACCGTCGTAACCTTCATATGAGCTTCTCCTGAATAAATAACAGTTCCTCGAAATATTTTATTTTTATTAGCAACTTCCTTACTATAACAACTTTCCTTTTTTACTTCTTTACTTTCCCCATTTAAAGAAGATTCATCAACCTGCACACTTCCCTGAATCAAATACCCATCCGCCGGAACTTTATCTCCAGCTTCTAACAAAACCACATCATCGACCACTACCTCATCAATAGGAATTTCTACCAACTTACCATTTCTTTTTACTTTAGCAAGAGTTTTAAGCGACTCTTCTTGTAAGCGAGAAAATGCTTTTTCCGAACCATACTCTGATATTGAAGATATAAAAGAAGCTAAAAATATAGCAATTAATATCCCTATTGTTTCATACCAATCAAAATCCCGAAATAAAAAAACAATTTTAATTGCAAGAGCAATAAGTAGTATTTTAATAATAGGATCCCCTAAAGATTCTAAAAGTAATTTAAAAAAAGAATTCTTTTTTTGCTTCGTAATAGCATTTGTCCCATATTTTTTACGACTTTCACAAACCTTTTCATCCGTCAATCCCATAATAGCTTGTCCTCCTACCAAAATATATATGAAACAGATAAAAAAAATAAAACAAAAACCTTAAGATAAAAATCTTAAGGCCTTTATATTAACAAACACAATCGACATATGTATCAGATAAACATCTTATACTACAAATACAACTGCAATCCATTGTGAAAAACACATTTGTAGCTACATATGGATAAACACTAGTTGGATCATCATTATCTGCAAGTACTCTAAAAGTACAGCAATTTCCTTCTATTTTCTCTACTCTAAATACAGAAGAACAATTAGCAGTTTGCCCTAAGCCAGCACAATTAGTTGTTGCATCTTTAGTTGTAGCGACACTCCATGGCACGCCATTTCCACAACAAGTATAAATCATTACTGGTCTAGTATTACAAACTAAGCAATTTGCTCCACCACCTAGAACTGGTCGATCGCAAGTTTGTAAACAATTATCTGGACAGGCATTTTCTTGTAAAACTAAGATAACGCATAAAATTTCATTTATGCAGTTGCCTTCAGTATTGTTATCACGATTATTATTCATCACTTTCACCCTTTCATGTATCTCATTAATAATTTATGATTATCTCTAAAAAGCGTGCTTGCAATTAAATAAGTTTTAATTTTCTATAAAATATAGTATAATGAATATGGTGATTTTATAAATGGAAACAATTATCCAATACATATTAATTGGTATCATACTAGTGATAATATCATTAGTCATTCTAAAACTAAACAAAAGAAATTTTAACATTGAAGCCAACAAATTGATAACCTTTCTAGGTGGCAAAGACAACATCGTTAATGCCGAATGTAACATGAGTCGCTTTCGCGTTATATTAAAAGATGTTACTAAAGCTGACAAAGAAAGCATTCAAAAACTAGGTGCCAAAGGAATCGTTGAAATAGACAACCAATTAAAAATTATCTTTGGCAAAAATGCTAAACAACTTAAAAAGTATATCGAAGACTTACTCTAAGATATACTTTTTTATATTTTCTTTATATCGATAATATCCGTAATTTTTATCAATTTTCCTTCCATCGTCAACAAATTTAAGTTTGTCTTCCCCACCAAAACATGTTCCTCTTCATGATCTTTAAAACTAATCTTAACTTTACTTTTATAAACGTGATTACTAGATGCAAAAATCTCATTAATTTTTTTATTAATCATTCTCGGATTAACCTCAATATCACGATCTTTCCCATCATAATATGCACTTTGAACATTATTTAATTCTTTTTTAATTGGATTTGCAAAAACACTTGGCAGTTCCTTCATTTTTCCACCCCTACAATATTGTATGATAAATCTTAAATTTTGAAGCATAATAATACCATGAAAACCAATTATAAGAAAATATTCATGCTTATTATTCCGCTTATTATTTTAATGATAATAAGTCTTTTAAACATGTATAACGCTCGACTTTTAAATAGCATCTATCTTCCTAACTTAAAAAAACAAATTATTTGGTATCTTTTAGGAATAACGCTTTTTCTAGTCATTCAAAAAATCAATTTCTCTAAACTTTTAAACTACTCTTTTTGGGCTTATCTCTTCTCTCTTTTTTTACTTTTCCTAGTCTTAATAATCGGAAAAGAAATCAATGGTGCCAAAGCTTGGTTTAATTTCAAATATTTTTCTTTTCAACCTAGCGAACTAATGAAACTAACTCTAACCCTTTATTTAGCTCATGTAATCAGTAAAACTAAAATTAATAACTTAAAAGATGAAATAAAACTAATTATAAAAACTGGTTTGATCACTCTAATTCCTTCCATTCTTGTTTTTCTAGAACCCGACACAGGAGCAATACTTTTCTTTCTCATCATTCTTGCTACCAGTCTTTTCATTTCCAAGATTCACAAACAATGGTTCATTATCTTAGGCATTCTGATTTCTATTTTTTTAGGAATATTCATATTTTTCTATATTTACAATCCCGATTTTTTAATTGACATCATTGGCACTAGTTTCTTCTATCGGGTCGAGAGAATCATAACTTTTCAAACTGAAAGTAGCTATCAACTAGAAAATGCTTTAACAGTGATAGGATCTGCCTCTTTCTTTGGAACTGGACTTGGCAAAATTAGTTTATACATCCCAGAAGCTCCAACTGATTTCATCTTTGCCTTTACAATTGGCAACTTTGGTCTTTTCACTGGCTTTTTAGTATTACTATGTTATCTTTTAATTGACTATTACTTAATTAATTCTTACTACAACATAAAATCGAAAAAAATAAAACTATTTACAATTAGTTTTATTAGTATCTTTTTATTCCAACAAATAATTAATATCAGTATGAACCTTGGTCTTCTTCCCATCATTGGTATCCCACTTCCCTTTTTAAGTTACGGGGGATCAACAATTCTTATTTATTTTCTATACTTAGGCTTATTTCAAAACCTATATGAAAATGATATCAAACAAATTATCTAAAATGGTCGATAAGGAACATAATAACTATAAGAATTATTATAATAAGGCATATTTGGATTAAACATAGGTCTAGCTGGATATGGTGCTACATTATAAATTGGTCTTGGACGAGTAAGTCCTACAGCTGCCCCTCCTACTAAAGCCCCGGTCAAAAACGGAAACACAAATTGTCTATCTCCAGTCCTATTATAATAACTTCCACTCATATAATTTGGATAATTGTTCTTCATAAAAAAACTCCTTTCATTTGTAAGTTATGAAAAAAGTTTTTTTTGTTTTATGCTTCTGCCTATTTAAAAATTCCTAAATAATAACTCTTCTTGCCCTTTTTAATCAACAATACTTTTTCTTCAATCGCATCACTCTTCGAAATCATTTTATTAACATCATTCTGTTTTATATTATTTATCCTTATTGCATTATTTAAAATCATTTCTCTAGCTTCTCTTTTACTACTACAAACCTTATTAAGAACAAGCAAATCAACAATATTGCCTTCTTCTACAAAGAAATTAGGAATATCTTTTAAATTCTCGATAATCTCATCACTTCTAAGGCTCCAAATATCATCTGAAAACAAAGAAGAACTAATTTTTAAAGCCGTTAAATACGCTTCCTTTCCATGAATATCCGTAATAATACACTGAGCTAACTTTTTATGAGCTTCACGAAGCTCTGGATGTTCTTTATTTAACTTTTCATATTGTAGAATTTCTTCTTTAGATAAAAATGTCAATTTCTTTAAATAATCAATAATCATACTATCTTCTAAATTAATAAGATACTGAAATAGCTCGTAACTAGAAGTTTTATTTTTATCAAGCCACAGGGCATTTCCTTCCGTCTTCCCAAACTTAACGCCATTAGAATCCGTAACTAAAGGCATAACCATTCCATAAGCTGTTTTTCCTAATTTTTTTCTTATAAGTTCAATTCCCGAAGTAATATTTCCCCATTGATCAGAACCCGCAACTTGCAAAGTACAATCATAAGTTTCATACAAATGTAAAAAATCAAGAGCTTGTAAAATCATATAAGAAAACTCTGCATAAGTAATACCACTTTCAATTCTTTGCTTAACCTTATCTTTAGCGAGCATATAATTAATATTAAAATGTTTCCCATAATCTCTTAAAAAATCCAAAACATTTATATCTTTTGTCCAGTCATAATTATTCACGACTTTAAAACCAAATAATTCTTCTGCTTGTTTTTTTAATCCTTTAAAATTATGTTCGACTTCCGCTTTAGAAATCATTGGTCTTTCACTTGTTGGCTTAGGATCTCCAATAAGGCCAGTTGCTCCCCCGACTAAAAGAATCGGATGATGCCCTGCTTTAGCCAGTCTCTTCGAAATTAAAAATGATGAATAATGTCCAATATGCATTGAATCCGCAGTCGGATCAGTCCCTATATAAAAGGTTAAACCTCCTTTATTTAATTTTTCAATCAATTCATCACTACTAATATCCTGAATTAACCCCCGCCATAATAAATCTTCGTAAACAGTCATAATTATTCCTCCCAAAAATTTTTAAAATAAAAAAATCCAATTTATAAGGACGAGTCTCCCCGTGGTACCACCTTATTTCATGAATTTTTATTTTCATCTTTATATCTTAACGCGATTTTCTACGTATCAACTCCAGAGTCGTAAATTCCATCTTCATTGATTAATATCATTAGAGTATGCTCTCTAGTTACTTTTTTAGTTCCCTATTACTGCCGGAATCGCCCTTTTTTAGTTCCCGATTACTGCTGGGATCGCCCTTTTTCAGTTCTCGTTATGGTCGAGTCCACCGCTTTTTTAACATAATTTCTTATGTACCATTAATATACACTATTATTTATGCAATGTCAAAACATATCTACCATTCATTACTTTCAGAATTATTATTTACAGTTGGTTCATAAACATTACCAACAAACCACACTTCACCGCTATCTTTGTCTCTTATTAAAAATAAGTAGGGATTATCAAAAGTTAAATCAATCTTTTCTATTGGAATATCGTAAAAATAATCAAACATACAAGCATCATTACCAGCATCTCCACTACTAGTTACAGCAGCCGCTTTAATACCTTCGTTAGAAAACTCAATATTCGCTTTATGAACAACTGTATCAATAAATACATCTTCATCTGTTGTTATTTTAGAAAGATTTGCTTTTGACGAATCAAATACATTCACAATACCCAATTCTTTCAAATCATCAATCAAATTAAGCTCATAATCAAATGCAAATAAAGGAATGTGTCCCGTAATTTCAGTTAACTTTCCTTTTGAAAAATTCTCTGACTCTATTTCCTTTAAATTACTTATCATCATATTGATTTCTTGTGTATTTGTACTTTTTATAAATTCCTCAAGTGTTAGTTTTTTAGGCATAATTCCTATATATTCTAAAGTTATACCTGCATATTCTTTTAATTCTTTAGCAAATACTTTTACCTTATCATCGTTATAAAATTTAAAATCAGTTGAACTTCCTACATCTTTATAGTTAGAACCAATAGATTTTATATAATCATTTAAATACTCAGTAACTTCTTCTTCAGATGCTTCATATGGATCATCACATTCCCCACTTTGAGCAAACGCTTTATAAGCATCACCAACAGTCTTACGAATATTTCCCTCTCCTAATTCACCAACAATATCGCAATTATTAATGATGGCAGCAAACTGCACTGCTTTGGCATCTATCTTTTTATCATTAAAAGCTAAAGACGGATAATGATCATTTTTTATTGCACCAATCCATAAATCATAAGTTTCATGTGGATAAGATACATAAAAATCGCCACCAAACACATGGTCTTCATCATAAAATTCATGATCACCATCTGGTTGAATCACATATTTCCAATCCATATCTATAGCAAGAGCATTCACTAATACAAAAAGATTATTTTCTACATCATCAAGCATGTTAGGAATAAGTCCCAAAGTCTTTTTTTCAACCCAGGAATTTAAATTTCTAGCTGTAGCAAAAGAATCGTATAAAACCTCAGCATTAAATTTATCTTTTAAAGTATTAATATAATCTTTATTTATATTACATTTAAAACTATCTCTTATAAATAAAGCATTAGCAAAAGACATATTTGAACTGTTCATATATTTCCTTCCCTGATAATCACCTATCACAGCATCTATCTGAGCTTTAGAAATCCCCTTTGAACCTTCACTTAACATAGCAAGAGCATATTTAATAGACAAAGGACTATATATCATATTTTTATTATTATTTTCCATTTTCAAAAAAGAAATATCAAAATCTTCTAATCCATTCCCCGAGATTCGATAAGGTGAATTCACATTTTGTACTTCAGTATCTTTTTCTTCAATATCAACATTTTGTTCTGTAAAATAATATACACTAAAACCTAAACCACCCCCAATTAGAATCATTGCTACAATCATTAAAACAACTTTTAAATAATTTTTTTCATTTTTCACTCCTACTTATTATACTTATCTATTAAAGGCAAAAATATTTTTTGTAACATATCTAAACCTTCTTCTGTTTCCGCCTCAGCTCTAAATGAAATATTCTTACTAGTATTGCTAGCTCTAATACTTGCCCAACCATTTGTAAAATTAACTCTTACACCATCGATATTATTAATTGCAAAATTATTTTGAACACAATAGTTTCTCACATTATCAACTACTTGGAACTTTTTCTCATCAGTACTAGGGATTTTCATCTCTTCTGTTACAAAATACTTTGGAATATTTTGACATAATTCACTAAGTTTTTCACTTCTTTTACTTAAAAACTCTAACAAACGTAATGCGGCATAAATCGCTGATCCACAATCGACATCTTTATCTCTAAAAAAAATATGTCCTGAATACTCTCCACCAAAAGGAAGATTTTTTGTTAACACTTCATACTGTGTATAACTTGCTCCAGTTCTAAAACAAATACCTTTTCCACCCAAAGCATCGATTTCATCTTGTAAACACTTAGAACATTTAATATCATAAAGAAAAGTTTTATTAGAGACAGTTGGAAACATATCACGAATCATTAAAATCATAAAATGTTCAATTGGCATAACTTCGCCATTTTCCATCACAATTCCGATTCTATCACCATCACCATCAAAAGCCACGCCAAAATCTGCTTTTTTCTCAACCACTTTTTTCCTTAATTGCTCTAAATTTTCTGTAACAGCTGGATCTGGGTGATGATTAGGAAAATTACCATCATTTTCTTCATTAATAATTTCAAAATCACAAAGTACTTTACTAAATATATTTCTAGCAATAATTGTCGTTGCACCATTCCCACAATCAATAATTACTTTTCTTTTATTTCTCCCAAATTTTCTTGAATAACGCAAATATTCAATATATTTATCTGTCATATTATTTTCTGTTAAAGACCCAATCCCTGTCAAAAAATTACCTGCAAGAGTATAATTTTTAAAATCTTCAATCATTTCTCCTCTTGCGTTAATCAATTTTTTAAACGAAAACTTAAATCCATTATCATCTTTTGGATTATGTGATGCTGTAACCATGATACCAGGCAATTGATTTAAATATCTTCCATAATAATTCATTGGCGTTGTTGTAAGACCATAACTAATAACATTACAACCACTTTCTCTTATCCCATTTATCAAAGCTAAACATAGACTTGGAGAAGAAAGCCTATTATCATGAGAAACAATACAAGAATTAGTTTTATATTTCTCTTGTAAATAAGACCCATAACTCTTTCCAATAGTCTTTGCAACATCTTCATTAATTTCCTCAGGATATTTTCCTCTTATATCATAAGCTCTAAATATATCTGTATTCAAAATATCACTCCTTCTACTATACTTTTATTCTAACAAATTAAAAAACATTTGTAACCCCCAAATACTATAGTTTACACTTTTTTAAATTTGCCAAACATTATTATATTTTTCAACAAAATTCGCCAAAACTTGTCATTTTTCGCTCTTGATTCTTTGACCAAACCATATATAATACATCCTCGAAGGAGAAAAAATATGAAAAAAATTTATTATCTAGGCTTTTTATTAGCCACATTATTTATCGGAATTCTAAATTCCCAAGCAAGTGTAAAAGTAACCCTCCATTCCGACATCACGGGTTTAGAGGAGGCCACATATGGCATCTATTACAAATACAACAATGAATTAGTAACTACCATCAAAACTAATTACCAAAATGATGTCTTCTATGATTTAGAAGTTGGTCACTATATCATCAAACAAATTGAAAGCAAATCTGGTCATTTAACCGACTCTAATATTTATGACTTTATTCTATCTTATGCTGATATAAAATATCGTATAAACCTTATGCCTTCAAAAACATATGGAACATTAAATATAACTAGTCAAACTGAGTCAAAAGAACAAACTAAAAAAGAAGAAAACATCACTTATGAAATCTATAACAGCAAAAATCAATTGTTAACTGACGTAACTACTAATGAAGAAGGATTATCAAAAATAATTCTTCCTACTGGAGTCTATCAAATAAAACAAAAAACGGAAATTCCTAATACTTATAAAGTAGAAGATATTCCTGTATCGATTAAAGTTGATACCGACACCAATATAACATTTCACAACCAAAAGATAGAAGTACTTCTAAAAATTAATTCTCTTGACTTAGAATTAAACAAACCATTATTGAGAAAAGACATCATCTACCGTATCTATCATAAAAACGGAGGAAACATATGTCTAAATAATCTATGTCATTTTAGCACCGATGAAAATGGTACTCTAACTTTCCCTTTTTATTTAACTAAAGGAGAATATAAAGTCCGAGTCTTAGAAATATCTGACTTAAAAAACTACCTTTGGAACAATCAAGATTACAACTTTAAAGTTGATGAAAATACCCCCGAGGAAATCGAACTAAACATCCCTCACAAACGAATAAAAGCCCATCTTAACATTAATCTTTATGATGAGATTTTAAAAATAAGTGATAACTCATATACATATGATTTAAAAGAAAATAAAGAAAGAAACTTAACCATTATTGCTCGGGAAGATATCCAAACCGGAGGACATTTATTTTATAAAAAAGGTGAGATTGTTACAACTATCGACATGAATAATCCTAAAACCTTAGAATTAGAACTTGGTCACTACACCATTATTAGTAAAGGTTTTAAAACCGACATAGACCTCTTATACAAAAACTCTTACAACAGTTTTATAAACGAAACAAAAGAAGTAATCATTCCTTGGTCCAAAGGAAAGTTAGATATAAACATGCCCGATTACCCAAACAATAAAATCAAAATTTATACAGAAGATAATCAGTTAATCTACGAAAACTATCTAAACGAAGAAGGCAAGCTCACAATCACCAATTTATTTACAGGAATATTTTACTTAAAACTAAACGATGAATCCTTTCCATTTAATATCACAGAAAATAATATCACAAAACTTGATATTCCTAAAAAAGAAACTTCAAACGAACCAGAACAACCACCAATCATAGACAATCAATTAGAAGAAGACCCACCAACACCAAGTGATACCATCATTTCTGAAAACCCTAGTACTCTTGATTTCCTTTCTTATTACATTATTTCCTTTACAATTAGTCTAATTTCTATTTTCAAAATAAAAAAGAAGCTACTTAATAATAGCTTCTAATCCCAATAAAATCATGTCATTAAGATTTTTTTCTCTCATCTCTGGTGTTAAAACGACATCAGAGAATTTTGAATCGACCACAGTAGCCATAGCAGTTGCCTCACAATTATTAGAATTAGCAACATGCACTAAACCAAATGCTTCCATCTCTTCACCCAAGATTGTATATTCCTTCGGTATTCTACCTAAGATTTTATCACAATCAACATATGGCCCAAACACATCCATCGTCGTCATCATTCCTACATGAAGTCTCAAATTCTTAACATTAGCCACATCCATAATTGCTTTATTAAGACTTTCACTAGACTTTACAACATGTTTATCATAACCATTATATGTATAAGCAAAATTAGACTCTGAATAAACTTCACTAGCTAAAATAATTTCTCCGATTAAAGCTTCTTTTGAAACAGCACCACAAGTACCAATTCTCAAAATCTTCTTAACATGAAAATAATGAATTAACTCAAAGACATAAATTCCAGCACTAGGCATTCCCATTCCACTGCCCATAACTGTTACTTTCGTATCTTTATAATATCCAGTATACCCAAACATATTTCTAATACTAGTTACAAGTTTAGCATCCTCTAAAAAATTTTCTGCAATATATTTAGCCCGCAAAGGGTCCCCTGGCATCAACACCACTTCTGCAATATCAGCATTCGCCTCAATATGAATTGGATTCTCTCCAACAAACATTTAAATCACTCTCCTTATTTTTTATCAATGGACATTATCCTATTGTTATCTTATCCGGTATGGAT
>CAMNRN010000024.1 GCA_946553095.1 uncultured Mycoplasmatota bacterium
TTTCTATATTACCATAGAAAGGATTTTTCTTTACACAAAATTATTTACAGACTCGTTCGAAATCTAAATATAAGCTATTGATAACAAAAAAATCAAGGGAGACCTTGGTTTTTTTTATTTCTTCTTTAATTATAAAGTTTCTATAGTTCGACTATCTATCGGCATAGCTGGAATATTCATTGTAAACTGATTAACAAACTCTTCTGGTGTAGGAAGTGCTTTTTCATTTGAATCAGGAACGTTAAAATTAGCATCTACAGTTGTTTGATTAACTGTCTCATTTATAGCTTCAGTTGGTTCGACAATTTGCTTATCACTTGGATTAACACTTGTATCTAAACTTTCAACGCTAGCAATATTTCCTATCAAAGCAGCCTTAAGATCAGCATCACTTTCGCCAAAGTCATCATCAACATCAATAACTCTTAAAATTTCATCAATACTGGTAATTCCTGTGATAACTTTTTCAAGACCATCTTGTAATAGGGAAGTGACATCAGATTTTTGATAAACCAACTTTCGTAATTCTTCTTTACGAATATTACCCACAATGGCATCCCGTACTTCTTGATTGATAACTAATACTTCATGTAAAGCTATTCTTCCATAATAGCCATTTATACATTCGCTACAGCCCTTAGGTGTATAAATCGAATCAATCTGTTGATGTAAAACTTTTTCAAACAGATTCTTTTCGTAAGCTGTTGTTGCTCTTGCTTCGCGACATTTAGGACAAAGTCTTTTAACTAATCTTTGAGAAATAATTCCAGTTAATGCACTACCTAGTAAATATCTTTCTACATCCATATCTAAAAGTCTTTCGATTGTATTTAAAGAATTATTGGTATGGATTGTTGATAAAACCAAATGTCCAGTGATAGAAGCACGAACAGCGATACGAGCGGTTTCTCCGTCTCGAATTTCTCCGATCATGATAATATCGGGGTCTTGACGCAAAATACTTCTTAGGGTATTACCAAAAGTAAGACCAATATCACTCATAACTTGAACTTGATTGATACCAGCAATTTTCATTTCCACGGGATCTTCAACAGTGATAATATTACGATTTGATGTATTTAAAACTTGTAACATTGAATATACAGTAGTCGATTTCCCACTTCCTGTTGCTCCTGCTGTCATTATAATTCCATTAGGTATTTTAATTAATTTTTTTATCTTTTCTAAATTTTTATCGCTTAATCCCAATGTTTCCAGACCACTTGAACTCATCGAATAGTTAAGAATCCGGATTACTATTTTTTCTCCATCAACAATTGGTAGGCTTGATACCCGCAAATCCAAATCACGATTATCTGTTAAATTTTTAATCGCTCCATCCTGTGGAAGTCTTGTTTCTGTAATATTCATTCCAGAGATTATTTTTATTCTAGTTAGTAAATTTTTCTTAACAATATTAGGAACTTTTGCGTATTCTAAAAGCTCACCATCGATTCGAATTCGGACATTTAAAACATCTTCAGTCGGATCAAAGTGAATGTCGGAAGCATTTTTATTGATAGCATCAATAATCATTTCGTTTACAATATCTACAACAGGCTTATTTTCATAGTCAAAATCTCTAAACATTGTCTATCACACTATCCCTTTACTCTAAAAATAATTATACTATAAATCACTTTGTCTATCAATGATTTTTTTTGAATTATTTTACAAAATATGGGTACTTATTTTTAAAAAATTAATCTTTTCTTTTTTTTAAACTTCATGTATAATATTTTTAGAACGTAAAGAAAAGAAAATAATGAAAGGACGATTTACATGGAAAGAATTATTGACCTCGAGGAAAAAACAGAAGATGTATTTGATAAAAATATTCGTCCCGATTCATTAAGTGAATATGTTGGCCAAAAAAAGATCAAAGAAAATTTGAAAGTATTTATTGAAGCTGCTAAAATGCGCAATGAACCATTAGATCATGTTTTATTGTATGGTCCTCCGGGATTAGGAAAGACAACTCTTGCACATATTATTGCTAATGAACTAGGAAGTGACATCAAAACTGCCAATGGTCCTGCGATAGAAAAAAGCGGCGATTTAGCCGCTGTATTATCGACTCTTGAAGAAGGAGATGTTTTATTTATTGATGAAATCCACCGGATGCCAGCTTATATAGAAGAAATATTATATCCTGCGATGGAAGACTTTGAACTTTCTGTTGTAATCGGTGGGGAAGGAAAGAGTAGAAGTATAAAAATAGATTTGCCGCCTTTTACTTTGGTTGGAGCGACAACTAGGTCTGGGGATTTATCTGGCCCTTTAAGGGATCGTTTTGGAATTGTTAATAAGTTAGAATTTTATACCCATGAAGAACTTCGTGATATAATTATTAGAACCAGTCAAGTACTTGATATGAATATCACTAAAGATGCCGCTATGGAATTAGCGCAAAGAAGCCGGAAGACTCCTAGAATTGCCAATCGTTTATTTAAAAGAGTTCGCGATTTTGCTTTAGTTGAAGGGACAGGCGAGGTTGATTTAGATATTACCTTAAAATCTTTAGAACGCTTAAATGTTGATAAATATGGTTTAGATCGAATAGACATTGAATACTTAGAAAGTCTCATTATGAAATTTAACGGGGGACCAGTTGGTGTAGAAACGATAGCTACGGCGATTGGTGAAGAAGTTTCAACCATTGAAGATGTTGTTGAACCGTTTCTTCTTCAAGAAGGCTTTGTCAAACGTACTCGAAGTGGGCGTGTTGCAACAGCCCTTGCTTATGAACATTTAAAAATCGATTATAATAAAAGTCTATTTGATTAAAGAGGAGGGTATATGATTTTAGATGGAAAAAAAATAAAAGAAGAAATACTAGAAAAGTTAAAAGAGAAAATAGAAAAAGAAAAAATCTCCGCCACTTTAGCTATCATCTTGGCTAGTAAAAATGAGGCTAGTAAAATATATATTCAAAATAAACGGAAAGCCTGCGAAAAAATAGGGATTAATTTTGAAGTATACACATATGAAGAAACTGTCACAGAAAAAAATATTATTGCAAATATTAATGAATTAAATAGCGATAAAAAAATAACGGGTATTATTCTCCAAAGTCCAATTTATCCGCATTTAGATTTTGATCGCTGCGCCAGCGAGATTTCTCCCCATAAAGATGTCGATGGATTTACAAAAGAAAATATATATAACTTATATATGAATAAAGAATGTCTAATGCCATGTACTGTAAAAGGTATTATTAGGTTATTAGAAGCGTATAAAATACCCGTTGAAGGGCAAGACATTTTAATAGTAGGGCGTGGGAATATTGTTGGTCATCCTTTAAGTCTTGCTTTGACGAATAAAAATGCCACGGTGACATTAGCCCATTCCAAGACTAAAGATTTAAATGAAAAATGTTTAAAAGCTGACATAATTATTTCGGCAACTGGTAGATCCAATCTTATAACTGAAGACATGGTAAAAAAAGAAACTGTTGTTATTGATGTAGGAGTAACACGAGAAAACGGCAAAATCTGTGGCGATGTTGATTATGAAAAAGTAAAAGATAAAGTCCGATATATAACCCCTAATCCTGGTGGCGTTGGTCCTATGACGGTTGCAATGATTATGGAAAATATTATTGAAGCATATGAAAGAGGAAGAGAAAATGGATAAAGAATTAAAAAAAGTATTAGAACTAGAAACTAAAAGACAAAATGAAAATATAGAATTAATCGCGAGTGAGAATTATGTATCGCCAAGTATCTTGGAATTACAAGGCAGTATCCTAACTAATAAATATGCAGAAGGCTATCCTCAGAAAAGATATTATGGTGGATGCGAGTACATTGATATTTTTGAAGAAAAAGCTTGTTTTTATGCCAAAAAATTATTTGGGGCTAAATACGCTAATGTTCAAGCTCACTCTGGTTCATCAGCAAATATGGCAGTTTATCGCGCATTACTTCAACATGGTGATAAAGTAATGGGAATGAATCTTTCCAACGGAGGACACCTAACTCATGGACATAAAATGAGTTTCTCTGGACAAGATTATGAAATAGTATCCTACGATATCGATTGCCAAACAGAAACGCTAAATTATGATGAAATACGAGCTTTAGCCCTAAAAGAAAAACCAAAAATGATTATAGCTGGAGCCAGTGCTTACTCACGGACAATTGATTTTAAAAAATTCCGAGAAATAGCTGACGAAGTTGGCGCATATTTAATGGTTGATATGGCCCATATTGCCGGATTAGTAGCAACAGATCTTCATCCATCTCCCGTTTCGTATGCTGATATCGTAACGACTACCACCCATAAAACATTGCGTGGACCGCGAGGAGGATTAATTTTAACAAATAATGAAGAATTAGCAGGAAAAATAGATAAAGTCATTTTCCCAGGGATTCAAGGAGGACCATTAATGCATGTCGTGGCTGCTAAAGCCCAATGCTTCTATGAAGCTTTACAACCAGAATTCAAAGCATATCAAAAGCAAGTATTAAAAAACACCAAAGCCTTAGCGAGTACTTTACAAGAAGAAGGTTTCAAAATCGTTTCTGGAGGTACAGATAATCACTTAATTTTAGTGGATGTCAAAACTTCAACTTCTCTAAGTGGGTTAGATGCGCAAATAATCCTAGATAAAATCCACATTACAGTAAATAAAAATGCCATTCCAAGAGATACAGAAAAACCGAGTATTACAAGTGGGATAAGAATAGGAAGTCCAGCGATGACAACTCGAGGCTTTAAAGAACCGGAATTTATTCAAGTTGGAAAAATTATCGCTAAAGCCTTAAAAAATTCTAAAAACGAGAAAATCCTTGCCGAATTAACGAAAGAAGTTTTAGAATTAACGGCAAAATATCCATTAGATATATAAGGAGGTTTAATTATGTCAAAGTGGGATAAAGATTATATAAAATTATGTCAAAAAATACTAGCTGAAGGAGTAGAAGTAGAAAATAGAACAGGTATTAACACTATTAAAATTCCAAGTTATAACCTAGAGTTTGATTTACAAAAAGAATTTCCTTGCTTAACTACCAAGCAACTATATTTCCGTCAAGCCATACTAGAAATGTTATGGATATATCAAGCTCAATCAAACGATGTTCGTTGGTTACAAGAAAGAGGAGTCCATATTTGGGACGAATGGGAAATTGACGAAGATGGTCTATGGAGAGCAACACAAAGTGTTTTAGAAAATAATCAATTGGTAAAAAAAGAAATTGTTAAAGACTTTGGCAAAGATCAGGCTCATACAATAGGGACTGCTTATGGATATATCGTTAGAAAATTTGGTTTTACAGATAAAATAATTAATACGATAAAAAACAATCCAACCGATCGTCGCTTAATCATATCTTTATGGCAAGATGATTATATTGATACAGCAGTTCTTCCAAGTTGTGTTTGGTCAACTGAATGGGACGTAACAGATGGATATATCAATTTACTAATACATCAAAGAAGTTGCGATGTTCCCTTAGGTCTTCCTTTTAATGTTACTCAATATTCCGTTCTTCTAACTCTCATTGCTCAAGTTTGTAATTTAAAACCAGGCAAAATAAACTACAGTATTAAAGATGCTCACATCTACGTTAATCAAATCGAAGGTATTAAAGAACAAATAAAGAGATTTGAAGAAAAAGGTGATTTTGCTGCTCCGACATTATGGGTAAATCCAGAGATTAAAGATTTCTATCAATTCGATAACTCTAAGGAATTAAAAGATATTAGAATTGATAATTATGAACACCATGGTCCGATTAAATTTAAAATAACTCAGTAGGTATACTATGATTAGTATAATCGCGGCAGTTGGAAAAAATTTAGAATTAGGGAAGGATAATGATTTAATTTGGCATTTAAAAGAAGATCTAAAGAATTTTAAAAATATGACTTTGAACAAAAAAATCATCATGGGAACTAATACCTATCATTCTCTACCAGGCGTTTTAAAAAATAGAGAATATATACTTTTATCAAGAAGTTTAAAGCAAATTAAAGGAGTTACTATCTATTCTGACTTTTCTAAACTTTTAAAAGATTTCGAGTTAATAGATGAAGAAGTTTTTGTTATAGGTGGAGCAATGATTTATAAGTTATTTCTTCCGTATGCGAAAAGACTTTATTTAACCGAAATTCACATGAATGCAGAGGCAGATACTTATTTTCCTCAGTTTAATTCTAAGAATTACACAAGAAAAGTATTAAACAAATTTGCCGAAAATGGCATTCATTATGAAATAGTATTATATGAAAAGAGGTCAATATGAAAAAAGGCAAAATAATTGTTATAGAAGGAACTGATTGTTCAGGAAAGGCAACTCAAACTGAGAAATTGATTGCAAGATTAAAAGCTGATGGAAAAAAAGTTTTCCAATTTGGCTTTCCTCAATATAATTCTCCAACTGGAAAAATAGTCGGTGGGCCATATTTAGGAAAAGACTACATATGTGAAGGGTGGTTTCCAGAAAAAGCTCCGAATGTTGATGCTTTAACCAGCATTTGTTATTATGCTGCGGACAGAAGATATCACCGCCAAACCATATTGGACCATCTTGCCCAAGACGAAATAGTAATTTTAGACCGTTACACTATATCTAATATGGCTCACCAAGGAGGAAAACTAAAAAGCCGGGATGAAAAAATAAAAATGTTTAAAAAAATCGCCATGTTAGAATTTGATATTTTAGAATTACCCGAACCAGACATTGTCTTTATTTTATACATGCCCCAAGATTATGCTTATAAATTAAAAGAAACTCGTAATACTTATGAACATTTAGATCAATTAGAATCAAGTTATGATCATTTAAAATCGGCTGAAGAGACATATATGTTGTTAAGTGAATTATATGGTTATGAAAAAATAAACTGTATAAAAGATAAAGCAGTTAGAACTATTGAAGATATTCATGAAGAATTATATCAAAAAACAATAAAAGTAATAGAAGAGAAGTGATATTTTGAATATAGAAGAATACAATTATTTTTTGCCCGAAGACAAAATTGCCCAAACTCCACTTTCCAGTCGAAGCAATTCTAAACTTTTACTAATGGATAAAGAAACAGGGAAATTAGAAGAAACAATTTTTAAAAACATAACCTCTTATTTAAAAAAAGGTGATTGTCTCGTATTAAATGATACAAAAGTAATTCCTGCTCGGTTAATTGGTGAAAAAGCTGACACAAAAGCTATCATAGAACTATTGTTATTAAGAAATATTACAAATAATACCTGGGAGTGTTTATCTAGACCGTTTAAAAGACTTCATGTCGGTAGCATTGTTTCTTTTGGTGGAGGCATCTTAAAAGCTAAGGTAACAGAAAAGAAAAAAGAAGGTTTAGTGGAAGTAGAATTTATTTATGAAGGAATTTTCATGGAAATTTTAGAACACTTAGGCACAATGCCGCTTCCGCCTTACATTCATGAACACTTACAAGATAATTCTCGATATCAAACAGTTTATGCTAAACACGAAGGTAGTGCCGCGGCACCCACGGCAGGACTTCATTTTACAACAGAACTTTTAGAAGAGATCAAAAAGATGGGAATAGAAATCATTTATGTAACATTGCATGTAGGTCTAGGAACTTTTAGACCAGTTGAAGTAACCGATATAAGAGAACATCACATGCATAGTGAATATTACATTTTAAGTGAAGAATCTGCTGAAAAGCTAAATAAAGCTAAGCGAGAAAAAAGAAATATTTATGCAGTTGGAACAACATCAACAAGAGTTTTAGAGACAATTATGCAAAAACATGGCGAGTTTATTCCAACCCACGGAACTACTGACATCTTTATTTATCCTGGATATGTCTTTAAAGCTATCGATGGTTTAATTACTAATTTTCATCTACCTAAAAGTACATTGTTAATGTTAGTTTCCGCTTTATCAAGTAAAAAAAACATATTGAATGCCTATCAATATGCAATTGATCATGATTTTCGTTTCTTTTCTTTTGGTGATGCAATGTTTATAAAAATATTATCTAAAAATGATTAAGGGAACGACGATTAAAAAAACAGTTGCCCATAAATAAAATTTATAAGTTAAAAATTGAATAGGTAAAACATAATCTTTTAAATCTTTACTTACAAACATCGTATATTTATGATTAATTAAAATAAAAGTTTGCATAAAAGGCAATCTTTTTCTTTCGCTAAAATTGACTTCTTCTCCATTAAAGTTTGCTTTATAGTAATACATATAATACTTTTTTTCATAAGTACGTCTTACGATCACATCTGTACAGACTGCCTCGATTTGTTCCATTTTCTTAATTTTTCTTTCAACAATAAAGTATTTATAAAAGGAAAAAAAGGCTAGTACATAAAAAATTGTCATAAAAAGAAGTTTATCATTCATAAAATCACCTAATTCTATTTTATGGTTAAAAAATGTTTTTGTCTATACAAAGATACTAGATATGTGATAAAATGATTTCGTGATAAAATATGAAGTTACAATTTAAACTAGAAAAAACAGATTCAAAAACCAAGGCTCGAATAGGAGTCATTACCTATCATCAAAAGGAATATAAAACTCCAATGTTTATGCCCGTGGGAACAAACGCTACAGTAAAGACCTTATCTCCAGAAGAGATAAAAGAAATGGGATCGGGGATCATTTTGGCTAATACTTATCATTTGTGGTTAAGACCAGGTGAAGATATTGTACAAAAAGCTGGAGGTCTGCATAAATTTATGAACTATGATGGTCCTATATTAACTGACTCTGGTGGTTTTCAAGTCTTTAGTCTTGCTAAACCTAAGGACATAACAGAAGAAGGCGTTCATTTTAAAAATCATTTAAATGGAGATAAATTATTTTTAACTCCTGAAAAGTCGATTGAAATTCAAAATAAGTTAGGCAGTGACATTGCTATGAGTTTTGATGAATGTCCTCCAGCTAGTGCCAGTTATGATTATTTGAAACAAAGTATTGAAAGAACAATAAGATGGGCAAAAAGAGGAAAAAAAGTTCATCAAAATCCCGATCAATTGCTTTTTGGAATTGTTCAAGGTGGAGCTCATCAAGATTTAAGAGAATATAGTGCCAAAAAGACTGTCGAAATTGGTTTTGATGGCTATTCAATTGGTGGAGTAGCTAATGACCATGAATCTAAAACTGATATGTATAACGCATTCTCTTATTCTACTCAGTTTCTACCAGTTGATAAAATCCGTTATGCAATGGGAATAGGTGAACCTATCGATTTAATTGAAGGTGTAATAAGAGGAATTGATATCTTTGATTGTGTAAGTCCGACAAGACTAGCAAGACATGGACATGCCCATACTAAAAATGGAGATATTAACATTCGCAACAGCAAATATAAAGAAATGTTTGAACCTATTGAAAAGACATGTAATTGTTATACTTGTAAAAATTATACTTTAGCCTACATTCGTCACTTAATTACAACCAATGAAACCTTCGGAGCAAGACTTTTATCAATCCATAATATAACATTTTTACATAATTTAATGCAAGAAATTCGGGAAAACATTGAAAAAGGAACCTTACTAGAATATAAAGAACAATTTAAAAAAGATTACTATGGTGAAAAACATGAATAAAAAATGGATTTTAGCAACTATTTTGATCATTTTATTCTTAATATCTAGTATAACAACTTATAAAATAATTAAAAATCATAACGATCATTTGTTAGAAGTGAGTGAAAAATATATCATTGAGCAAGCCAAAAAATGCTTTAATGAAAAAAAGTGTTCTGGAGTTTTAGTGACATTAGACAATCTATACCAAAATGGATATTTAATAAATCAAGTTAATCCTGTCACTAAAAAAATATATAATCCCGCTTCATATATCGAAAAAGAAGAAGGTCTTTACACGTTTGTGGTAAAAGATTAATCTTCTTCTTTTTTCTTTGACTTTCCGTACATTCCCCCAAAAGTTCCAATCAAAACTAATATTAAATAGTAGAGTATCGTGGATACTTGTAAGAAACTTCGAACCATAAAAATATTTATTAAGATAAGAAATAAAAGCATACATAAAGCTATTTTTATGCCTGCGATATAGCCTTTTTCTTTTGCTTTGATACCAGTTTTAAATCCATAGATGAAAAATAAGCAGATATTAAATAGAAAGAGAAGAAAATTAGTTATTGTGCTATTAACACCGATTAAATTTAAAAGACTGCAAATAAAAATGATTAAAACTAAGAAAATAATATAAAATCCCATATTTTTTAACAATTTCATGAATACCACCTAATAAATAATATGTTTATGATTAAATTAGTATGAAATGTTCCATAATAAAAATGGTGATTATTTTATGCCTTTATTTACTGCATTATTTCGAACTGTCTTTTTTTACTTTTTTGTCACTCTTGCATATCGCATCATGGGAAAAAGAGAAATTGGTCAATTAGGAGTAATAGATTTAATAGTTTCCATTCTAATTGCCGAACTGGTAGCTATAAGCATTGAAAACATTAAAGATCCCATCTATCTCACAATAATTCCCATCATTGCTCTAGTAGCTCTTGAAGTTATATTTGGTTATATTGCGATTAAATCCCGAACATTTAGAACGATTTTTGATGGCAAACCTTCTTTAATTATTTGTAATGGTAAAATTCACTATCGAGAAATGATTAAACAAAGATACACTTTAGATGATTTATTAATTAGTTTGCGTCAAAATGAAATAAAAGATATTGAACAAGTAGAATATGCCTTTTTAGAACCAAATGGCAAATTATCTATCTTTAAGTACAATCCTTTTAAAATTAAATCTAGTTATCCCATGCCATTAATTCTAGATGGATCAATCCAGAAAAAAGCTCTAAAGTATATTCATAAAAATGAAACATGGCTTCAAGATGAATTATCCAAAAAAGACTTAACAGAGAAAGATGTTTTTTATGCTTTTTATAAAGGGAAAAAGATATTTATTATAAAAAAGACTGATGTTGCTTAAAACCGTTACCAAAACTTATTAGTTGAGAGTAGATGTCATAAAAAGTAAAAGATTAAAAAGTTTGTAAAGTAAAAGAGAAAATATAGATTTTCTCTCTTTTTTTTGATAAAATAAATAGAGAATAGGAGAACAGTACTATGGATACAAGAAAAATAAGCTTAATAGTAGTAACTATCTTGACTCTAATAGCTATTTTAATAGGTGCCTCCTATGCTTATTTTATAGCTCAAACGGAATCCGGTCAAAGCGCCAACATCAATTTAACAGCAAATACCACGGATAGTTTAAAGTTTGAAACGGGCAAAAATTTAAACTTAAATGTAACTAAAGAAAATTTTGGTGAAGGAGCAGGAAATGTAAACGATGCTACAACAGCTAAGGCAACACTTATAGCGAACAATAAAACAAATGTTGCGAGTTATAATTATTATCTTTATTTACAGATAAGTAAGAATGAATTTGACTGTACGACAGAAGAAAGAATTCCAGAAATACTTTTGCAAGTAACTAAACCAGAAGGATTAATTACAATTGCTGATAATAAGCTAATTGAAGTCATAGAAAGTAACGCTGAACATAAAACAGAAGAAGAATGGCAAGTAGGAATAGTAGCACAATGTATCAAAGAAAACTATAAATTAGACAGTTCAATTTATTATCATGATAGCAGTTTAAAAAACGGAGCAGAAGATAATTCGTGCCAGTATGCAGGAGCTCATGATACAGTTAATAACTTTGTCTGCTTTGGAAGTGAAGAAACGCAATGCCCAAATGATAATCTTTATCGGATAATTGGTGTATTTGATAATGAGGTAAAGCTAATCAAATATGATTATGCAATAATTGAACAACCTGTAGCAAGTGGAGATTATTATCAAGTAGCAACATCAGAATCAACCTACCAAGGAGAAAAAAGTAAAATAAATTTATACTATTGGAATAATATAAATGAAGATAATTTTCAAAATAATTGGAACGAAAGCAGGTTAAATACGATTTATTTAAATGAGACCTATTTGCGTATCCTGGGAACGTTATGGGCAGATAAAATTGCATTAACTTCATGGCAAGTAGGAGGATTAACATGGGCCAGTGGAGGAGCCACTAATGCTAAGACTGCATATGACTATGAACTAGGAAAAAACAAGATAAATAAAACGTATGAAGCTAAAGTATGAATTTAAGTGAATACTACTATAGTGCCCTACCAGTTCACTAGACAAAATCAGGTTGGGATCAGACCGATGGAGGATCCATATCGGTTTGTTTAAATAAAAATAAATAATAGAAAGGAAAATGATTAATGAAAATATTATGTATAGGACATACAAGTTACGATATTACTTGTCCCATGGAAGATTATCCCATAGAAAATACTAAATATCGTTTAACAGAAAAAGTTGAGTCTGGAGGAGGCCCTGCTAGTAATGCTGCCTATTTGCTTGGAAAGTGGGGAATGGATGTCTGGATAGCAACGGTTATTGGCTCAGATGATTTTGGTGAAAAAATAAAAAAAGAGTTTTCTTCCGTAGGTGTAAAAACTGATTTAATTGAAACTACTTACGAAAAAGCCACATCATTATCATTCATAATCATCAATAAAAAAAGTGGAACTCGTACAGTGTTTAATGTTGCTGATGAATACACTGCGTTAAAAAAATATCAATATGAATTTACTCCTGATATCATTTACACTGATGGTCACGACTATGGAGCAGCTCAAAATGCTATTACAAAATTTCCTAATGCTATTAGGATAGTCGATGCTGGAAGAGTAACCAAAGAATTATTAGAGCTATGTAAATACATGCATTATATAGTTTGTTCTAAAGGTTTTGCCGAAACTGTATCGGGGTTAAAAATAAACTTTGAAGTACCCAATACTTTAGTTAATGTTTATTCTAAATTAAAAGCTCGTTTTCCTAGTGCTAATATTATAATTACTTTAGAAGAAAAAGGAGCCTTATATGTTCACAATAATCAAGTGAAAATTATGCCTGGCTTAAAAGTGGAAGCAAAAGATACAACTGGAGCGGGAGATATCTTCCATGGAGCATTTACATATGGAATAGCTAATAAATATGATTTAGAAAAATGTATTACTTTAGCAAATATTGCTGGGGGACTTTCTGTAAAAACAGTTGGTAGCAGAGCATCAGTTCCCGCTTTATCTACGGTTTTAGATGAATATGCTCAAAAAATGAATGTGATGGCAACATCACCAGCAAACCAAAATGCACCACAAGCTCAAATGCAAACCCAAGTAAGTCAACCATCAACTTCAACCCCTGAGAAACAAGTTGTTGCCTCTCAAACCCCACAACCAGGAATAACAGAACCAGCAGTTTCGACAAATGGGCAAGGTCAACAATAAATGTTTTTAACCAGTAAAACGCCAAAATTAGATTTGCATGGAGAAATAACCAGCATGGTTCCAGTACTGGTGGATGGCTTTATCAACGAAAACTATTTGTTAAAAAATAATTTAGTTCGAATTATTCATGGAAAAAGCACCAATGTATTAACCAAAGAAGTTCATAGAGTATTAAAAAAAAATCGACTAGTCTTAGAATATAAACTAAATGCTTGGAATTTAGGAGAAACTATCGTCATTATAAAAAGTAGGTGAGAAAATGATAAAAAAAATAAAAAATGATAAAACTTTATTAATATTGAGTATTATAATTGTCGTCGTAGCTATTCTTTTAGTATCTCGTATAGCTTATGCCTTTTTAACAATGCGTGTCAATGACGTTATAAGTAAAGTACATTTAAATAGTGATTTAGTTGATGAATTGAAATTTAAAATAGGAAATCCATTATCTCTTGACATAACAACAAATAGTTTAAAAGAAGGCGAACCAGCAGTTATGGTTAGTTCCACCAATCAAGTGACGTTAAAAGCAAATGAGTCGGACAATCAAGCGTCATATACATATTATGTCTACATTGATATACCTGAAAATACATTTGAGTACACCAAAAATACTGATACTCCAGAGTTGCTTCTTAAAGTAACAGGTCCAGACGGCGAAGTGACATCTCTTTCTGGTTTAGAGTATAAAACGCAAAATGAGATATCTGGATTTGATATCACAACCCATCAAGGACTTATAGAAGTAGCTGCAAATTTTCCGATAACATCTAATTCTAGTATGACAAATACCATCCAAGAATGGACTTTCAATCTTTATTACTTGAACTTAGATCATGATCAAAGCGCTAACTATGGAAATCACATTAAAACTAGAATAGGACTAACCAAAAATCAAGCAAAATGAAATAGATTTGTCAAAATTTGACAAATTCTTCTTTTTTTGGTATAATTCCTTATATATCGTGGGAATATTATATATATCACAAGACGTTTTACACAAATTTGACAAAAACATTAAAATTTGGTATAATAGTATTATCAGGTATTAAGGGGGAAAATTTGATGAAAGGTTATGTTTTAGATTATATTTGCGAAAATGAGTTTAAAAAATTAGAAAGAGCATTAAAAAAATACAATATGCTTGCGTTTAAAAAATTGAATTTTGAATATTATCCAGCTTTAAGAAATGGTCAATTTGTTGGAAAATTAGTATCATCAAACGAGAAGAATGATACAGAAACATATGAATTAAAATTGCCAAGCGATAAAATGTTTACTCAAATTCATGGAGAAGTAAAACTTATATATAGTGTTCACAAAAAGAATGAAACAGTAGTATTAGAAACTATTACACCTTCAGATATCTTATTAGAAGGTCATAGATCAGAATTGACAACATACAAAGGAATCATGATATCTAAAGCTAATGCTTCAAAAGATATGTTTAAGATAGACTTATTAAATATGTTACATGATAACAAATAAAAGATTTAAACTTGAGGGGGTGTTTAAATCTTTTTTTTATATGGATTACATTAAATATTATGTATTTAAGCATAAGTGCTGTCTTTACATTGCATTAATTCATCATACATATTTTGAACAATAAATACTACAAAGGTGAAACGATACAATAAAAGTATCAATTAAATCTCTTGATAAAATACATTCTTCATAAAAAACTCCTGAATAATATTCGCTTGGATAATCTATATAATCATCTTCAGTAATAACTATATTTGTCCGATAAAAAAAATTAAATGCTCATAATCAAAATACAAATCTTTACAAAATTGTTCATAACTCAAATAATCTGTAATTAAATGTAAAAACCATTCTAACTCAAAATCATTTAGATATTCATGGTCTTTCAAAAAAGAATATAAGTTAACTTTGCCACGTACGTGTGTTTACTAAATTGGCAAAATTTAACAAACCATATTGTTATACAAAATTTACTGTTATAATTTACTTAGGGAATATATTAACAGTTGAGTGCTTGCCAACTTTCGTAAGAAAAGGGGCTGGTGATATGTTTTATGCAAGTTTCCTTGACATATTCATAATAACATAAAAACGACTTTTTGACA
>CAMNRN010000025.1 GCA_946553095.1 uncultured Mycoplasmatota bacterium
CGAGCAAACCTTGGTCCAACCTAGGTTTGCTCAATTTTGCTGCAAAACTAAAGATATCAGATAGTCAATTAAGCACTGTTAGTTTTCTCTTAACTGAGATTTTTTATACAAAATTTGACAAGAAAAAAACTGGTACTGAACCAATTATTTTTCTCCTTCTTCTAGCATTGTTGTTATAAATATTCCATATCCTGTTAAAGGGTTATCGATAATGACATGAGTTACTGTTCCTATGATTTTCCCATTTTGGATTATTGGCGATCCACTCATACCTTGAACTATTCCACCTGTTTTAGATATTAGATTTTCATCAGTGATTTCAAAGGATATATTTTTTACCTTTGCTGTTTCATTGATCGATTTGATATTTATGCTATATTTTTCTACTTTTTCTCCTTCTAAAACTGTATATATCTGTGCATCACCTATTTTAACTTCATCTTTTGTTGCTACTTCTAATGCTTCTTTGTCAGGAAGATCCTCTTCATATTTACCATATATTCCAACGTGAGTATTTTTTAAAATTGTTCCATATTGAGTATTATAATAGAATTTAGCGTTTTTACTTCCTGGTATGCCATTGCTACTTTTATCGATTCCCGTGATGTAGTTACGGAATATAGTTCCATCTTTTATTTCAACAATACTATTAGTATTAGATTCCGTTATCTCGTGACCTAAAGCCCCATATATACGAGTTTCAGGATCAATGTATGAAAGGGTTCCAATACCCGTGATGGAATCTTTGACATATAATCCGGTTTTGTATACGCCATCTTCTTTAATTAATTCTAACGTACTCTTTTTTTCTTCTCCATTTCGAGTGAATGTGATTTCAACTTTCTCTTCTTGGACAGATTTTTCAATCATAGTAGTCAATTCTTTGATATTATTTATTTCTTTATCATTTATTTTAGTTATATAATCTCCAGATTTTATTACCGGAGTTCCTTTGTTATATCTTCCTTTTATTTGATAAAAGCCAATAACCATCACACCACTGGAGTTTACTTCTATTCCTAAAGTTTCTCCCCCAGGAATTATATAGTTTGAATAAGCAAGTGTATTTATCGGAAATAACAATAATGCTAATATAATTAATTTCTTTTTCATAAAAATCACCTTTCGAATTTATTATGGATGGTATTTTATTTATTAAAAAGCCAATAATTAGTTATTGCCAATTTATTCCTTTTATTACAATATAACTAAAATAAAAAAGTAAACTTTTGGTTTACTCTTTAGTATTGTCTTCCGACGTATAATCTAGTTTTTGCTTTTTTTCCACATACTACACATGGACCAGTTACTTTTTCCGAATCAATTAAACAACGAGATTTAAGACCGATGTCGTCTTTTATCTTATTTTCACACTCAGTATTTTCACACCAATTGATTTTGATGAATCCCGATTTATTATCGGCTATTTCTTTTAATTCTTCATAAGTATTAGCTTCATAAATCATTTCATCGCGGCGCCTCTTAGCCCGGTTAAACATTTCTTTTTGCATTATTTCCATGATTTCTTTTATTTTGGGAATAATTTCTTTAAAAGAGAGCGTAATTTTTTCTAATGTATCTCTTCTTACTAATGTTATTTTATCCTCTTTTAAATCTCTTTCTCCTAGTTCTATTCGAATAGGATACCCTTTTACTTCCGCTTCTGCAAAGCGATATCCAGGGGATTTATCAGAGCGATCAGTTTTAAAAGTTATTTTTTCTTGTTTTAATTTTTCTTCTAATTCGTCTAGCTTTTCAGTCACATTGCCAATAGGAATAATAATCACTTTCCATGGAGCGATTTTTGGTGGTAAAACTAAACCATTATTATCGCTATGAGTCATGATAAGTCCACCAATCATTCTTGTCGATACTCCCCAACTTGTTTGATAAGGCGTTTCTAATTTATTTTCTTTGTTAGTAAATTCTATTCCAAATGCTTTAGCAAAATTTTGACCAAAATAATGGCTTGTTCCATTTTGAAGAGCGTATCCATCATACATCATTGCCTCAATCGTATATGTTTCTAAAGCTCCAGCAAATTTTTCTTTTTCAGTCTTTTTTCCCGTGATAACAGGCATGGCTAAATATTCTTCTTGAAATTCTTTATAAATGTTAAAGATTCGCAATGTCTCTTCACGAGCCTCTTGTTCTGTGCTATGCATTGTGTGACCTTCTTGCCACAATATTTCTCTTGAACGTAAAAATGGTCTAGTCGTTTTTTCCCAGCGGACTATTGTACACCATTGATTATATAATTTCGGCAAATCACGGTATGAATTAATTATTTTTTTGTAGTGTTCGCAAAATAATACTTCACTTGTCGGTCTTACACACATTCTTTCATCAAGAGGTTCTTTTCCCCCTTCCGTGACCCAAGCTACTTCAGGTGCAAATCCTTCGACATGATCTTTTTCTACTTTTAACAAACTTTCAGGGATAAACATCGGCATTTGAACATTTTCATGTCCTGTTTCTTTAAACTTTTCATCTAAAATTCTTTCCATTTGTTCCCAAATAGCAAAACCAAGAGGGCGTATTATCATACTCCCTTTTACCCCTGAATAATCAACTAAGTCTGCTTTTTTACATATATCTGTATACCATTTAGCAAAATCTATATCTCTATTCGTAATTTCTTTTATTTCCATCATTAATCCTGCTCTTCCGTTTTGAATTCTTTTAATTCATTATCTTCAGTTAATATTTTATTAACTTTAGCTGTGGCATCATTTAGTTTTTCATTACAAAATTTGACTAATTTCATGGCTTCAGTATATTTTTCAATAGCTGTATCTAATTCAACATTTCCACTTTCTAATTCTTTAACTATTCCTTCTAATTCTTGTAAGGCGTTTTCAAACGTTTTCTCCAATTTTAATCTTTTTCCTTCCTCTGGCATATGGTCTTACTTCAGTAGGATTAGCCTCACCGTAAGTAACATCATAGCATTCGTCTAACTTATCAGTTAAACTATTTGACAGAAGTTCATCGATTGCCATTTGTCTATTTTCTTCTAAAGCTTTAATTTGATTGCATAACATTAATATACAATTTTTTAAATCTTCATGTTTTTCTCCCAATTTAGATATTTGTTGATTTAGTATGTCTAAAATGTTTTGGTGTTTTGCTATTTTTCCTTTGCGAATTTCAATCTTAGCAATTAAACTTTCTTCCACATTTTCTTGTTCAATTTCTACTATTGGGTCAACATCATTTTTATACTTTTTAACTGCTCTTTTTCCAGCTATGGTTAGAGTCGCAATACCAGCTAACGCACCAAATGGTGCAGTTAATGGAGTTAAACATGTTATGGCTGTGATAGCTCCCATTTCTACAATAGCTCTTTTAGCAAACTTTTTTAAAGTCTTTTTAATTATTTCTAGCCGAAGATTATCTGCATTTTGTAAAGTAGATAGTTTATTCTGAAAAAAACCTATTTCTTGTTCCAAAACGGCTATGGCAACTTCATGTTCTGTCTTTCTCTCTTCTTTTGTAGTAATTTCTTGGTTTATATTCCCATATTCAAGATAATATTCTCCAAGTCTTCTTGTACCTTGTTCGATACTTTCTTTAAACTTATACATAAAAATTTCCCCCTTTTAAATTATTCTTAGTTTCCCCTTTAAATAATTTAATTGTCCACTATAATAGCGCATTTTTATGTATTTGTCAACGGTTGTGTCTTTGTTTCGTGCTTTTCTCTTAACAAAGTTATTTCTGATGCAATACTTTCTTCCGCATATAAAGCGTCCATATATGGCTCTTTAGAAGCGACCAAACGATCTATTGCAGCCTGTTTTAAGGCACTTAATTCACTCAATTTAGTTTCAATTTCATCTATTAATTCATTTGTTTTATCTAAATTATTTTGAGTTTCGTCTTTAGCTTTTAAATATTCTTGTACTTCGCTAGCTAAAGAGATTTTCCGGCTCTTTTTATGATGAAGAGATTCTTTGATTTTTTCTTCATCTAGCTCTGATACTTCTTTTTTCATCAGATAACTGTCGATTAAGCCTGATACACTTGCATTAATTAATTGCCAACTGGCAACTATACCACCAATAATCATGTAACTTATATTCAAAAATCTCTCCCCTCCAAGTTGGAAATCTGTAATGGGAGACCAAAAATATGAGAATGTTATATGATTAATACTTAAACCTAGGACTAAAATCGCTGTAGTGCCAAATATCTGTTTGCCAAATTTTCTTAAACTATTCTTTCTTAGGTCCCAACGTCTTTCAGATAATGAGGCTATCTTTCTTAAGTTATCAAGGTCAATATTTATTTCTTTTTCAATCGTTTCTAATTCAGCTAAAAGCTCCGCGGTATTGTCACTTATTTCTTGCTTTGTCTTTTCTAGCCTATCTCTTTTATTGAGTGATTTGCTTAATAAATTATTTAAAAACAGCAAATCAATATCATATTTGTTCATAATTTGTCTCCTTGACTATTGCTTTTATTTCCCCTTTATATAACTTTATTTTTATTTCATCTTCTTTTTTTACTTCACGACTATCTTTTAATAATTCATTATCCTTACTTACTAGAGAATACCCTTTTTCTAAGATACCAAGCGGATTAACATGCTTTAAGGTATTAATTAACAAATCATACTTGACTTTTTTGTCAAATATCAAATTTAAGGGATTCTGTAATATATATGACATTTGAAGTCTTTTATATTCATTATCTTTGGCAATTAAGATATTTTTAATATCCTTCGTTATATTATCGACTAATCTATCAAGTTTCTGCTCTTTTATCTCATACATCGACATAGGACTTTTTAATACAAAACTATTTTTTAGATTTCTCAATGTAATAAATTTGGTATTGACCATATTTTTAACAAATCTATTTAAGCGGATCTTATAATTATCTATCATACTCAATGTATCTAGGACAGTTGGAACTGCCATTTCCGCGGCTCCAGTTGGAGTGGGCGCTCTTAAATCAGCAACAAAATCAGAAATTGTCCAATCTATTTCATGACCAACGGCACTGATGATCGGAGTCTTGCAATCAAAAATCGCTCGAGCCACTATTTCTTCATTAAAGGCCCATAAGTCTTCGATTGATCCCCCTCCTCGACCAACAATAATCGTATCAACACCAAATGAATCGGCTCTTTTTATTTGCTTTACGATATTGGGGGCTGCATCGCGACCTTGAACTAATGTCGGAAATAATATGGCTTCGCATAATGGATATCTTCTTTTAATCGTACTCATGATATCTTTAACAGCTGCTCCAGTCGAGGCTGTAATAACTCCTATCCGATTGGGATATTTAGGGATTTCTTTTTTATATTCTTTATTGAACAATCCTTCAGTTGCCAATTTCTTCTTTAATTTCTCAAATTCAATATATAATGCACCGAGACCGTCCGGTTCCATTTTATCTACATATATTTGATAACTACCTTGACTAGGATAAGCTGATATTCTGCCTTCTACTAAAACATTCATTCCATCTTCGGGTTCGAATGTAAGCTTAGAAGCATTGTTTAGAAACATCACAGCATTTAATCTAGATGTTTCATCTTTTAATGTAAAATATAAATGACCTCGAGTGTGATTTTTAAAATTACTAATTTCTCCTTTTAAATAAACTTTGTTTAAAAAAAGGTCTTGATCTAGGATACTTTTTATATAATTATTTAATTCACATATTTTTAGATATTTTTCATTATTCATCGCGCGTTTCCTCTTTCTTCTGTCCATAACCTGCCAATAGACTCATAATAGGCTTGATATGTTTCTAAAATAGTCACTTTATCAGGAACTAAAAAGCCTTCTTTTTCAATAGTATCTATAACACTTTCTAAAACTTTTGGCGATACTTTTTGGTACATTTCTCGAAACATTTCTTTATAGATGGTATCCGAATGATCAAAAAACTTTTTTAATTCTTGATAGCCACTAGTTAAAAGATCTTCTTGATTATCATAGAACCATTCGCGTGTTCTTTCATCTTCACTCTCAGTAATCACAGGTTTTACGTCATAATCAAAAATAAGTTCATGATCAATTGCGAATAATTGCTCTTGTCCATTTTTATTTTTAGCAAAACCATAATTTCTTGCACTGCGATCACTATTTAGGAAAAGAATATCAAATAAATATATGCGGATTACTTCAGTCATTTTTTTCATACCTAGTGTTTCCAGTTCATTCCATATATCTTGCAGATTATTAACTTCGAATAAATTTTCACAAGTTTGCAACTCTGGAATTTCTTCACTTAATATATACCATTTACGATTAATGTTAATTATCCGAGTCTTTGGGGTGGGAATGTTTAGAATTTCAGCTAAAGCAGAACCAATTAATTCATGACCAGTTTCTATATCACTCCGTTGTTTTACATAATACTCACGAAAGCCAATCGATATTTTTTGGGCAGTTCCTAGTAATCCAGCTTTGGCAATTCTTTGTTTATCGATTTCATGAAGTGGACGAAATAAAACTGGGCCCCATAATTTATCCATGCTTTTTTGCAATTTTTTACGATTGTAATCATAGTAATATAATATGTAGTCTTTACGGGGAATGGATATACTATATTTTTGTTCAATCTCACCTAATAACTTTTCTAAATAAGGCGTTGTAATTAAATCATAATAGTAAAGAAAAAGATCAATAAACTCGACACTGGATTCTTTTAAAAAATTTGCTAAATCGAGACTGCTGTCGCCAAATTTAGTAGCATAGCCAGATCCCACTACTAAATTGGCAGAACCCTGGTCAAAGATATATTCATTGTCATATAAGACTAAATTGCGACGATTTGCACTCTCAAGTAGACCAAAATTATAAAAATGACGATCATTATTTAAAAATAGCAAATCAAAAATGTACATTTTAACAAATTCAATCATATTAGCCGTGGACAAACCATATCTTTTTTCTAACAAATTCCACAGAAAACAAAGAGACTTATCTCTTTTGTCATTTCCAACGCCTTCTTGATAGTCTTTTACTGCCATGGGAGCAATTTCGGTGAACTTTCCATAGCTATTTAAATCTTTACTTACTACAGCATAACAGAGGTTGTCAGGATCATTACCAAGTTCAACTAAATGATATTCTAAAGCAAAAAGCCCAAAAATTTGCGCTAACTCGTAAGCGATAACCTCATAATAATACCTGGAACGTTTAAAACTATTAACATAATAAGTACCACTGCTTAGTTTTACTTTTTGCCTTATAGTAGTTTCATATAATAAAGATTTATCTTCTTTAGTGAATTTTGGTTGTATCATCAGCATTTTCTCCTTTTATTGTATTGTATTGTATACAAAATATTTAAAACTACATTTTTAGGGTTTTGTCTAAAATAGCATTAATAATCTTTCTTACAGAATCATCACAATACTTTTTCGCTAAAATAATTGCTTCATTGATGACTACTACTTCAGGAGTTTTTGTATACTTCAACTCATATAAAGCCATTCGCAAAATTGCGGCGCCAGATTTGTCAAGACGGTTTATTGTCCAATCTTTCATAAGTTTATTGGCTAATTCATCTATTTGGTCTTGTTTTTTTATTACTCCGTGAACTATATCTTTTACAAATTCATTGTCTATTTCGATATTGTCTTTGATTATAGTATCTATGCAAACATCCATTTTTTGTTCTTTATATATGTCAATTTGATATAAAATAATCATTATTTTTTTTCTTAGTTCATTTCTTGAAATAGCCATAGTTAATCACCTTTCCAAAACATTATAACAAAAAAATTTATAAATGAACAGTTACTTGATATTTATTTTCATCAAAAAACTAGATTATTATCTAGTTCTCTGCTTCTTTAGTTAAGATTACTTTTTGATTATCATTGAAGAAGTCATATTTTTCATCTAAAAAATGCCATAGCACTTTAAATATAGACATAATTGGAGTTGCTAAAATCATACCGAATATTCCAAAAAAGTGACCAAATAACAATAATCCACAGATGATAGTGACAGGATGAAGATTGGTAGCTTTACTCATTACCACCGGTTGTAAAATATAATTTTCAACACATTGAACTATAATTGTAATAATTAGTACAGCTACACCTAGAATTGTACTTTGAGTTAACGCAACAATTGTCGCAGCAGCACTTCCAATATAAGGTCCTATGAAAGGAATTAAATCAGTTACTCCACAAAATAATCCGAATAACAATGCTCCATTTAAGCCCACTAAAGAAAATCCTATCGTATTACAAACAAATACCATCGTTGCAACTAGTAATGTTCCATTTACACACTTACGAACTTCGATACCAATATTTTCAATAAGTTGAGCCATTTCCATTTGATGTCTTTTAGGAATCAACTTTAAAAAGTGAGTCGAAATGTTATCAAAATCAAAAAGCATGTAAAGTCCTATTATTAAACTAAAAAGAATCGTTCCTATTCCCGAAATAATCGAAGTTAATCCGTCCATTATAGTCGTAGGCAGATTGCTCGATAATGAAGTCCCTAGGTTATTTACAACATGTAAGATGTTACTTTTAATACTCTCTATATCAAGGCCTTCAAATTCAATTCGATCTATAAAGCTAATTATAAAGTCACTTACTTTATTTAAAATGTTTGGTAAGACTTTAATTAGTTCATTTACTTGTTCATATAAAACAGGAATGAATACTTTGAAAAATCCGAATAAAAAGGCAACTAAAATGATATAAATTATAATTGATGCTAAAATTCTAGACATGCCCTTTTTAGTCATTTTATTGACTAGAGGCGAGAATAACCAGGCGATGATAAAACCAATAAACAAAGGGGCTAATACTTTTAAAACTCGAAAAACAATCGTGAATATTCCTAATTTTTGACAAATACTCAAGCCACCTAGAACTATCATAACAATTAAGACGATAAATAATAACTTTAAAATATTTTTACTTAAATAAATTATTTCATTAAGACCTTCATTGTCAACTTTATTTTTTTTGAACATAATTTTCCTTCTTTCTATAATACTATTATAATCTTATTTTTATAAAATAAATATAGTCCTTAGTGAAACTTGGCATATTATTTACAAAAAACAGCATACTTTTATATATTATGCTGCTTTATCTCTTTTTCGCCCAAAACTTTCTTCTTTAGGATGATGGTATTTTTCAATGATATAAATTAAGAATTTCCTTTCTATT
Source organism: uncultured Mycoplasmatota bacterium (assembly GCA_946553095.1). Classification (GTDB taxonomy): domain Bacteria; phylum Bacillota_I; class Bacilli_A; order RF39; family UBA660; genus Onthocola_B. The sequence continues at coordinate 9,167 of CAMNRN010000025.1, forward strand.
TCGTAGGGCAATGAACATATAAGTTCAAGTAAACCAGAAATATTTAAACATTGAATATTTTTTTTAAACATAGGCATTATACTAGTTCCATCAGGAAGAAGGTTTCCTAGTTTATAGGCAATATTATTCATAAGTTGTTTATTCTTGATGTTTTCTCTTATAAATGTGGCAAGATTAAAATCTTGTAATAAATCCTTAGTTAAAACTTTTAGAATTTTATTTGTCGGTGTTTCAACTATAACTAAAGAAGCATTTTTATACGTTTCGTCAACTATATTAGCTTCGTTTATACTAGCATATATTTCATCTTCGCTAAATTGACAGGTAAAATTGTCTATTTCATTTAACGTTTGAGGGTGATAGTTTAACACAATTGATAATTTAGATATGTCTATTAATATTTTATCACCAGGCATCCTTTGTAATGCTAGAAAATAGCTAGTTTCATTATTTTCACTTAGAGTCTCCATTGCTTCAGCCTCCTTTAATGAAGGGATTATTGTATCACATTTATCTTTAAACGTCAAATTTTTTTCTACTTTTGCTCTTCTTCGCATTTGACACAAACGTTTTCGTTGTTTTTAGTGACTATTAATTCCCCACATTTAGGGCAGATTTCTCCGGTTGGTTTATACCATAAAGCATATTTACATTTAGGATAATTATTGCAACCATAAAAAGGTTTGCCTTTTTTCGTTTTTCTCTCAACCATAACGCCCTTGTTACACTTAGGACATTTGCATATTTCTTCAACTACTTTGACTTCTTTTTTAATATATTTACATGTTGGATAGTTTCCACATGCTGTAAATTCTCCATATTTTCCTTTCCGGATTACTAGGGCGCCTCCACACTCTGGACATAATTCTCCAGTTTCAGTCGGAGCCTTTTTTTCCATTTCAGAAAAGGCTTTTTCAACAAGAGGCTCAAATTCATCATAAAATTCTCTTAAAACTTTGATATTGTCCTTTTCTGCCTCAGCTATGTCATCTAAGTCTTTTTCCATATTTGCCGTATATGTTACATTAACAATGCCACTAAAGAATTCTTGTAATTTATCAGTGGTTTCTATCCCGATTTCCGTCGGCTCAAACTTTTTATCTTTTAATACTACATACCCACGCTCTTTAATAGTAGCAACGATTGTCGCATACGTACTAGGTCTTCCTATTCCTAAACTTTCCATCTCTTTGATTAGACTACTTTCGGTATATCTAGGCGCTGGTTTTGTAAAATGCTGAATTTTATCAATTTTATCAGCAGTTATAACATCTGATTTGTACTCTTTAAAATTAGGAAGTGTTACATCTTCACTATCTTCATAGTCGGAATAAACCTTTAAATATCCATCAAAAATTAGAACGCTGCCTGTCGCTTTAAATGTATAGCCATTATTTTCTAATATAACTGTTGTTGCCAAAGTCTTAGCATCTTTCATTAAACTAGCTAAAGCTCTTGTATAAATAAATTTGTATAATTTGTATTCATCAGCAGATAAATAACTTTTGACAGATTCTGGGGTTCGATTGATGCTAGTCGGTCTTATCCCTTCGTGAGCATCTTGCATGGATTCATTTTTTTTGCCTTTTTTAACATATCCTAAATATTCTTCACCATATTTTTTCTTAATAAACCCGAATGTTTCACCAATAAATGAATCAGATATTCGAACGCTATCTGTACGCATATAAGTAATCAATCCGACAGTCTCACTACCAATGTCAATTCCTTCGTATAATTGTTGGGCAATTTTCATAGTTTTGGATGGAGCAAAGCCCAGCTTATTTGAGGCTGCTTGTTGCAATGTCGAAGTCTTGAATACTTCTTTGGCACTTTTATTCTTTTCTTTTTCTGTAACAGATTCTATTTTAAATGAACGAGTAAGTTTTTCTAGTATTTCATTTGCTGAATTTTCATCCGGAATTTCAATTTCCTTGCCATGATATTTTTCTAATACAGCTTTGAAAGTATTAAAATCTGCTTCAATGCTCCAATATTCCCGCGGAACGAAAGCCCTTATTTCTCGCTCTCTATCAACAATTAATTTTAAGGCAACGCTTTGAACTCTTCCGGCTGATTTTCCTCCAGTTTTGCGTTGCATAAGCTTACTTAAACGAAATCCAATGATGCGGTCGAGAATTCTTCTCGTTTCACCACTTTTCACAAGATTAAAATCGATTTTTCCTGGATTGTTAATGGCATTTAAAACAACATCTTTGGTAATTTCATTAAATACTACCCTTTTATATTTTTCATCAGGTATTTTTACTTCATCATAGATATGCCACGAAATAGTTTCTCCTTCTCGATCGGGGTCTGTTGCTAAATAGATTGTATCTGATTCACTAACTTCTTTTTTTAAGGCTTTAACATCCTTAGTCTTGCCTTTAATAATAGAATAATTGGGAGCAAAATTATTTTCAACATCAACGCCTAAACCAAATTTTCCTGTTGTAGCTAAATCTCTAATATGTCCTTTGCTTGATACTACTTTATAATCTCCGCCTAAATATTTTTCAATCGTTTTACATTTGGCTGGAGATTCCACGATAACTAAATTTTTCATTTTTCTTCCTTTCCGATATCAATAGCTAAAGTTTCCTTTTCTGCTTTGATTTTATTAATCGCTTCATCTAAATATGCGAAATAGTTATTTTTAATAATTAAGCTACTTATATTCATCTTGCTCGTCACTTCGTTATTTATTCTTTTAATCTCTTCAACTGAAAGCGTTTGATCTTTATAGTATTTAATCGTTCCTTGACTAGCATCATAATAAGCAAAATCATTTTTCCATGATCCGTCAGCAAATGTTACATAATCTAAACTACTGTCGCTAAATAAATCTTTGCCCATGTAAAGTCGTGGATCATATTCTAAACCAAAAAGATTGGCAATAGTAGGTGTTAGATTCATAAACGACGTGTATTTAGCATTAACTTGAGGTTTTTGTTCACTACTGTAGATGACAAATGGAGTTCGTTCAACTTCGTATTCGTCTAAATCATAATCAAGCACATAGTTTAGGGTTTCATTTTTAAGTCCATATGGGTAATGGTCGCCAAATAAAACTAAAACTGTATCTTTTAATAAATCATTACTTTCTAATTCATCTAATAGAATACCTAAGGCATTATCAAATGTTTTTAATTTTGACATATATCTTTTTAAGTCTTGAGGATAGTTTGTTTCGTTAAATAAAGATATATATTTGTTACCTTCAATACTATCCTTAACATATGGTTGGTGTGATGATACTGTCGTAAGCCAAAGCATAAATGGATTTTCTTGATTATTTTTTAAAACAATATCCATCGCAGCATGCATAAAATCTTCATCGCTCGACCAGTTTTTGTATTCATTATAATAGTCTATTTTGAGATCTTCTACTCCATAATATCTTCCACTGCCAAGATTTGGATGGATGGTTTTACGAAAATAGTAGGCTTCAGTATAATTGTGCATACTGCTCGTTTGATAGCCCGCATTATTAAATAAATTAAATATCGATGAACTATACGTATTATTCTTATATACATTGGCTGTACAATTATTATATATAGTATATAAACTTGTCATTCCACTAAATTCATTATTCCCTGTTGAACAACTATTTCTAGGAGAATAATTATTAGTAAAACTCCAACCTTCGGTATAAACCTTATAAAAATTCGGATAATATTCTGCATTAATTAGAATTTCATTAATACTTTCCATCATGATGACAATTAAGTTTTTATCTTTAAAAATACCTGTATATTCATTGTAATCAGAAATAGGACGATTCAATAAGTAATTGCTAATGGAGTTTTTAACAGGATCATTTTCTTTTTCTACGACTTCTTTCCATAATGTATCATCAATCTTTCGGCTCGTTTCTATATAATTATCTTCGTCATTTTTTTCGGCATATACTACAGAACTTTCTTCTATAGGAAAATAACTGCTTTTTATATCAAGTAAACCAAAACCAAGAATTCCAAATTCATTAACAACTATACTAGGAACATTTGGGTTGAAAAACAAATCTTTTGTTTTAACTGTCTGTAATTCATTTTGCATGAATGAGGCGGTTAAAGAAGCATAATATATGATACATGATGTAAATAATATGCTTATTGATACTAACGTTTTTGAACACCCTCTTAAAGTATAAGGTTTTAAGTTAAACTTTTTCTCTTCCTTTTTTGATATTTTTTTGTCTATTACGATATGACAAATTAAGAGAATGATAAATGGAATAAATATGAGATAGTATTTGCCCAAAAATGAAGCTAAGAATTCCTTTACATAATCTTTAACAGCTCCTAATTGACTTTTGGTATTAATCGACATATAAACACCAATAAAATTGTTAAATCCTAATTGTAAAAAGGCATAGATGCTTAATATTAAACATAATATTATATTGATTATTTTATTTCCTTTTTCTGGTAACCATGAAAAAAGAACGCTTAATGTAAGACTTATTATATTGGCTCCTAAAATAATTCTTAGTAAAGATACACTAAAAATGGGAACTCCACTTATTCCTCGAAATATAAGTTCTAAACTTATTATAAATAATAGCAATAAAAAATAACATTTAAATGTTTTGTTATTCAGTAACTTTTTCACTTTGATTCTCCTCTAAAATTTCTTTTATGGGTCGATAACTTAACCTATAATTATCTAATATACCATATTTTTTAATATTTTCAAGATGCTTTTTAGTAGGATAGCCTTTATGTTCCTTAAATCCATATTCTGGATGCAATTGATCTAACTCATACATGAGGTGGTCACGCGTTACTTTGGCTAAGACACTAGCCGCGGCAATCGTTATACTTAAGGCGTCTCCATGAATGATCGGCAGAACATTCTCATGGTTTAATTTCATCGCATCTGTTATAATATATTCTGGTTTGATAGAAAGGTTATCTACGGCAATATTCATCGCCAGACGCGAAGCTTCTAAAATATTTATTTTATCAATTGTTGGAGCGTCAACTATTCCTATTCCATAACTAATAGCATCTTTTTGAATTATTTCAAAAAATGCTTCTCTTTTTTTCTCGTTTAGCTTTTTGGAATCAGTTAAACCAGTTAATTTATAATTTTTAGGAAGGATTACGGCCGCAGCCACAACAGGACCTACTAAGGGGCCACGTCCAGCTTCATCAACACCAGCAATTAACGTATATCCTTTTTTGTATAATTCACGTTCGTATTTTAGTAGTTTGATTTCCATAGATCGAATGTTACTCCTTTCATTTCTCCACTTACTATATCATTATAAAGACGAGTAGATACTTTTTCATAGTTTACTTCGCCATTTTTTATAGCCCCGATTTTGCCAGCTATTTCATCCATAATTGCAATGGGGTCATCATTTTCTAAATTTATCTTATACCGCATTTGAAGAATGTGTGGATAATTATTTTTTAAGAAACTGACAATATAGCCACCAATATCAGTAATATTTAATATTTCTGATTTAATGGCCGCAGTGCTAGCTAATGCTAATGCTTCTTCATTATCTTCAATTTTGGGCCATAGCATCCCTGGGGTGTCTAATAAAAGTATACCATGTTTTGTTTTAAGCCAACATAAATTTTTTGTTATTCCCGGCCTATTTCCTGTTTGCGCTACTTTTTTGGCTGCAAAATTATTGATAAGGGTTGATTTCCCGACATTTGGTATGCCCACTACTAGCGCTTTTATTTCTTTTTCTTTGAGCCCTTTTTCTTTACGCTTTTCTTGATAATCTTTAAAATATTCTTTAGTTAAACTAATTAAATTCATAAAATCTTTATTATTATGTAAATCCATAAGTAAAACTTTATAGCCAAGACTTTCATAGAAGTTCACCCATTTATTTGTCATATTGATGTCACATAAATCTTTTTTAGTCATAATAAGAAATCTTGGTTTAGTTTTTATGTACTCATTTAAATCTTTTATTTTACTTGACAATGGTAACCTTGCATCAATTAGTTCATAAACTACATCTACTAATTTTAAATTTTCAACGATTTGCCTTTTAGTTTTAGCCATATGCCCCGGATACCAGTTGATTACACTTTTATGCAACCCCCCCTGTGTTTCATTATTATTCA
>CAMNRN010000026.1 GCA_946553095.1 uncultured Mycoplasmatota bacterium
CTTAGGCATGCCGCCAGCGTTCATCCTGAGCCAGGATCAAACTCTCAATAAAAAAAGTTTATTTTAAACTTTTAAATTTCAGTTTAATCAAAGCTACTCAAAATTGACTTTTTTACTTAGTTTTCAAAGATCATTCGCACTACTTTTCGTCTGTGCACTGTTAATATATCAAACAAGTTTGAGGTTGTCAACAAAATTTTTCAATTTTTTCACAATTTTTTCGTTTTTTTGATTTTTTCTGACAAAATCAAGTAAAACTACTGTTTTAACCTCTACATCAATATATGCAACAGTTTTAAAAAAATTCATTACTTTTTCGAAGTAATGAACCTATTATAGTACTCAATAACTGATTTGTCAAATGCTTCTTGATTATTTTTTTTCATTTCTATCAATTTTCCCAATTCTTTCTTAACAATATAGTCTATACTGTCTGGATATTTCATAATTCTTTTATGATATTTATATTCATTATTATCCAAAATACGATATCCTCCATCTGGAAATACTCTTAAATCCAAATCATAATCAATATATTTAATAACATTCTCATCTATAGTAAAAGGCGTTCCTATATTACAGTAGTAAAATAAACCAAAACTTTTCATCTGTGCAATAATATTAAACCATCTTTGTTTATAAAAAAATATTATTGCTGGTTCTTTTGTATAATAGCTCCTTCCATCTCTTTCTGTTATTTTCACTTTATTATTAACACATACAATATAATCATCAGTAATATCAACTACAACTGCCTCTTCACTTGCTTGATTAATCTTTCCATTATGTTTATAACAATGGATTTTATACTTTTCTCCTATTTTCATTATTTCTCCATCTTCCTAAACCAATTATACAACAATTTTTCAAAATTAGCAAAAAAGGCCTAGGAATTGACTTCCTAAACCTTTATTAAAATTAATATTTTTTTATTTAGAATCATTTAACAATTCCAAAGCTTTATTAAATTGTGTATCCACAGCTCCAGTTTGATTTCCCTCTTCATCATAGACATATTCAATTTCCACTTCATAATCTGGCATAATACCTATTCCATCTATACACTCCCCATTTGGTCTAAACCATTTAGCCGAAGTATATTTAGCCATAGAGCCATCACTCATCGTATAAGTTTGTTGCACTTTGCCTTTTCCATAACTTTTTTTCCCCACAATCGTTGCCCCATAACTATCCTTTAAAGCTCCTGCCAAAATTTCTGCTGCCGAAGCTGAATTACCATTAATAAGTACAACAATAGGATAATTCTTTTTATCATCCGTTTCATCGTAATAATCATTTTTATTATTTTTATCTTCCAAAGAATAAATTAGCTTTCCTTTTTTTAAGAATAAACTCGCCATCTTTTGTGCTTCATCCAAATATCCACCTGAATCATTACGAAGATCTAAAATTAATCCCTTCATATCTTTTTTTTCTAACTCTCTTAATGCGCTATCCACCTGATCAGCAACTGATCTAGAAAACAAAGGAACTTGCAAATAGCCAATATTAGTATCTTCAATCATTGTTGACTGAACAACATTATCATATAAAGTTTTAACATCTATCTTAAATTCTTTTTCACAATCATCTCTCAAAACGACAATTCTAACAGAATCTTTTCCCGAATTTTTTATAATATCCGATATTTCTGTATCAGTATAATCACTCACATCTTGTTCATCAACTTTTACAAAAACATCATCAGTTTGCAAACCTGCTTTCTCCGCAGGACTATCTTTAATAACTTCAACAATGGTTTTATTAGCAAACTTTACGCCAATTCCTTTATATGTACTATTTAATCTTTGTTCTAAAGCTTCCCGTTCTTCTTTATTTAAATAAGTTGTATAAGAGTCCCCTAAATAATCAAGCATTGCATCCATTGCTTTATCGAGCATTTCTTCTTTATCAACATCTTCATAATAATTATTTATAATATCTGAGTACGCTCGAAGAAATTCATTCAAAGCTCCATCATTAGTATTAATTCCGAGATAAGTATTGGTCACAATAATTCCCGTTGTAATTCCTGACACAATTGACACTACAAAAATAATAATAATCACCGTCACTAAATTAAAGCCTTTACTATCTCGCATATTATCACCCTAGTTTAATTCTAGCACGTCACAAAAAAAAAGAAAAGATAAATTAATCTAATTAGACACCTAATTCTTTCTTCATATCTTCCTTTGTTTCTAAATAAGTTACAATTTTACCATTTTTTATTTTTACAAAAGTAAATTTCCCTAATTTTAAATCTTCCATTTCTTTAGCATTTGGATTACTACTTTCATCTGGAGAAATATAATCTTTATTAAAGAAATTATCTAAATCACAAAAATAAACATGCAATGCGTCTTCCTCACTAGTATATGAACTAATAATAGCTGAGTATATAACAGCTTCTTTTATCGTTTTATCATAAAGAGCAACATAATATTCATCCTCAGGCCTATTAAACATTGTTCCTACAGTCACTAAATCCGGATTAACTGACCCAGGGGTAACCGTATCAGTTGAAGTTTCTTTATCTTTTATAAATATTTTAGAAACACCATAAACAATTCCTACTAAAACAAAAATACTTACTAAAATGATAATAAAACGTGTAATTTCTTGTTGTTCTTCACTTTTATATTTTACCTCTTTAATTTTTTTTTCTTTTTTGCTATTCTTTTTTTCTGCCATATATAACAACCTCCATGTACCAATTATACCGAAATTATACTTTTAATGCAAATAAAATTCTAATTATCCTCTCCTCTATTTCTAAATCTTTTTAAAAAATCTTCATTTTTACAGCCTTCGGCTTTAATTTGCGCATATTTTACTCGCAAAATCTCATTCAAATAACTAGCTAAATACCTATTATTAGAAACATACTGAAAAGAAGAAATATCACATACATCACTAACAAGTTCTCCATCTAAAAACCAAGCACTAGTAAATCTCAAACGAGACTCGGAAAAATCGAGACTTACACCAATATCCCCAGATAATAATGCCCTAGACAAAATTCCCACATCATCTTTCTCTTCTTGATCGAGCAAACTCCATTTTTTATCAAAGTTTCTCCTAAACATAGCTAAATTGACTACTCATATCCTCATCATCCAAAAACATTTCATAATTGCTAACACAGCCACATACAGCTAAACGACATAAAACATCATCACAACTAGCCATTTCTTTTAAAATTATCTCTCTTCGTTTATCAATAGTCTTGCAACCTTCGGCACTATTAATAATACCAGCTAACAACATATATTTTTGTGAAGCACTAAAAAATTCACTTCCCAAGACTTCTTTATATAAATCATAAAGATTAACAATATCATTATTCTCTTTCCATTGCCAAATTAAAGCACATTTATAAAAAATGTTTTATTCCTTTTTTCATTCATGATTCTTCACCTGTCAAACTATAATATCACAAAACAAAATAGGAATAAATCCTATTTTGTCGAAATAACAGTTGACGCTTTCCCCAAGCTTGAAGCAATACTCACCATCTCATCTGTAGATAAATCACTACCAACTAAATAATAATCTACATTATTAGCATGCCAACTAATAGAATTAGAGCTAAGAGCTGCAATACTTTCATTTATCATCAATGGATCTCCATAAATTGGCACCACTTCAAATTCTCGACTTACTTGAGCAACCTCTTCAACTAAAACAAAGTTTTTATCTCCACTAAATGTTAGAATAACTCTATCACCCGCTTCAGTATCTACAGTCTCAGAACTTGATAAATGAGTATTAGCTGGAATATAAAGTGGATAAATGATGCTTTCTAAAGACACATTCGTTTTAGCATCACAATTACTTCCTTCACACTTTTTATCCAAAGTTTTACAACTTTCTTCTGTACAGTTTTCATCACTTAAATCTTCATCAATTAAATCATCTAACTTGAAGTCATCTTCCTTAAGTTTTGCTTTTAAATCCACTTCCTTAAAATTTACTTTAATCTTTACAATATCATCGCCATTATAAACTTCTACCTTCTCTGGAATCATATCTTTATTAAAATAAATTTTCTGATATTGCAATTCTTGATTATTTGGATAATTAACTTTACTTTTTATTATATAGTTATTATCAGTTTCTTCCAATTCAGCCTCATTATCATTTGTAATATCGAGAACCAAATTTTCAAGTAAATATGCCTGTGAAGAATTTTCTGGCCAAACACTATCAAATTTAAAACTCTTATTTAAATTTGGTGTAACAACATATAAACCTTCTGTATTTTTTAAAATAACTTGTTCATGATTATTTGTTTGATTAATTAATATAACTTTATAAAAATCATCTTTCAAAAAATATGTTTCCAAACTATAAGTAAATATTTCTTCATCACCATGGATTTCCATTGTTCCACTTAGTTTATAAGACTTACTACCTTCCACTTGCTTTTTAAACTCTTCTTTGGCATCACTTACCGTATATTTTCCACATCCCGTTAAAATTAATAGCATAACCACAAGTAATCCAAAATACCTTTTCATACAACTCCCCTTTTCTAATTAACTATATTTTTATAATTTTTAAAATATACATGAATAATTTAGAAAAAATAATCCAAACTATTAACAAAGGAAGGATGGAATATGGCAACATTACAAAAAATTACATTAGTTATTACCATAATTGGAGCCCTTACCTGGGGTTTAATTGGTATATTTGACTTCAATTTAGTAGAAACTATATTTAAAAACATGACCGCACTTCATAGAGTAATATATTCTATTGTGGGTATATGTGGACTTATCAACATTGGAATACTATTTATGAATTTTGAAGACAAAGACTAAAAAAACATCTTCGCGATGTTTTTTTTAAACCAATTTATTCAATCTATATATTTTTTTAGACAAATCCTGGATTATGTTTCTATAATCACCTTTACCTTCACTACTTAAAAATACTAAAATATAAGGATTATAATCGTAAACGATACCAGTATCGTGAAAAACATAATCGCTATATCCATATTTATGCATTATAACAGGTGCTCCATCAAACAATAAATAATTCGATTTTGAATTAATAAAAAAGTTTTTTAATTCTTCACCCAAAGAGCTTTTATTTATAAAATCATATAGATATTTCCAACAAGATATTTGATCTAAAACTGTCGTATTTCCATAAGAACTATTATTAAATATATTTGATTTTAACCCAATTTTTTTAGCATATTTCCGTAAATTTGTCTTCCCTATTTTATTTACAAGTATCTCATGAGCCGAATTGCTACTAAGAGAAATAGCATCAGCAACAAGCTTTCTTAACTCTAATGTCACATCCAATTTTTCATAAACATATAAAGCATCAAGCATCTTTACCAAACTTGCCCCAAAATATTTTTTTTCTTCATTATAAAAATAATTATCATCTTTAACTAAACTGACATAACCGACGCTTACAGCATATCCTTTCATTTCAATATAATAATTCAAGCTTTTTATATAATCTTCTTTATTTGTCGTATTAAGATCATATACATAAACCTTCCGTGTTAAAACCAAATTTTTTTTACTAGTTGAATCAACTACCTCATATTTAATATCATATCTTCCAACTTTTTGTGTATCGACAACTCCTATAGTATTAACAACCACAGAATCATCCAGTGATGTAACACCAACCTCACTATAAACATCCCCTCTTTCCAAATAGACAACGGAACTCCCATTTAAAAAAATCCGCTTACTCTTATCGACATTATTTGAACGATAATATATATCTCTTTTTATTTCAAAAGAATTACCTGAACTATCAAAAACCCGATAGTAGATTGCTTGAGAAGTCTTTTCTATCTTTACTTGATTAGTTAAATCTCCGTCATAATTATCCCAAGCGCTATAACCAGGCTCCACAAAATTTTCTTTTTCATTAAGATAAATTTTTAAATCACCATTTAAAACTATATTAGGAGACTCTTTATCGACAACATGAACTATTCTTTTTTTGATATTTTCTTTATTACTATAATTAAAAGTATATAAGACTTCATATGTCCCAACCTTATTCGTATCTAAATCTGTCTCAACTTTTATATTCGTAAAAAAACTACATCGAAAAAAGGAACAATATTCCGCATATGCTCCTTTTTCAATATATTGATCAAACACGGCTAATTCAACTTCTTTTTCCCCCTTAATTTCAAAAGCTAAGTTATTTGAAACCATACTTGACCATAAAGAAAATGATATAAAGAAGCCAATGAATAATACGTCAGATCTTTTTTTTAGCATTTCTAAAAACTTCATTTATATCACTACTTTACTACATTATTTTTTTATATTAATTTTTACTTTACTCGTAACAACATAACTAACAAGTGGATTATCATTTTCAATTTTAACTTCCACTTCATGTGAACCTTCTCCCAAACCGGTTAAATCGACATAACCTTTAATCGGTCCAGATTCTTCTACTTTATCAATTACAGATTGTACACCTTTTACTTGAACATTTACTGCTCCACTAGATTCATCTATTGTTGCATTTAATCCCTCAGTTAAATTCTTTGGTGTAATACTATTTGTTATATCAATCGTTTTTTGTTTTTCTTCTCCGAAAGTAACTGTAATATTAACACTATCCGAACTCATTTCTCTAACACCTGCTGGTTTAGCAATTTTCACAGTATAATTTTTGGTATTATTACCACCTAATTCGTCAACATTAATGGCAACAGGGACACTTTTAATATTATCTATTTCCGATTTTTCCCCATAAATGGTAATAGAATATTTTGACTCATTATTAATCAAAATTGAAGCAATAGCTTTTCCTGGAATAAGTGAACCGGTAGTTTCTACTGAAAGTGGAACCGTCACAGAATAACTTTCTAAGACAATCGTAGCACTTGTCGTTTTCGGAACAATTTCGACATTATCTAATCTTTCTCCACTTGAATTATAAGCTACTAATTCAATATTATCGATTTCATAAGTTCCAGCTTCATTAAATTGTTCTTTACCCAAATCTATCAAAGCTTTAACAGTTGCTATTTTCTCTAAAGCATCACTACTTCCTTTAACAACAACTTCATTCTTATTTAAAGTAACCGATTTAACACTTAATTTACTATTTAGCATATCTATATTTAATAAATCACTTGTTAAAGTCTTAACACTACTCTCTTTATTTTTAATCATAACTTGAACATAAGAAGGATCAAGTTTATAAGTTAAACTATTGATTGATTTAGAATATGTAAAATAAACTTTATTAGCGGTATCACTAGCAGTATAATCAGATAAATCTAATATAACTTGATATTCTCCTAACTGCTTTGCCAAATAAATATCACTTTTTCTACCCGCAATCGTAATATCTACTGTCTCAGGAACACCTTCAATTACATAAGCCTCTTCATTATATTTAACCATCACTGGAACATTAGTAATAACTTCTGCTTCCGTTTGAACAAGTGAAATAACTTTTGAATCAATCAACAAAAACATCACCACTGCTAAAACCAACGACAAATATACTAAGAAATTAGGTTTATTTAATATTTTATCCAACTTGCCCTGACTTTTCTTCATTTGTTTGGAAAAATAATATACAAGTCTACTTATCGGCACCACAATTGCTCTATCTATCAATCGATAAATTGCTTTAAATACTTTTTTCATTATTCTTCTTCACCTTCGCTTTCACTTTCATCGGCCTCGAAGAAAACTTCCATTTTTGGTTTAAGTTCATCAATTAGCATCATTCTAAACTGTTCGGGTTCTAAATTATATCTTAATTCCCCTTCAACTGCCAAACTTAATCGTCCAGTTTCTTCTGATACCACTATTGCAATTGCATCACTTTCCTCAGCAACACCCACAGCAGCACGATGTCGTGTTCCAACTCTTTTAGAAAGATTAGGATTCATACTAGTTTTAAAAACTGCCCCCGCACATGTTACTCGATCTCCTTGAATGATAACGCCTCCATCATGAAGTGGCGAATTTGGAAAGAATATTGTTTCCAAAAGTGAATCAGACAAATCAGCATAAATTTTTGTTGCAGATTTAATATATTCTTCTAACGATATTTCTCGTTCAATAACAATTAAAGCTCCAATTCTATTTTTACGAAAATAATCAACCGAATTCATAATTTCAAATACAACTTTTTCTCTCTCATCAACTGTCAAAACCTTATGACGTCCTAAAAGCTGTGTTCGACCTAAAGATTCGAGCAAACTTCTAATCTCAGGTTGAAAGATTACAATAATTGCCAAAGGTCCCCATTGTATCGCATATTCTAAAATCACCCCTACAGTATATAAATTCAAAAAATAACTAAGTAATTTAACAAATAGTATTAAAAATACACCTTTAACAATTAAGACCATTTTAATATTATTTTTAACATTCTTTAATATATAATAAAATGCCATCCAAACAAAGCAGACATCTAATAGTTTTGTAAATAATTCCCATATCGCGGAAAAACTCATTCAAACACCATCCTTAACAATAAACATTGCTATCCCATTATAACAAAAAAATCTTAAAATAAAAAGAGCAAACCTGTAAAAAGCCAAAGCAAGGATTAACTAAAACTTTAACTATTTATCATTTTGCCCTTCAAATAAAGCTTCAACAGTCGAAGATCCCCCCATAACTGGTGTATTTACTACCCCCACATCAGACATTACAACTGAAGAATTATCTTCTTTCTGATTAATATTCAAATTTATTTCTTCTTTTTCATGAAAATAAGGATTTTTCTTTTTCCGATATCGATCAACAAAATAACCGATTAAAGCCAATATTAAAACAATAGAAATCCCCAGGAAAATCCAATAATAATCCCCCAAAAATTTTAAAAACCCAGCCATTTTTTCCTCACTTTCCTTTTATCTTAATCAATATTTAAATCTAATCCTTTAGGTTGAATTTGAATAAATGTATTTCCATCATTAACAATTAATTCTTTCCCATCTAAAAAATAATATTTAGTTTGTGCTTCTCTACTTTTCTTTTCCCATTTAATTGGCACTGCATAACCATCACTAATATAATATCCGGTTCCACTTCCGATATTATTAAAGTTCTGTCTTCCTTTTTCATCACCGCTAATATTACTATTCTTTATTTGATAAGTAATTATATTTTTAAAAGTATACTGTTTCTTAGTTACATAATCAACATGTGACTTTCCATTGATACTTCGATAATAAACTTTCAACTCTGGATCATAACTATAACTACTTGTCAAACTATTAGAGTATTTTATACTAACATTATTTGCAGCCGATGCCCCATCAATACTTTTTACATCAATTTCCTCAGCACTATAATTAAGAAGTAAACCTTTATTAGTTTCCCTTCGGTATTTTAAATCACTCACAGCATCTTCTAATTTGGAAATACTAGTATAAGCAGTATGCTCAGTAGCAACTGGAAGACTCTTATCTTTCCAAAAGTATTTATTAGAATAATATAGACCGTTAACATTTTGAATTTTTAATGATTTAATATCACTCTCCGCCTGAGGCGACCATCCCCAGTGCACATAATACGCATCATTTTCCAGAGCATAATCTAAATAATAATGTCTAGAACTTCTAACAGTTCCAATTCTTTCAGTTTTTTGATCTTTAAATAAAGCCAAGAATCTTGTAATCCCGCCTTCGACAATCATTTCATAAATGATATAAGCATCTTGCAACCCACTTTGATAAGGTCTCGCAGTACTAATATTATTAATCATTACCGCAAAAGGTCGACTCTTAGAATTCTCATCAACTATTTTAACCTTTTTTACTTCTTCCTTAGGTTTAGTATTAATAATATCTTCAATCGGTGTCCCCTCTTCTTTTCTCACATCTTTACTACCATCTGATTTAAAATGTCTATACACGAATATTCCACCTGAAAGTACAATTATTGCAAAAATAATCCCACACAAGATTAATGAATTTCTCTTATTCATTTTAGATTTAGTAGTTTTCATTCTTTTTTTCATTCTACCACTTTCCTTTTTGCTCTCTGTCTAAGTCTCTTTTTTTTATGCTCTCACGTTTATCATATAGTTTTTTTCCACGAGCCACACCAATAAGAACTTTAGCTCGGCCATTTTTCAAATATACTTTCAAAGGAACTAATGTATAACCATCTTTTTCACAAAAAGTTGATAAATTACTAATCTCTTTTTTATGAAGTAACAGTTTTCTTTCTCTAGTTGACTCATGATTAAAAATATTTCCTAAAGCATACTTATCTATAAACATATTAATTATATACGCTTCATTTTTTTTTATTCGTACATAAGAATCATTAATCTGGGCTTTACCATCTTTAATAGACTTAATCTCCGTACCAACCAAAACAATTCCCGCTTCTAACTCTTTTTCAATAAAATAATTATAGTAAGCTTTTTTATTCTTTATCTCCATGATTACCCTCATCAACTTCAAAATCTATTGTTCCATTTTCCTTATTTGCTGCTACTACAACAATTTGCACTTTATCTCCAATTCGATATACTTTATTATTATCCTCTCTGATCAAGGAAAGCAATTCGGAAACATAATTATAATATCCTTTAAGTGTACTAATATGTACCAATCCTTCTACTAAATTAGGCAATTGCACAAAAAAGCCAAAGCTCGTAACAGATGTTATTATTCCTTCATAAACATCTCCTACATGATCCATCATATATTCAGCCATTTTCATATCGAGAACATCTCTTTCAGCTTCTTGAGCAGCCACTTCCGTTGCACTAGAGTTTTCAGCCACATCAATTAAGTATTTATTATTAAAATTAATCGTTTCGATGCTCAAATCATTATCAAATAAATATGTTCTAAGTAAGCGATGAACTGTCAAATCGGGAAATCTTCTAATTGGGCTTGTAAAATGCGTATAATTTTCACTTGCTAGACCAAAGTGACCAATGTTGCTCGTACTATACTTCGCTTTTTTCATACTTCTCAAAAGCATATCAGAAAGAATTGTAAATTCTTCTTTATCATGCAATTCCTCTAATATTTTTTGCATTACAAGTGGAGTTAATTTACTTAAATTCACATTAATTTTATATCCCAATTGCTTAATTAAATTTGTAAAATCTTCTATCTTTTCTGAACTAGGTATATCGTGAACTCGATAAACAAATGGAAGATCCATATTTGCTATATGCTTAGCCACAGTCTCATTAGCAACAATCATAAAATCTTCAATTAGATTCTCTCCATCACCGCGAAATCTTCTTACAACATCTACTGCTTTTCCCGATTCATCTTGAACGATTTTAGCCTCATCAAGTCCAAAGTCAATATAACCTCTGCTAACTTTTTCCTTTCTTAATATCATCGCCAACTCGTTCATCTTTTTTAAAACTTGAGCATATTCTTGATACCCATCAGGAATTGTATCTTCCATAAGAATTTTATTAACATTTTTATAAGTCATTTGCTTTTTGGACTTTATAAAAGAAGGAAATATATCATAATCGACAACATGCCCTTTTTCATCAATTTCCATCTCACAACTAATTGTAAGTCTTACAACATCTGGATTCAAAGAACAAATTCCATTAGAAAGCTGATGTGGTATCATCGGTATTACAGTATCAGCAAGATAACTTGAAGTTCCTCTTACATATGCCGATTCATATAAAGAAGTACCCACTTTGACATAATTAGAAACATCCGCAATATGAACTCCTAATTTATAATGTCTCCCAACCATTTCTAAACTAATAGCATCATCAATATCTTTAGTATCATCCCCATCAATTGTAAAAATCATTTTTCCAGTAAGATCTGTTCTTCCTTTTAAATCTTCTTCGCCTACATCATCAGGAATAGATTGTAATTCTAGCTCTACTTGCTTACTAAACTCTATTTCTATTCCATGCCTTAAAGCAATTGAAATTATATCAACTCCAGGATCATTCTTATGCCCAAGAATTTTAATAATTTTTCCTAAATACTTATTATCACCATAATCTTTTATTATTTCAACAAGTACTTTATGGCCTTCGACACACCCTTTTAAGCTTTCTTTAGTTATATTTATCACAATAGCTAACTTTTCATCATCTGGTTTAAAAAGTAATTTATTTTTATATTTAACGATCTCTCCGACAACATTACTTAGATTTCTTTTTAAAATCCTAATAACTTTGCCTTCTAACTCCCCATGATTTGAAAACATGTCAATTTCTACCACATCTTCATTAATAGCATGATTAAGATTCTCCATTCTAATAAAAACATCTTTATCTCCATTAATATCGACAAAGCCATTTCCCGCTTTATTAATAGATATCTTTCCCACTCTTAAAGTAGTACAATTACTTATAAGCAAAAAATCATGCTTCCTTGTTTCATGAAGTATCCCATTTTCCACTAATTCTTTAATCGCTTTTTCTAGCTCTATTTGAGCATCTACTCCTTTTAGTTTAAGCATATCAAAAATTTCAAAAATTGATTTAGCTTTCGTTACATCTTTTAATACTTCAACAATTTCCTCATTCATATTTTTCATAATCTGTCGCATTCCGTCCTTCCTTATAAGTACAAACTTTTACTTTATCCGAAGTAAAACTAATTTGAATATAGCTTTTAGTATCTTCCGCGACCGTTTTTGCTCCCTTAATAGCATTAGGTATTGCTATATCTGAACGAATTAAACCCTTATTAATTAAAACATCAAACTTAACATTCGTTGCTGTTTCTATATTAGAAATATCCGCCCACGCACAAGCCGCATCTTCCAACTTTTTTTGATAATCATCTTGTTGTTTTTTATTTTGCCCATTCATCATGTTAGTAATATTAAGTCCCACAACCACGCTAATTATACCTAAAAGAGCAATAACAACAATTAATTCAATTAATGTAAAACCATCTTTATTTTTCATATATTATCACTCCTAAAGTATATCACGACTATCTACAAACTTCAAATTTTCTTTTAACCATCAAATACTTTTCACAAAACAAAGATATGATTAATTTGAAAGGAAGGTGAAGTGATTGAATATAAAGATTATTGGCAGTAATTGCAGTAATGGCATCAAACTTAAAAAAATGCTTTTAAAAGCTATAAAAGAAGTTGATGAAAAAATAGATTTTGAACTGAAAGACGACCAAGAGTCTTTAAAAAAATACAATATTAAAAATAAACCTGGCTTAGTAATAAACGGCAAATTAACCGCCGAAGGAAAAGTACTAAGCGATCGAGAAATCATTAAATACATTAAGTCATACACAACTACTTAAGAAGGGCACCTCCTTCTTTTTTTTATTAAAAAAAATTAGCATCGCGCCAATTTTTGAGAATAAAACCCTGCAATTCTTTTAAATGAGATGAGATTTGTAACAGAAGGATTACTTTCAATAATATCTTTTAAAATTGGAAATCTTACAAACAATTCACTAGAAGTATCATCTAATGATTTTAAATACCTATCTAATTCTTCTGATGTCAAATAATCATTTATCTCATCTATACTAACACCGTATAAATTACTTAAAAACAATTTATATCCTCCATCTAGAGATAAAACACCATCAGTATAATCACATATTCCATCCACATGATAATACCATCTCGATAAATCTTCTCTTATCATCGCATAAACAGCTAAATTATCTTTTAAAGAAAAATCATTATTATTTAAACTATATTCTGTTAATCTTGCCAAAACTTGCGAAAATAAAGTAAGATAACTTTTATATGCTTCATCAGAATGAAAAATAGTATCGATAGCTTCACAAGCATTATAAAAAGCCTCTATTTCCTCATCTGTCTTAATATCAAAAAAAGTATGCAAAGCCGAAATATCGCTATTAAATATAGCATTATAATAATCATCAAGTCTAGAGTCTTTATTAAATATGGCTAACCACCAAAAACTTCTCTCTTTAGTTCGATCAAAAGCTTTTAAGTAACATTCTGACCTAGCAACATCACCTTTATCATAATAAAAAATATCAGAAACAGTTGCTGCATCCCACAAAAAATTATCATTTAATTCTAAAAATTTATCACTTAAATCCAAAGAACAATCACACGGATAAAGTCTAACAACGTTTATTACTCTATTAATTAATGCATATAACTCATCGTAACCATGAGAATCTTCTAAACAACTTTTTACTTTATCAAAAGACAAGACTGAACAATTATATTTTTCAAAATAATAGCCATTTACCTTAAGATTCTTAGCCAAAACTATTCCAAGAGACTTCATTCGATGTAAATCTCCGTTCACATCATTTGTTGCCGTGCTTAAAAAGTCATTCAACACATCCATTAAAACATTTTCTAACCCTACTTGCACCGATTTGATAGGGTCATTTTCTACTTGAAAGGCCGACAAAAAATTTGAATTTGTTCCTAGTAATTCAAAAGAATTTTTCTTAATTTTTCCAAATACTATTGAAGAATCTTTTAAAAATTCTAACTCACAATCACTTTTATACTTCTCCCATTCTGAAACACTCTCTTTTATTTCAGATAAACTAGATAATTCTATTTCCTCACCAAAAGAAACTTCATAACCTCTAAAGCCTTCGGCATACCCTATATCTTCAAAATCTTCCTTAGGAAACTCAGTCTTAAAACTTTGCTTATCTTCCTTTTTACTACATCCCGCTAAATTTATTAACATCAAAATAGATAATAATGATGACGTTATTCTTCTTTTATTCATATTCTTCCACCTCGATTACGTATTATAACAAAAAAAAGAAATAGTAATCGATGCTAGTACCTGTCAAGTACTCACTAAATAAAAAGATTAAATTAATTTGAA
>CAMNRN010000027.1 GCA_946553095.1 uncultured Mycoplasmatota bacterium
GCCGTATACGGACAATACGAACAATGCGTTCAATGTGAATACGAATGGGTACGTGAACAACAACAACGTGTATAACAACAATGCGGTGCGCTCGAGACCTTTATATAGTTCTAGGATTATAAGATTAAGGTTTTGTAGTGAATGAGATAAAGGACAAAGATTATCCTTGGTAATGAACCTAAAGTAATAATATGTATGGAAAGCTATACGTAGCTTTTCTATCTGCATATTTTTTTTAGATTGAGGAGTAAAGGAAGTAAAATAATGAGACAAAACTATTGCGTGTTTTTATATAAATCGAGGAAATTTTATAATGCTTTTGGTGATGATGGGAGAATTTTGCATAAATTGTTGGGTTATAAGTTTATCGAACATAAGCAAAGTGTCGGTTTTCCAGAGAGTGCTTTTTCGAAAGTAAAAGTAAAATTAGAAGAAGAAAAGATAAGTTATAAAGTTTATGAAAAAGATGAATTAGTAGAAGAATATAAAGGAATACAGAAAAATTATGCTAGTTTTTTAAAGTCCGCATTAGAAAGTGGTGAAATTGAACAAAGAATTGATTATTTGAAAAGTATTGTTGATCGATGTAGTGTTGAGGAATTAGAACTTATACTGGAGATTATAGAAAATGGATGCTATAAACAAAGATAAATTCTTAATATTGAAATCTGTGAAGGGTTTTATTTTAGGGTTGGAAAAAATATTGCTTACTTTTCCTAAAAAAGATATTTTGTCAAGGCAACAGATGTATGATGATTCACTACAGTTATTAGAACTTATTTTGAAAGCAAATTATGAGAATAATAAAGTGATAAAGAAAAGTTACAGATAGAAGCTTTAGCTAAAATTAATAAATTAGATTTTTATATGGAAAGAGCCTATAAATTAAAATATATTAGTGAGAAACAATGCGTTTTAAAGACTGAAGAATTATTGCGGATTAATCGAATGATTTATGCTTGGTGTAAGAATGAAGAATGATATTAATCTTGAAAATATTTTAGAAATATATGAAAAAGAAATTTCCAAAAATGTTAAGAATAAAAAACAGAATATTAATAATATTATAATTATGCTCAATAATGGTATAGTTGGGCATACTAAGTATAATATTTTTTTAGTTTATGAACCTAAATGTCGGTTAGTTATGAGTTTGTCTGTTAAAGATAAAATTATAAATCATTTTGTGACTAGATATTGTTTAGAGAAAAAGTTAACGAAATATTTAGATGATCGAAACTGTGCAACTAGAAAGAATATGGGGACTGATTATGCTTTGCAGCTTACTAAAAAATTTATAGAGAAGAATAAGAAATATGGAGATTTTTATGTTTTAAAGCTAGATATAGCGAAATATTTTTATTCGATTGATCATGAAGTCTTAAAAAGTCTTTTGATAGATAAGTTGGATCAATATGAGTTTAATGTTATAAGTAATATTATAGATAGTATTAATCAAGATTATATAGTTTATGAAGTTGATAGAATAATGAAAGAAAAGAATATGGTTTTGCCAAGACCAGAGATGGGAAAAGGACTTCCTATTGGCAATATTACAAGTCAATTTTTATCAATTTATTATTTGTATAAGATTGATCATTTTATTGTGCATACGTTAAGGTTAAGCTCTTATGTAAGATATATGGATGATTTTATTATTATATCACCTAGTTTAGAGAAATTGAAGGATGCAGAGTTAAGACTTAAAGAAAAGTTGGAGAATGAATATAAGTTAAAAGTACATAATAAGAAAACTATGATTGTTAATATTAAGCACGGTTTTAGTTTTTTAGGTTATACTTTTAAAGTTCAGAATAAGAAGACTATTATTACTTTAAAAAGAAGTAATTATGAAAGAATAAAAAAGAAAATAAAGAAAGTTAGATATGATTATAAACAAAATAATATTAGTTTGTTTGGAGCTTTTTGTTCAATTATGACATATTATTATGGATATAAGTATTGTAATCAAACGAGATTGAGAAATTTGATTGAGCGGTATTTTTATAATGAAAAATAAATATTATTTTTTAAAAAAGTTATATAAAGATTATGTGGTTATTTTTGATAAAGATGGAAAGTGGATTTCTTATTCGTGGGATTCTAAGATTTTAGAGTGGGTTAAGAATAAAGATGTTAATTATATTATTGTTGATTCTTTATTTAATGTTTTGGAATTTAAAGTGGAAGATAATCAGTATCGAAAATATGTGATGAAAGTATTTTTGTATGAATTAATAGATAAATTCAAATAAAAACGCGCTTTTATCAAGTGCGTCTTTTATGGTTGTTTGAAAATCAAGTTCGAGTAGTTATCAATCTTTTAACAAATATTTTTTCTACTTTTAATTAAAATAAAATAAATTATTTTGAATAAAATTTCTTTTCCCAAATTTTTCTGATATATTTTAACGATAAAGTAGATAAAGTAAATCCTATAACTGGGACTAAAGAACTCAATAATATATTATTATATTGTTTTATTAAATATGAATATATAATCACTATCACATAAGTTAAAACTATAATGCAAATTTTCCTTGTCCAACTTGTTTCCCAAGATTTATCTAATTCAACTCTTCTATTTCTTTCTTTTATCTTTTCTAATTCCTGTTCAATATTCATATCTATCCTCCCATTGCTCTTTTTTAAATTAAAATCAAATAAAAAAAAGGTTTATACAATTCAGAAAAAATTATTTTAATTTCGTCATCAATTTTTATTCAAAATTCTAATTCTCTATCTGTTATATAAAAATGAATCAGGGTTCTAACTATTTTAACTGTCTACTTTTACTTGACTAGTTCATACTTCTAGTTAATATTTATTACTCTCGAATTAAAAGTTCGAGTTTCCTATCAATTTGGTGCGTGAGTAAACCACATTTGGAAATTCGCATACAGGCTAATTTCTAAATCAATTATAACATCATTTATATAGTTTTGCACCTAATAATCTAATCTTTGAGAGAAATTGTAATTTAATCATCACTATCTTTGTTAATGTAGTTATATTTTTTAATTTTAATGATTAAATAAATATAAACTATAAAGAAAATAATTGCTAGGCTAATCCCAACAGGCATAGCAAATTTTGAAACACCATTTATAGCAATACTAATAAATAAAAATTCTAAAAATCCAACTAGCAAAGTTATTGCAATATACTTTACTACTTTAGGTACTTTGGTACTATTTATTATATCAGCAAATATCCATTCCATACTCTCACTCCTAAATTGTAATTTGTTATTTACTACATTGGTTTAAGATTTTTGCTAAGTCTATCTACCATCCAAGCAATTCTTTTTTTTCTTCCATCTTCAGTCCTGGCATCAAAATAGGCTTTAGCATAGGTTTTCTTTACTGATGGAGGCATTGACTGAAAATTTGTGTAAGCAATTTTATATTCTTTTAATATAATAGATAACTCTGAAATATGTTTCTCTGTTATTTCCATAGTTTTTGAAGCATCCCATTGCCCATTATTTTTTGCTTCTTCTATTTTCTTTCTACCATATTCAGTCATAATTCCTCGTTCTTCAAGACTCTTTGTTAATGCTTTATTTTTTTCAGACCATTTGCTTTTATCTCTACGCATAGAAAAATATTTTTTATAAGTTTTATCATCAATCCTTTGCATTTGTCCATCAATCCAACCAAAGCATAGTGCTTCTTCAAGTGCTTCATTTGCTTTTATTGTTTTTGGCTCTCCAGATTTTCTAAATAAAAGCCAAACACCATCTTTTGACAAACAATTATCAGATAACCAATTTCTAAATTCTTCTCTATTAGCAAATTCGATTATATCTTTCATTGTATATCCTCCTATTCAACAAATTGTAATTTAATCTTCAATTTTCATAATAATATCGTATGCAACAGAGCATTCATCTTTTGATAATTTTGTTTCATTAACAAGATATTCTATTGCTTCATCTTTAGTAGAAAAATCTTTTAATATATTTTTTACTTCTTTAAATTTTTCAATAACTTTTTTAACTTCATTATTCATATTCTCATCTCACTTTCAAACTTACTAATATAAATCAAGTACTTTTTATAAATTTTTTTAACTTTTTTTAAAATCAATTTTTAAGCATGCTAACGCAGACCTATTGCTAGGTCTTTTTTTGACAGTTTAGATTTAAGACCTACCAAGTACCTAATTCAATATATTTCTTCTTTAGTATACCATAATATTGTCTTAAAAACTTATTTAATGTTGCTATCTTCGCTGCCTTTTTACATTTACCTTCTGATTCTTTTTGTAACATATAATCATATAGTTCATTGCCAACTTTACAGAATGATTTAATCGATTTCATAACTTCATATCCAGCTTTTCTTAAATACTTATTCCCTCGTTTTGAAATATGTCTATGAACTGCCTCAAATTGCCCAGATTGATATGGTGGAGCATCTATCCCTGCATAAGCAATTAAGCTACCTGCATTCTTAAATCTTCTTATATCTCCAATTTCTGCAATTAATATTGGTGCTAATCTATTTCCAACACCGCTCATGTTTTTTACTTCATCATATTCATCCATAGTCTTGGCAACATCATTCATTTTTGATATAATTTCATTGGCTGATTCAATTGATAGGATTAAAGCCGATACACTCTTATTTATGATAAGTTGTGTACTTGAATTTGATGGACATGATGAGTATGAAACTTTTGCTAGCTGATAAACTTTTGTAGCTAAAGTTCTTCCTGCTCGTGATTGTCCTATTTTTTGTGCAATCTTATCAACATCTTTATAAAACTTTTCTTCTTTCATATTTTTTTATTATTGCTGGATCATTAAATTTTTCAAATACTTTTAATCCTAAGATAAAGTTATATTCCTCTAATAATTGGTAATAACCTGGAAATAAAATATCACATAAATTTGAGAAATCCACCTTTTGTTGAACTTTGATATTAACAAATGAAAAATACTGTCTTGATAGAAATTTTAACTCTTTATATTTTTCCTCTTCTAAAGCATTAGGTTTTAATTTATACCAATTATCACAAGCATATTCAGCTAATTTTAATGAGTCTTTATTATCGTTCTTTGCTTTTCTTAAACTCCTATCTAAATACTTTTTAATCTTTAAAGCATTCTCTGCTACTACACAATATTCTTTTTCTAATAGATAAGATAATATTGGTAAATGATAGGTTCCTGTTTGTTCTAATACAATTTTGATATCTTCTTTAGAAAACTTACTTAGCTTTTCATCTAAAGATGATAAGTCTGTTAAATCATGATTTACATCAAATGGCATTTCAATTACTTCTCCTTCGATACTTAATATTGAAACTGTACTTTTACCTTTTGATACATCAATTCCAACTCCATACTTCATTTTTTAATCCTTCCTATTCCTTTATTATGATTGGTTCTAACTCTTCTACATATGCTCATTTTGGTTCTTTACACGAGAATTATTTCAGTCTCAACTTACTTAATCGAATATAGAATGTAGAGGCTAGTTAACACTTTGCAGGACGAGTACTTTAACTCCAATTGTAATACGTTAACCAATCCTCATACATCATAATAAAAAAGAGTGTAATTTTCAATCTCACAAGTAGATCTACTTCTTACACTTTTATAGTACCAAATTGTAATTTTATTTAATTGTATTAATACTTTTTAAATCGCTTATTCTTAGATATTGTGTTACATTTTTTCTTTTATTTTTATTATAATAACTAAATATAAACCATGTATCATCATAATCTATTATTTTACCCATAGTCTTTGTTATTGAATTAAATAAATAATAATCAGTTACATTTTCATTATCTAAAACTATATAAACTTGCTTGTTCAAATAATTTCCTATATCTAAATGATTTTGTTTCACTTTTGCTTGTAACTTTTTTAACTTTTCTTCAATATCAAAGAGTATAATTATTATTACAAATCTTAAAAATATTTCCATTATTTTAACAACTCACTTTCAACAATTCTAAATGATGTAATTAAATTAATATCTACTAATTTCTCTATTACTTTATTTTTATCTTTAAAAGAAAATTTTACAAATTCATCATTTACTTCTAATATAGTACATAGTTTACCAAACACCTCATTGTAATCATCAGATAGCACATCTAAATAACAATTTTTCTCTACTAAGTTAGATAAGATATTTTTCTTTGAACAATTAATCTCCAATTTGTTATCTGTTAAATCATCTAAACTAATTTTAAAGAATGATGCTATATTCTTGGCTTGTGTAATATCAGGAGTCGTAATGTCTTTTTCCCAATTTGATAAAGTTTGTCTTGTTACTCCTAACTTTTCTGACAACTGTTCTTGTGTTAAATTTTGTTTTTTTCTAAGTTCAACAATTTTATTCCCTAAAGTCATAATTTCACCTCAAAAACATTTTATTATGAATTTAAAATATTATAAATAAAAACTCTTTTGCATTTTGTATAAACTCTTTTACAAATTACTATTTGTATGATAGATTAGCAAAAAATATAATTAATCTATTGTACACAAATAATAGTTGAACTTATACAAATATTATAATACTTTTCATATCCTTTTTAAAGTTATTGTGTACATTTTCTTTTAAGAAATTCAAACAGTTTTATAATTTTTTATGTACCAAATCAAGAGTTACTTTTTAGCAGGATAAGTGTGTATTACAAACAACTCGCCAGTGGCGAGTTTATCCCTAAAATAAAGGGTTTGCCAACTTTTAAATTGTATTACAAAATTATTTTTGTTTTACTTTTGTATTACGAAAAAATAGCAAAAAATATATAAAAACAGCTGTTTGTTTTACTATTGTATTACAAATATACCTTTATTTGCATTTGAAAATATACTAATTTGTACCAAAATTTAAGATTTTGAAATAAATTATACAACTCTTGTTGGTACAAAAAGATGTACCTTAAATATCAACATTTATAATATTTATTGGACTAACGGGAATTTCTATTAATCTATAATTAGTTATTTTAAATTTATCAAGGATAGGTATTAGTTTAAAAGGTTCATTAAAATAATTGCCTTTACTATATTTAAGCATAAACTCTTTATCATTAATTTGTTCTTTCTTTAATTCTTGATAATCAATCGGAAAGTTTAATTGTAATTTCTTAATATAACTCTTAATTTCTTCTCTAGTCATTGGTGCTGATACTTCAATATTTATAGGCACATCATTAGCTTTTATTTCTTGATTGCTATTAATACCACCACTATTAAATATATTAGCATATTCTTCAATGAATGTTTTCCTGAAAGTAATATGTTTTATTTTTATATCCTTATCATTTTTAATAACTTCTATAGAATCAATATAACTTGTTATTAATTCTTGTTTTTCTGATACAGATAATTTGTCCCATTTAGCTTGGAAATTTAATTCGTAAAAAGGGTTTATAAAACATTTAATACTTTCTATATCTCTTTTAAGCATTATATCTTCAAATGTGAAATTGTATTGTTCTAATTCTTGTTCCTCTTTAATTTTCTTTTCAACATCAATAATTCTATTTTCTAAATAAGTTTTATCTTCTTTATATTCTTCTAAACTAATAATTTCATTTAAGTAGGCATCCTTAAGTCTTATTACTTTATCTTTTAAAGTATTTAATTCTTTAGAAAGCAATTCATTAGTATTCGTTATTTTATGTTTTAAAAGTGGAGCGAAATATTTTCTAACAATCAAATCATACTCAATTATCTCCGTTATTTCATCAACTAATAATTCTATTAGTTGATCTTCTCTAATATATGTTTTACAACTATTACATTGATAATAAATATATTTCTTTTTACTTCCACCTGGAGCTTTACAAGCCATTATTTTATGACAATTTGGACAGATTATTTTTTGAAAGAAAATATAATCATTTCTTCTTGTATAATTACGAGTATTCTTCCTAGTTTGTTCTTGACATTCTTCCCATAACTTTTTAGATATAATTGGTTCAACAACATTTTCATAAAGCACAGGATTTCCTGTTCTAGTTCCACTTATGAAATCACCCTTATAAAGTGGATTGGAAAGTATTTTAAGAATTGTTGTATCATACCATTTTTTATTTAGCACTTTTTCATCATTAAATATATTAGCTATTTGCTGATAGGATTTACCTTTATAATATAAATTAAATATTCTTTCTACAATTTCACTTTCAGCAGGATTAATAATCAACTTCTTATCTTTTCTCATAAAACCTAGTGTTTTTCTGACTGGAATATGACCATCTTTGATAGCTCCAACCATTCCAAATTTAGTTCTTTCACTAACTCTTTCAATCTCAAGTTGTGACAACACTGTTAGCATTCTTACAAAGAATCTTCCATTAGCAGTAGAAGTATTAATATCATCCATTGCACATTCTAAACTACAATTATATTTTTCTAATTCACTAATTAGTATTTCTAAATCTCTAACACTTCTTGTTAATCTATCAAGTTTATAAGCAACTATTACATTAACTTTGCCATCTCTAACACTTTCTAGCATTTTTTGAAATTGTGGTCGATGTTCCATATCTTTTCCTGATATTCCTGCATCTTCATAAATACCATAAATATTATAATCACGATATTTACATAAATCTTTTAACTTCTCTTGTTGTTCAGGTAGAGAATAACCCTCACGGGCTTGATCCTCTGTGCTGACACGACAATAGATTGCTGCATTCTTCTTATTCATTTCTTTCCTCCTTTTTAAGAATTTAAGCATTTTATCATATTTTACTACCTACATTTTAAATTACAATAAACTAAATCAGCATAATTTCGCTTTTTTTCGTATTCAATTTGTATTTAAAATGTACACTTAATAAAATGTTCTAATTCTTTCAAAGGAATAGACCTACTTAAATCATTCATATAGACATCTTCACATTCATTAAAGAAAAGATAAGTAATTCCTTTTATTTCAAGACTGTGTGGCTCTATATAGGCAATATTAGTATTGCTTAAACTAATAATATTCCCATTTTCTAACTTTGCTTTAATATTATTAAAATTAAGTAAATTATTAATTTTCTTTTCCAATTTTTCATCAATGTCTAGTTTTTCTTTTACTATTTGCGTAACTAATCAAACTCCTTCCAAAACAAACAAAAAAGATTAACCGAAATTAACCTTTATATTTTGAAAGTCGAATTAGTTCGACTAATTTCCCTATGGTGTCCTGGGCGAGATTCGAACTCACGACCGATCGCTTAGAAGGCGATTGCTCTATCCAGCTGAGCTACCAGGACATCAAATACATTATAGTATATTTTGGGGTTATTATCAAGTTAAAAATGCGTTTTAGTTGTCGAATTTTGTCAGATGGCTTGCTAATAAAAATAAATAGGATATAATAAGCATATCCTATTTTTCATATTCTATTAAATCTTCAATAGAACAATCTAATGTTTTGCATAGACGACAAACAATATCTAAATCAAGACGCGTTAGATTTCCTTTGCATAATCTTAGAATTGTATCAAAACGAACACCACTGGTAATACTTAGTTTATTTTTGCTTAGATTACGATCTTTAAGTATTTGTGCAAGTTTGAATTTGATTTTTCCGCATTCGTAGTTTTGCATCTTCCATCACCCAAGTTAAGTGTAACATTAAACCTACGTGTTGACATTATCCCTTAGAACGTATAATATTTAAATAGGAGAAAAGTATGAAATTAAGAATTCCCAAGGATTGTGTGCTTACAAATGAAACCGTTTTAGAACTAAAAAAGCTTGTTAAGTATTTGATTAAGGAATATGAAATTAAGTATAAAGATAAATATAAAGTTTATTTGTATGCAAATTGTTTGAAAATCGTTTGTCGAAAAAAAAGTTATTATTTAACTATTGTGCAATATAATCATGAATATTTTTGGTATGTTGTACCTTTTTTAGAACAATATTTACTCATGAAATGTAATGGGGGAAATGATTATCAATTTATTATGTGTTTATTTCTTTTCATTTAGTCATGACTGAGGTGGTTTCTTCTTCAGGAATATTGAAATTGACTTTTTTGATGCCATATGTGTCGCGTAAAGATAGTGCTATGGAATATTTTACTTCTTCAAGTATTTTTTTATCGTCTAAATTGGCAAGGAGGTGGTTATCAAAAGATAAAGTTATGGTTTCTTCTAATAATTCATAATTTAAGAGGTTGGTTGATGCTGCTAGATAACTAATTAAGTTAGTGTGGTAGATTGGCGTGGTTTTTAATTCTTTGATGATGATTTCAACCCTTTCTTTTTCGTCATTGCTTATTTTAGTTACAGGGACATAATAATAAAGATTATTATATTTACTTAAATAATATATAGTTGTTTTACTAGTGTCTTTGATGGATTCTAGGTTGTAGATTTTATTAATGCCAAAAGATTTGTCTAAAGTGTTTGGTATTTTTTTGCCTGATGGTAGTTTTGTTAAGGGCTCTTGTTCGATTGTGATGGTTATTTTTTCGACGTTATCTAATTCTGTTAAAGAATAAATTAAGGCTTCTAACATTTTTTCTTCATATTGGGGTGAGACGTTTAGAAATTCTTTGCTGAAGTTTAGTTTTAAAAGACCGTTTTTTAATTCCATGTCAAGAAGTTTAGTGTCTTTAGGAATAAGAGCGGAAAAACCATCGGGGATGTAGGCTGATTTATGACTGTCAATTGTTAATGTATCAATAATTTGTTTAATATCATCGTTTTGTTGAGACTGATTTTTTATGATACTAGTTCTGGCAACATATTCCATTTTGTCCATCAAAAAGATTGGGAGTTCTTGGGCGTTTATGTAGGACAATGATTCTTCAATTTGATTATTATCAGGAAATAAATAGATTATTAAGAGAATGAATAATGCTAATGTAGCAATCATTATTCGACGTATAGAGGAATTTCTTAACATATTATACACCTAATAAGATTATATTATTGGAATAAATAAAAAAGACCGAAGTCTTTATAGAATTTCTAATTCTTTTAATTTTATTAGTTCTATTAATGCTGCTGCTCGTCCTTGAACTCCTAGTTTTTGAATGACGTTAGAAATATGATTGCGGACGGTTTTTTCGCTGATTTTTAATTCTTGGGCAATGTCTTTAGTTGTTTTGTTTTTTGTGATGAGACGAAATACTTGTTTTTCTCTATCAGTTAAAATGCTATTTTTCATTAAAATTCACCTTTCTTAAATTAAAATAAACTTCATAATATTTTATGAAGCTTTTTTATTTAAGTTTGGGCTATTATTCGAATTTTACAGTTATGTATTTTTGGGTTTTATAGAGTTCTTGAACTTTGCGAATAATTTGGTTGGCAATTTTGGCATCGTGTTTGTCACAAGCTATGACAATACTTATGGAGTCACCATTTATTTTAACAAAGTTGTCATATTTGAATTCACTAGTGATTAGTTTTTCAATTTTGGCTGTTTCTCCTTTTTGATTATTTATGGCTTGGAGAGAGTTGTAAGCATCATTTTTTTCTTCAGCAGAGGCGGTATCATCAAGAAGGATTGTTTGATATTCTTCCATTTGTTTCATGATTTCTTCGTCTTCTTCAACTCTTAAAGCGACAATTACGTCAGATTCTTTTACTTCTAAAACTTCGGAGACATCATTACTTCCAGCTAAGGCACTTATGGCATCATCATCCATGGTTACGTAGTAGATTCCTAAAACTAATATTAATGAAAATAGAGTGATGAACCAAAGATTTTGTTTGTTTATCATAATACTTTCTTCCTTTCTTCGTTACTTCAATTCTATGATGAAGAAATAAAAAATATTAAAAAATTTTTAAAATAAAAAAGGAAATGAAAGAAAAAGACGGTATATAAAGAGTGAAGGGAGAAAAAAGATGAATAAAATAAAAGTCGTAAAACAACATGATTTGAAAGACTGTGGTGTCTGTTCGCTAGCTTGTATTATCCTTTATTACGGGGGATATGTATCTATGGAAAAATTGAGACTAGATACACATACTGGTGTACATGGGACGAATGCTTTAAATTTAATTGAAGCCAGTAAAAATTATGGCTTTATAAGTCTGGGGGTGAAGGTAGTTGATCTTTTAAATGAAGAAATTAAATTGCCAGCGATCGCTCATGTTACAACGAAAGTAGGATTGGATCATTTTGTAGTTCTTTATAAGATAAGTAAAAATAAAGTCTATTTGATGGATCCTGCTAAAGGAAAAGTAAGTATGCCAGTTTTAGAATTTATGGGACTTTGGAATAACGTGCTTTTACAGTTTTATCCCAAACAAAAAATTATTTTTATGAAAAAAGAAAATAGTTTGTTTAATATGTTTTTACGCATATTGGTAAAAGAAAAACGGTTATTTGAAGTTATTTTTCTGGTAAGTTTATTTTTGACCATTTTATCAATTATAAATAGTTATTATTTTAAAGTGGCTTTTAATGGAATTACAGAGAATCAAACGAGTGATTACTTGAAGTGGATAATTCTTGTGTTTAGTGTTTTGCTAATACTAAAAGTTTTGTTTGGATATTTTCGGCGTAGTCTTGAGAATCACTTAAATAAGAATATTGATGTTTACTTGTTACGAGAATTTTTAAATCATCTTTTTCATCTTCCTTTAGAAGTAATATCAAGTAGGACAAGTGGGGAGGTTTCATCACGTATTAAAGAACTAATGAATATTAAAAGTATGTTTACAGATATTTTTGTTAGTTGTATTTTAGATTTGTCTTTGGTATTTATTTCGGTGCCAATTTTATATAGTATTAGTAATCGTTTATTTTATTGTCTTTTCTTAATGATTGCTCTTTATTTTACGATTGGAATTATTTCTAGTAAAATTATATATAAAATGGCATATCATAATATCGAGTTTGATGCTTCATTTAATACGACTATCCTTGATGTTATACAGCTAAATCATAGTTTGAAGAATTTGTCTTTAGTTAGTAAAGGTTTAAAAAAGATTGAAAAGTCTTTGGCTTTGCTTTTGAAAGATAATTACAGGTTTTCTAAAGTTTTAAATACAGAATCTACTTTTAAAGTTAGTATTTATGAAATAGGTCTTTTTGTCATTAATACAATGGGGTTTTGGTTGATTTTAAAGGAACAGATTTTGATTGTTGATTTGATTACTTTTAATACTCTAGCTGTTTATTTGTTAGATCCATTTAAAAATATTATTGATGTTTTGCCTAAATATATGTTTGTTAAAGCAAGTTTTACAAAAGTTAATGAGTTTTTAAGTATGGATAAAGAAATAGATGGTGAATATGAGTTACTTGACAATTATGATATTGTTATTCGATCCTTAACCTATAGTTATAATCATTATCATTCAGTTTTAAAAAATGTTTCTTTAGAGATTAAAGAGGGTGATTTTGTATTTTTAAAAGGAAAATCAGGATGTGGTAAGTCGACACTTTGTAAGATTTTAGATAAAAGTATTTTAGAATATGAAGGGAAGGTTTTAATTGGAGGAGTCAATTTAGCTGATTTAAGTATTAAAACTATTCGAGATAGTATTACTTATGTTTCCCAGAATGAATGTTTATTTACGGGAACTATTAAAGAGAATATTATTTTTGATCGAGACGTTTCTATTTTAGAATTTGAGCGCGTTTGTGCTATTTGTCAAATTGAAGAGATTGTCGATAAAAGGCCAGGAAGATATGAGACGATTATTTCCAATGAAGCAAGTTTTATATCAGGAGGAGAAAGGCAGAGAATAATTCTAGCTCGGGCTTTACTTAAAGATGCGAAAATCTATCTTTTAGATGAGGCTTTAAGCGAAGTTGATAAAAAGTTAGAACAGAAGATTATTAAAGAATTACAAAAACATTTAGTAGGAAAAACAATTCTTTATATTAGTCATAAAGAATTTGGAAAAAATAGTAAGAAAATGATTAGTTTGGAGGAAAATGATGAGTTATGATGAAGTATTAAATATCCATGTTAAATATCCTTTTAAATTATTAATTGTAGGAGCGTTACTGACATTTCTGATTATCATTGGAGTTCAATTTTCTATCTATGATGTCTACACCATAGTTGGAGTTAGTACTGGTGATGCCATATTATTAAATGTTCCTTTGGAATACTCTGATACATTAAATCATGGGGAGTATTTAAAAATTGGCGATAATACCTATTCTTTTCTAATCTTAAGTATTGGTGAGTTAGAATTTGATTGGGATCAACAAGTGAATTATCAAACTTATTCAATTAAAGTTGATGCAAAGTTTTTGGAGAATGAAGTTATTAAAATGACAGTTTATTATGATAAAGAAAAGATAATTGAAAAAATAAAAAAAATATTGTGAAAGGAGAGTTAATATGATGGAAAGTTTAAATGAAAGAGAACTTTTAAATATTCAAGGTGGTGGTCGACTATTTTGGTATGTTATTGGTGGTGCTGCACTGTTAATCGTGGGCATTGTCGATGGATTTTTGAATCCACAGAAATGTCGTGGATAGAAAATTTAAAAATTAAAAACGGAAAGGAGGATAAAAATGCAACTTACAAAAGAGGAATTGTTTGAAGTGCAAGGAGGTTCTATTACTGCTTCTTTCTTAAATGCACTTTCAAGAGCTGCTTCAACTATCTTAGATATTGGACGATCTATTGGATCTTCATTAAGACGGATGGTTATGCGTAATTATTGCTAAAAGGAATAGGTTTTATTCCTTTTTCTTTTAAAATAGGTGAATTTCAAAAGTAAATAGAGAAATTGCCCTGAATAAAGAAAGTGTAGGT
>CAMNRN010000028.1 GCA_946553095.1 uncultured Mycoplasmatota bacterium
CTCGCGCCAGTTTCCCGACCTACACCCTTAGCAGGGGCGCCTCTTCAGCCTCTTGAGTACTACTCCACGTCCAAGTACTTTTATATTTTAATATAAAAGCTTGGCTGTGTCAATCGCTTACACTTAAATTTCTTAAATTGTCGATGAAAATTTGCATTTGAGTTACATAGTCATCTGTTTCATCATCGTAAATCATGCTGCTTATATCGATAGTATTGGCTTTATAATCTTTTAATATACCATTTATTTCATCAGAGAGATTGTTGTCTAAAACGATGATGCTTTTATATGTTCCTTTTTTAAAGGCTGATTTAACATTGTTAATAGTTGTTTCGCTTACAGTTTCTGGATCTAAAGATATAATATTAAAACCATAATTTTCTAAATAATAAAATAAGTTGTCGTTAACAACTAAAGTATTTGTTCCTTTTTCTTTAGCGTCTTTGCCAATGGCACGTAAATCAGCATCCATTAAAGAAAGTTTTTCAGCTAATATATCATAATTTTTTTGAATATTTTCGATTATATATTTGTTTTTTAAACTTGCTATTAAGCTGTCTTTAATGTTTTTAGCTAACATCAAGTAGTTGTTGGGACTCATCCATAGTTCTTCTATTTTTCTAGTATATGAAAGTCCATATGAAACATCTATTATGAATAAATTCTTATTTTTGTTAATTAAATTTTTAGCTATGTTTTTTTCGTTTCCGAGACCATTATAAATAAAAAGATCACCTTTAGCAAATGTCGCTATTTGTTTTTCTGTCAAATCGTAGTTTGATATGTCGGCATCTTTATAATAGATACTTTCAATAGTAGAATATTCTCCATAGAGATTTTCTGTAAGATACTTTATCGGATAGACTGTCGTGTAAATTTTGGCATCTTCCAAATTGTCTTTCATAAGACTACAACCAGTTAGTAAAAAACAAGATAAGATTAATAAAAATAGTTTTTTCATATATTTTTCCTTTCCTTGGGAACTGGATCATAGCCCATTTGACCTTTGGGATGACATCTTAAAATTCTTTTAATTCCCATTTTTATTCCTTTTCGTAAACCATATATTTCGATTGCTTCAATCATGTATGCGCTACAACTTGGAGTGTAACGACACATCGTGTGACTGAAAAAGGGGATTACTTGATATGCTCTGATGATTAGAATAATAAGTTTTTTCAAAACAATCACCTAGATACGATTTTACTATAGTTTTAGAATTTTGTAAATTGTTTTCAAATGAAGAAAAGTTTGATATAATTATTAAAGAATGGATTTGATAATATGAATTATTTAGAGAAGTTTGGAATTAATTTAGAAAATAAAAAATTGTTTGAAGTAGCAGTGACTCATAGTAGTTATTCAAATGAACATAAAGAAACAGAAAATTATGAAAGATTGGAATTTTTGGGTGATGCTGTCTTAGAACTTGTGACTAGTGAATATTTTTATCTTAATACTCATGATAAAGAAGGTGCTATGACAAAACATCGAGCTGATTATGTGTGTGAAAAAGCGCTTGCTACTTATGCAAAAGAATATGAACTTGATAAGTTGATAAGACTGGGAGAGGGACAAAAAGGAAATCTTAATGATACTATTATTGCCGATGTTTTTGAAGCGGTGATTGGTGCTATTTACTTAGATAAGGGTTTTTTTGTGGCAAAGGATTATATTGAGAAAATTATCGTTCCTTATATAAAACAAAATGTTAATTTTAATATGGACTATAAAACATTATTACAAGAATATGTGCAAACTGATAGAAAGAGTTTGGAGTATCATGTAGTTAAGGAGTATGGTGAGGCTCATAAAAAAACTTTTGAAGTCGAAGTTAGTATTGATAATATCGTTTATGGTCGGGGAATTGGAAAGAGTAAAAAGGAAGCCGAACAACAAGCGGCTTATGACGCTTATCAAAAAAGCGCTAAGTAGTAGGTGATATCATGTATTTAAAAAGTATTCGAGCGCAGGGTTTTAAGTCTTTTGCTGATAAGATTGAATTGGAAATTAATCCTGGAATTACTGGTATTGTTGGACCAAATGGAAGTGGCAAAAGTAATATTGTGGATGCTGTGCGTTGGGTTTTAGGAGAACAGTCTGTTAAATCTTTGCGTGGGACTGGGAGCATGAGTGATGTTATTTTTAGTGGTAGTGCATCAAGGGATGCTCAGAAAAGAGCAATGGTAGCTCTTGTTTTTGATAATACGGATCGGGCGTTAAATAGTGAATTTAATGAAGTAGAAATTAAAAGAGTTGTATATGCTAGTGGTGAAAATGAATATTATATTAATAATTCAAGAGTGAGATTAAAGGATATCATGGATTTATTTATTGAAAGTGGAGCTGGAGCTAGTGCTTTTAATATTATAAGTCAAGGGAATGTTACGGATATTGTCAATAGTAAGGCTAGCGATAGACGAATTATTTTTGAAAGCGCCGCGGGAGTATTAAAATATAAAAAAAGAAAAGAAGAGAGTTTAAAAAAATTAGAAAAAACAGAAGAAAATATGATGAGAATTAAGCTTGTCATTGATGAATTAGCAAAAACCGTTTTTCCCCTTAAAGATCAAAGTGAAATGGCGAGGAAATATTTGCAAATTAAAGAGGAACTTGAAAGTATTGATATCGCTTTGATTGTTGAAGATATTACTAATATGAATAGCGAATATAAAGTACTAAAAGAAGAAATCGGTAGTTTAAAAGAGAAGTTAGCAGGAATTAAAATGCCTGAGTTAGATGGTAATATTGAGCGATTAAAATTAAAAAATTTAGAATATGAAGATGTAATTAATTCGAAAAGAGAAAGTTTGGTAGATCTATCGGATAGGCTTTCAAAATTAGAAAGTGAAAAACAAATTACGATAGAAAGACAAAAATATGAAGTTAATAAAGATACGGTAAATCAAAAATTATTAAGTTTAAAAGAAGAAGAACTACTCTTAAAGAAAAATATTGATATTGTCACAAGAGAAGTAACTGAGATCGAAAATAATGTAAAAAATGAGAGAGAAAAATGTGAAAGCGTAAAAGATCAGTTGCTGGTTTTGAAAGTTAAAAGAAGCACGGCGAATAATAATTTGCTTGAGAAAAATAAAAAGATTTTCTTATTACAAAATAAAATAGAAATTTTAGAAAACAATATTATGAATGCCGATTTAGCTCCTGTGGCAGTTAGAAATATTTTGAATAATCCGAGATTACATGGAATTTGTAATACGATAGGAAGGCTTCTTTCTATTCCGGAGGAATATGTCATTGCAGTTGATGTTGCTTTGGGAGCTAGTGCTAATTTTATAGTGACGAAAGATGAGAATGATGCAGTTGAAGCAATCAATTTCTTAAAGGAAAAGAATTTGGGAAGAGCAACTTTTTTTCCGCTTAGTGTTATAAAGGGAAGAAAAGTTGATGAGGCAATAATTCGAGACATCAAGGGAATTCGGGGCTATATCGGGGTTTTAGCTGATTTGGTTTCATATGATGATGTTTATAAAGATGTCGTTTTAAATCAACTTGGTAATGTCATTGTTGTTAATAATGCTACTACTTTGAATGTAATTGGAAAATTAATCAATTTTAAGTACCGAATTGTCAGTTTAGATGGAGAAATATTGCATGTTGGTGGTTCTATTACAGGAGGAACTAGTAAGAAAAATAGTGTTTTGAATGAAAAGGGAGAACTAGTTAAATTTAAAGATGAACTTAATATTGTGAAACTGGAAATTGAGTCTTTAAATGAAGAAGTTTTATCTTTTACTAAAAAAATTGAAGAATTAGAAGAAAAAGAAATGGTCGTTAATAAATATATTGTACTATTAAGCGATGAACTTTTTAATAAGAGAACTAATTTAAGTCGACTTATGGATGAGTATAAGAAAAAAACTAGCGAGCTTGAAGGCATGGATGAGCTTTTACAAGATAAGTTGAATGATAAAATTGTGGAATTGTTAGAAAATATCAATGCTGTTAGTAAACAAAGAGAAATTGTTGAAAAGGAAATTAAGAATCTTACTAAGAATAAACATGACTTAGTTGAAGAAATAGAAATACTAGATAAAGAACAAAAAAATGCCAACAGTAATTATAGAGATCTTTCAAATGAATTGAAGATTAAAGAAGTTCGTATTGGAAAACTAGAGGTTTCTTTGGATAATCTTTTAGTAGGTTTAAATAATGATTATAATAAAACTTATGAGTATGCATCAGTTAATTATTCTTTGGATATGGATCGTGAATTAGCACGTGAAAAGGTCAGTACTTTGAAAAAGACGCTAGCATCACTTGGAAATGTCAATGTAGGTGCTATTGATGAATATGAACGCTTAAAAGAAAGATATGACTTTTTAACACATCAAAGAGATGATTTGGAAGTATCTAGTCATGAACTTAAAGATATTATTACGCAAATGGATGATATTATGATTGAAAAATTTAAAACGACTTTTGATAAAATTAAACTAGAGTTTAGTAAAATGTTTAAACTTATGTTTAAAGGCGGGGTTGGGGAATTAAAACTTACTGATCCAGAGGATTTACTGAATACTGGAATTGAAATTATGGCAACTCCACCAGGGAAAAAAATTAATTCACCAATGAGTTTGAGCGGTGGTGAAAAGGCGTTGACAGCAATTGTTTTACTTTTTGCAATGTTGCAAGTTCGACCTTCACCTTTTGTAATATTAGATGAAGCAGAAGCTGCTCTTGATGAAGTAAATGTAGATATGCTCGGAAAATATTTGAATGTTGAAAAAGAAAAAAGTCAGTTTATTGTCATTACACATAAGAAGAGAATGATGGAATATGCCGATTGCTTATATGGTATCACGATGCAGGAGTCGGGAGTTAGCAAAATTGTTAGTGCTAAATTAGAGATGGAAAGTTAAAATAAGATTTTCTATCTTTTTGTTTGTTTTTTTAGATTTTTTGTGATAGAATAGGTTTCATTAATGAGGGATGTTTATGGATCGAATGGTTAAATTGCGTATTATAGAGTTGGTTGGAAGCGATTCTTTAAGAGCGGCATTATTGCAAAATGATTACATTTTGGCTCTAGGTATTTTGGAAGATATCAACATTTCTTATGATCCATTTGAAAATCCCTTAGATTTATTTGATAAATTATACTTTGGAATCGTGAAGGAAGATATTAATGAAATTGTAAATGCGCTTGTTTTTTCAGCTAAACTTTCTTTGTTGGAAGCTGCCATTCGAGTTGTAGAATTTTTTGTAAATTTAGAAGATGAAGATACTAGAGAATTTGCTAAAGAATGTATCGATATTTATTTTGCTAATCTTTCTTTTATTAATGGTTACCGAGAAATAGAAACTTCTGAATTACAAATGATAGCTAGAGAGTTGATTGAAAGAAAAAATAAAAAGTATAAAACAGTAAGGGCTCTTAAACAAGTGTTTTCTCTTCCAGTTGATTTAAGCGATCGTGATGCAGAGAATGAAGTTCGTGCGAAATATATTGAAGGGTTAATAGCTGGTTTAGGAGTGACGCCAAGATATCTTTATACGACTGTTTCAACTGAACAACTTGATTTGTTGATGGAGAGAGTAGAAACTATAGCTTTTCTACGACATGAATATTTAGATTTGAAACAAAAAGAAATTGATATGATGCGTTTGGAAGTCCAAAATAGTATAGAGAAAATCGAGGCATTTGGTTTAGTTAGAGAAAATTTGAAAGATGAATAAAGTATGGTCATCTTTTTTTTTGTTATAACATATAGTTTTGTAGGAGGGATTATATATGAATTGTATTATACCATTTACAAAAGATATAAAGTTTAAGACGAATATTAGTGAGATTGTTAGTATTTCTTTAGAACACGAATATACTGTAAATGATACTGAGCTTTTAGGTAATTTTTTAGTGACTGGGGAATATAAAACACATGAAGTTAGTATTAATAAAGAAAAGTTCGAGTTTGTATTGCCATTTTCTGTGATGCTTACAGCTAAAGTTGATCGAGATACTTTGGATTTTAATATTGAAGATTTTACATATGAGGTTTTGCAAAATAATGTTTTGAAAGTAGATATCGAATATTCGGTGAAGGCTTCGGAAATTGAAGAAGAGGCTTCAAATGTTGTTTTTGAAAGGGAGGATGGCTATGATGAAAAAGAAGTGGAGGAACTTTTGGAAGAATTGGGAGAAAATGTGGAACAAGAGGAAGAAAGAAAAGAGGAAGAAAAGATAGAAGAGATAAATGAAGTAGAAGAAGTAGAAGAAGTAGAAAAAGTTGAAGAAAGTCAAGATGTAGTCTTAGAAGCCAAAGAAAAGATAATAGTTGAGGAACAAGTTAAAAAAGAAGTAGAGGAAGTAGAAGAAAAAAGAGATGTTCCAGAGGAAGAGAAAGAGACTATATTACATAGTGTTAGTAGTGAAAAAGATGAATTTGTTACTTATCACATTCATATATTAAAAGATGGGGAAAATATGGAATTAATATCTAGTATGTATAATGTAAGTATTAGTGTTTTGGAAGAATATAATGATTTGACTAATGTTTCTTTAGGGATGAAGATTATTATTCCTGAGGAGAATGAATAGAAGTTTAGAAGTACTTAAAGATATTTATAAGCCATATCGTTATACAATTAAAGGAAATGTGACACTTTTAGAAACTACTTCTGGAGATTTTATTATTAAACCGAAGACCAAGGATATACCAGAGTTGTATCAATATCTTTTAAGTCGTAATTTTGATAATTTTCCTTCGATTATTGATGCTTCACGTAGTGATGTTTATGTCTATCAAAGAGTTGTGGATACGAAAATGGCGATTGAACAGAAGTGTGATGATTTAATAGATTTAATCAGTTCTTTACACAATAAAACAAGTTATTATAAAGAAGTTAGTGAAGATAGTTATAAAGCTATTTATGAAGATATTCATAGTAATATATTATATTTGCGTAATTATTATTCGGCTATGTATGATAGTTTTTTTAAAGAAATTTATATGAGACCTTCTAGTTATCTTTTTATGAGGAATTTCTCTAAGTTGATGAATTCTTTGGATTTTTGTGAAAGAGAGCTCGATTCGTGGTATGAGCTTATTCAGGGAGAAGCTAAAATTAGAGTAGCTGTTGTTCATAATAATTTGGAATTTGACCATTTTATTAAAGGTGAAAAAGATTTTTTGATTAGTTGGGATCAATATAAAATTGATACACCTATTATAGATATTGTGGGGTTATATAGAAAAGAGTATTTACATATTAATTTTGAAAAAGGATTAGAAAGATATATGAGTTTATATCCTCTTTTGCCACATGAAGAGAAGTTGCTTTTTATTCTTCTTGCGATGCCTTTTAAAATAGAGGAAGAAAAAAAAGAATTGGAACAATGTCGAGAAATAAGAAAAAAAATTGATTATGTTTTTAAGACAGAAGACCTATTAAGGCCATATTATGCGACAAAGGAAGAATAAAAATAAAGTTATTTCTAATAAGAGAACAAAAATATTCCAACGGAATGGAAGAATTAAAGTAATTAGCGCTTGATAAAAAATTAGTATTGCTAAAATGAAGAGAATAATGATAGTAAATCCGTTTTGAAAAGGACGATTACAGTTTGGTCTCAATTGTATCACCTATAAATAGTTTATGGAATTTAAAAAAAAGAGTTCATTGGGACTCTTTGATTCTTTCAGTATTTTTAAAATTTAGTTTAGCTGTTTCTTTTAAGATATCATAACCGTGTGATTTTACAATGTTTTCTCCAAATTTATCTACTTCTGTTCCTGCTCCTTTAGGTACTTTTTGGCCGAGCTTGGTACTTAATTTTTCCATTTCATTTAAAAATATATAACGACTTATGACAGAAGCACACGCAACGCTTAAACATTGTTCTTCAGCTTTAGGGGTGAAGGTGATGTTTTTGACAACTTGAGGAATATCTTTTAAATAGTTGTAGTAACTTTTAGGGGGAGTAAATTGATCAACGACGATTTTGTCATAAGGAATATTTTTATTGACGAGATTTAATAGAACTTTGTTGTGTAATATTGCTTTGATTTTGTTCATGTTGGTG
This sequence comes from uncultured Mycoplasmatota bacterium, assembly GCA_946553095.1. Lineage (GTDB taxonomy): Bacteria > Bacillota_I > Bacilli_A > RF39 > UBA660 > Onthocola_B. The sequence continues at coordinate 8,045 of CAMNRN010000028.1, forward strand.
TCTTTGTTGTAAAATTTGTTATAACTTTCTGGAGATAGGATGAAGCTAGAATATACAATTTTGTCTATTATTTGGGGAACTATTTCTTTGATCTTAGTATCAGTCATTTTTTTGGAATCGGTTATGCTTAATTCGTGAAGAAAGCTAACTTGTTCTTTTGGGATGAGAGTTGAAGTGACTACGATGGGACCGAAGTAATCGCCTGTTCCGACTTCATCAGAGCCAATGGTGGTAAAAGCATCAAAATTGAAAGTCTTTTTATCTTCTTTTTTAGTCTCTTTTCCTGTTTTTATATCAATAATGCGATTATTGTGTTTTTTTTCTAAATCAATCCAAATGTTAGCGTCGATATCAGCAGAAAGGCCTTGGAACATAACTTTGCCACTTTCATAAAGGGTGATGGTGGTGTCAGCGGTTTTGGCTTGAAAAACAGAGTATGGGGGATGCGTTTCTAACATATCTTCTTGATAGAATTTTTGTAAACTAGGTCGCAAATTATCACTTATTTTAAATACTATTGTCATTTTTTACACCTCTTTAGATATATTTTAACACATTTGTCTTTATTTTTCACGTTCAATGTAATATAATTATGATAGAGGAGAAGGATAAAATGAATATAGTTGACATAGTGATTATTGTAATATTGCTGGTTTGTACATTGTTAGGTTTTAAAAAGGGAGTTATTAAGAGTTTGGTTCAACTAGTTGGGACAGCTGCGGTACTCATTTTAGCTTATGTTTTTAAAGGAGTTATAGCTAACTTTTTAATGAGTTTTTTGCCGTTTTTTAATTTTGTAGGATATGAAGGGATTACAGCGATTAATATTTTGGTATATGAAATGTTATCATTTGTAGTTATATTTGTATTGTTATACTGTGTATTAAATGTTTTAATTAGTTTATCCGGCTTAATTGAAATGTTGCTTAAAATGACTGTTATTTTGGCAATACCTTCGAAAATATTGGGAGCTATTGTGGGACTTTTAGAAGGAGTTATAATAGCTTTTGTAGTTGCATTTATCATGCTTCATTTAGGACCAACACAAGAGTATGTTATGGATAGTAAACTTAGTATTGTTTTGTTACAAAGAACGCCTTTTGTGGGACAAGTTATGCTTAAGACAACAAAATCTTTAGAAGAAATAAATAAACTTGTTAATGAAATGGATGAAAATACTAATGTGGAATCGGTGAATGCTCAAGCTTTGCAAGAACTTATTCACTATCAAGTTATTAGTAAAGAAGATGTTATGAAATTAATTGAAAATAAGAAAATTCATTTTTCAGGAAATGTAACATTTTCATAAAATAGGGAGGTATAAATAATGGTTAAACATTTAGAAAAAGGACAAGATCTTACAGAAGTTATTGGGCAAAAAACTTATTTAGTTGATTTTTATGCCGATTGGTGTGGACCTTGTAAAATGCTTTCACCAATTTTGGATGAAATAGATTTTATCGATGTTTTGAAGATCAATGTAGACGAACATCAAGATGTTGCTCAAAGTTATGGGGTTATGAGTATCCCAACCTTGCTTTTCTTTAAAGATGGATTAGAAAAGAGAAAAGAAATTGGTTTTAAAAATAAGGATGAAATAAAAAGAATTGTTGATGAGCTTTAAGAAAAGAGAAATTATTTTTCTTTTTTTAATTTGGCAAAGATTTTTTGCCAGCTTCTAGGTAAGCTCTTGTTAAAGGGCCAACTCCAAGTTTTGTTCCTCCAAAGTAACGAACGACAATAATTAAGGTGTTATTAAGGTTTAATTTCTCTAACATGTGATAAAGGGGGAGTCCAGCACTGCCTGATGGTTCTTTGTCGTCACTTTTGCCAGCAGTAGTGGAAAATTTGTAGGCGTAGACGATATGACTCGCTTTTTTGTGAGTCTTTTTTAATTCGGTTAATATTTCTTTTATTTCTTCTTTTTGTTCTATTAGATAACAGTAACCATAAAATTTAGATTTTTTGATTTCTATTTCTGATGTGTTTAAAAGTTGCATAAAAAATCACCTAAAAATATTATATCGCATAATAGTTTATTTGGGTATTACATATATTTTTATTAGGTGTAATAAATGATTATTTGGTTAATATTAAAGGGTTTTATAGTGGGCTTGGGGAAAATCGTTCCTGGAGTAAGTGGATCTATCTTGGCGATGTCAATGGGAATTTATGAGGATTTAATTATGGCAGTGACAGACTTCTTTGGCGATGTAAAGAAAAATAGTAAAATTCTTTTTCCTTTTTCGTTGGGGCTTGGAATAGCAATTATTTTTTTTAGTAAAATTATTTTATTTTTATTAGAACATTATTATTATGTCACTTTGTATTTGTTTTTGGGACTTATTTTGGGAACTAGTGTTTCTTTTGTGAAAAAAGTGTCATTTGAGGGAAGAAATAAATATTTATTTGCAATTTTTTTAGGATTGTTTCTTTTTTTAGATAAATTTTCTTTGGGGACTTTATATGTTTTTGATGGAAGCGGATGGTCTTATTTTTATACGATGGTTTTGGGGGTAATTGATGCTGTTACTTCAATTATTCCTGGGATTAGTGGGACTGCTATTTATCTTTTGCTTGGGGTTTACCAGTATGTTTTATCTATTTTTAGTAACCCTTTTAGTGCAAAGTTTATTCTTTTTATATGTGGGGTGTTAGGAGGTGTTGTGGGAACTTCTTATGTGATGCGTTTTTTATTAATACATTATAAAAAAGAGACTTATGCTACTTTACTATCTTTCTTGGTGGGATCAATGCTTTTATTGATGAAATCACTTTTTTTACATATTTCTATTGGTTTAGTCGTGGTGATGTTTTTAGGGATTATTTTAGGGAAAATGATCGATTCATAAAATACTTTATTTTTTAGTAATTATGTGTTATATTATCTTCTTGGTATGGAGGAAGTTTAATATGAGTGATGAGACAAATAAATTGCATCGTTATGCAATTAAAGAAATTAGAGAGATAGAAAATAGAAATAAAAAAAGACGTTTAATATTGCAACGAAGAGCCATTATGTCTATGATGTGGGGAATGAATACTTTTATTTATCTTTATCTTGTATATTTGGGTGTAGTTCCAGCTGATGATCAAATTTTATTTTTTTTGGTAAAGACTACGGGTGTTGTTTCAGGAACTGCTTGTTTTAGTGTGATTCTCGATATGCTATCAATGGCTCGTGATTTTGTCAATGATGAGATGCTTAAGAAATCTTTAGAACAATTTAAACTAAGTATTTTGAAATATGCTAGTGATACCGAAGATGCAGAAAGTATTTTAGATCGATATATTAACCAAACTGAGATAAAGATAGCCCGAGAAAACATTGCTGCGATGACGGCAAAAGATAGCGGGTTGCAAATGATCGTTATGATGCTTTTTTGTGCGAGTTTACTATTAGAAGGAAATATGGGAGCGCAAGAGATTGCTAATTGTCGTTTGATGGGAATATTCTTTGGAAGTTCAGCAAGTGTTCCTTTGATGACATTTTTTCAATCATTGTTAAAAAGACAAGAATTGAAATTATATTTAGATTCTTTGACAGAAAATAAAGAATGTTTAAAACGTGAAAGAAAGTTAAAAAAATAAATTTATACTTATCTTTAGGAAATTTTATATTATAATAGAGATAGGTGTTTTTTTATGCTAAATGAAAAGTTGAAGACAATACCGCATCTACCGGGAAGTTATCAGATGCGGAATGTGAATAATGTTATTATTTATGTGGGGAAGGCTAAAGATTTAAAAAAACGAGTAAATAGTTATTTTAATCGTCCTCAGGTGGGAAAAACAGCAAAGTTGGTAAGCGAAATTGTTGATTTTACTTATATTACTACGTTAACTGAGCAAGAGGCCTTTATTTTGGAAAATAATTTAATTAAAGAATATAATCCAAAATATAATATTTTACTTAAAGATGATAAAAGTTATCCTTATATAGAATATATTAAGAAACCATATCCTAAATTGAAGGTGTCGAGATATTTAAATATTCGAAAAAAAGATGGTAAGACCTTGTTTGGGCCTTATCCAAATGTTTATGCAGCGAGAAAGATTGTCAATCTTATTAATAGGTTATATCCCCTTAAAAAGTGTGATAGTATGCCTAATAAAGTATGTCTTTATTATCATATTGGAGAGTGTTTGGGGTTTTGTGAGAAAAAAGGTACTGAAGAAGAACTAAGAGGAATGGAAGAAGATATTTTAAATTTTTTAAAGGGCAATGATAAAATTTTAAAAGATAAAATTATGGAAAAAATTGTAATGTTTAGTAATAATTTAAATTTCGAAGCAGCTTTAGAATTAAAAAAAGAATTGGAATATATTTCCGTAATTTTAGATAAACAAAGAGTAGAATTAAATGATTTTAAAACACGTGATGTGATTGGATTTCATTATGATGAAGGGCTTGTTTCTGTACAAATATTGTTTCTTAGAAATGGTAAGATTGTAGGCGGAAATAATGATAAATTTTATCTAATTAGTGATGTTTTTGATGAAGTTAATTCCTATATATTAAGTTTTTATAATAAACATGAAATCCCTAAAGAAATATTAGTTCAAGATGGTCTTAATGCTAGTATATTAAGTAATATTACTGGTTCGAATGTTTTGGTTCCACAGAAAGGGGCTAAAAGAAAACTCGTGGAAATGGCTACAGTAAATAGTAAGATTAGTTTAGAACAAGAAGTAAGTATCATTCGTCAAGATGAAAAAAGAAGTGTTCTTGCTAATGATGAACTTAGAAAAATTTTAAATCTTCCGGTTCTCGATCGAATTGATTCGTTTGATAATTCTAATCTTTTTGGGTCTTATGCTGTCAGTGGAATGATCGTTTTTAAAAATGGAAGACCAGCTAAAAATGAATATCGAAAATATAAAGTGACTGTGGATAAAAATGATGATTATAATACAATGAAAGAAGTTATTTATCGGAGGTATTTTAGAGCTTTAGTTGATAAAACAGAAATGCCTGATTTAATTTTAGTTGATGGGGGAGAAAATCAAATTAGAGCAACTTTGGATGTTTTGAATGATTTAAATTTGCATATTCGAGTGTGTGGGTTAAAAAAGGATGATCATCATCGAACAAATCAATTAATTGATGAAAATTTGGATTTGATTGAAATTCCAAGGTCAAGTGATGTCTTTCACTATTTGACAAGAATTCAAGATGAAGTGCATAGATTTACTATTACTTACCATAAAACACTACGCGATAAGGGAAGTATTTCTAGTGTTCTTGATCAAGTTGAAGGTATTGGTAAGGTTAGAAAAAAAGAATTGATTAAAAAATTTGGTAGTGTTAAAAAAATGGCTTTGGCAAGTGTTGATGAATTATCTGATATTTTGCCAAGAGATGTGGCTGTTAGATTGAAAGAATATTTAGAGGAAAGAGAAAAAAAGTAGATTGTTGAGGTTGTTATGGAAAATTTATTTTTACTAAGAAAGAATAATTTGGTGATGAGAAAAGAAAAATGTTCGATATTAAATCGACAAAGAATAGATCAAAAGTATTATACATTTTTGACTCTAAATTTGATGAACTACTTACAAGGGATGCTAGAAGATTATTGTACTGATCTAAATAATCTTAAAGGAAAAGTTTTTTATGCATCTGTTGATAATGATATATGTAATCTAATCGAGGCATTTATTTTAGACTATGGACTTGGATCTGTGGAGCGTTTTGTTGATAACAAAAGAAGTTTTTTAACTATTACTTTTGGAAGTGTTAGTATTGATTATGTTATTTCTTCTTTTTATGAAGAATTACAAAGATTAGAATATAGGCAAAAAAGTAAAGAGGAAATGTGGCGGGATTTAAAAAGGTTTAAAGAAAATAATGCTGATTGGATTATGGAAAAACAAAATAATGGTAGTTATAGTGATGATTTAGCTAGTGTTATTTTAGATAATGAGTTAGATCTGTATGATGAGTTTTTAAATAGTTTTAGAGAAAGTGGAAGTTCTGAGTTTATGAGATTTAAATGTGAAAGCTTTGCAGTTCGAGAATTGATTCAGGATTTTTTAGATTTTTATAACTTGGGTACTTATTATTATACCGCGGTTATTTGTGAAATGATTTTTATTCGTTTTCAAGCTAGCGAAAAAGAAAAAATGGATGCTTTTATGATGGAAAGTCAAAGAATGCTCTATTATAAGAATGCAGTAAGATCTAGAAGAAAGTAAGTACTAGTTAATTGACAGTTGTCTATATCTTTAGTTTTGCAGCAAAATTGAGCAAACCTAGGTTTGACCAAGGTTTGCTCG
>CAMNRN010000029.1 GCA_946553095.1 uncultured Mycoplasmatota bacterium
GTCTTGCTTCAAACGTAGAACTAGCAAGTGGATCTGGAAGTATGACAGATCCTTATAGAATCTCTTAATGACAAAAAGAAGCCTACTTTATTATAGGCTTTTGTGCATTTTCAAATAAAAACGTATTGGTATCACAAATTATATCGTAAATTAGAGAAGCATTTGTTTCGTAATAAAACAATTTGCTTTTTTTATTAGCTTTAACAGATATTTTTAAATCTTCTTTTATCGTGTTCAGATAATTCTTCCCTTGACGATTAAAACCTAGAATTCGCACATAATCTAATTCTAGAACTTCATCTTTTTTTATGCCAAGTAAGATATGGATAAACATTCGATTCAATTTATTATATGTATATCTTTTGGTTTTAATAAAATTTATAAATTCTTCAAGATTATCTGTCTTAGTAATGTATTTTTTTAAACGATATTGAATACCTTCATCGACATCCAAGTATTCATTAATATGTGAATCTGTAAGTATTTTACATTTAAGTAAATGAAAATATTTCTTCATATCTGGCAAAACAACAGTTTTATCCACCTCCACAGGAACATATTTAGAAATAGCGCCTCCAGTAGCAATCCTAGTTCGGATATTAGAAGCACTTACAATATTATCCTCGCTTGATAAATCGTTGTATGAATTAGTTCTTTTAATACATTCTAGTTTAATTGGATAATTATTTTTAATGATTGCCTTCGCATAAGAAATGCCTAAAAGATCATTTGGCAAAAAAGAAAAATCGCTATGTAAAGCCTTAGCCAGTGCCGAAGGATAATTAATTCCTTCTTTTAAATATCTTTTTACTTCTTCATCATAACTGGGATTATAAAGCTGAATTTTAGCTATTTCAATTAATTTTTCAGCGTTATTAGATTCACTACCAATAATAATTTTTTGGACTCCAAAATAATTTAAAATTTCTACAGCTGCGCTAGCGAAATTATCAGCTGATTGCACTCCGAAGAAAACTGGCAACTCCAAGACTATATCGACCTTATAATCTAAAGCAATTTTTGTTTTATCCTTTTTGGTTAAAATGCTTATTTCTCCTCGCTCTAAAAAATACCCATTTAAAACTAGGATAATGAGTGAATCAGGATACATTGATTTTATTCTTTCAATATGATAAACATGGCCATTGTGAAAAGGATTATACTCACAAATAATACCGATAATATGCAATTTAATCACCAAAAATAATATATCAATAGTTTTTTTAAAAGTCAAACTGCCAATAAGTGTCAAATTTTGACATTCAAAAATTGTCATTACAAAATATTTATGATAGTATATATTATAAGGTGGTAAAATGAATATTAAGAAAAAGAGTTGGATTTTATTTATAATTAGTTTATTTTGTATATTTTCCTTTAGTGTTCTTTTTACAATTGGATTTTTTAGTAATTATTTAATAAATAAAGTTTTATGGATTGTTATTTTAATTTTGTTAATAATATCGACATCGGCCTTTGTATTTAGTGTTTACTTAATGGGGCGACACAAAAGAAGAAGAGGATTTAAAAAAGCGCTCACTATCACAGGAAATACCTTGGTTTCCTTATATGGGATAGGTTGTTTATGTTTTTTATTTATTCTTTATGGTCCTATCAATAATTTCCGTGACTGGCTTATAACAACTGCTATGGGAACAATGAGTCATCAGTACTATTGTAAATGGTTTTATAAAGATACCATAATAAATAAAGTATTAGGTAGCAATTATGTCGATGAAATAGATGAAGATACGGATATGTCGATGATTAATAAAGATGATGATAAAGAAAATTATGAAAAAGATTATGAAAAAGAATTATTTGAACATAATGAACGTGAGTTGTATAATATTGTAAAATTTCAAATTAATGGGCAAGATGCTTATATGGCAGCAATATTTGATCCATCTAGAATAACTGTCGGTTTATCTAAGTTTTATCCCGAATCGGGGCAATATGTCTCGACAATGGCTAAAGCTTACAATGCTCCATTTGCTGTCAATGGGGGAGGGTTTTATGATCCTAACGGGAACAGTAAAGGTGGCACTCCAATGGGAATAACATTTTCAAATGGCCGTGTTATAACCGGAGAACCAACTGGAACAAATTCTGGAAGTGTCATTGGTTTTACAAACAAAGATATTTTAATTCTAAAGAAAAATACTAACACGACAGAATTACAACAAATGGGAGTAAGAGATGCTGTAACGATGGGACCATTCTTGATTGTCAACGGCAAACCGTCCTTTATTTCAGGAAATGGTGGCTGGGGCTATGCTGCAAGAACAGCGATTGGGCAAAGAGCAGATGGTATAGTCTTATTCTTAGTCGTAGATAGTAATGCGACGAGAACCAAAGGAGCATCAATGCTCGATTTGACTCAAGTTATGCAAAAGTATGGTGCGATTAATGCTGCGAATCTCGACGGGGGAACAAGTAGTGTGATGGCCGTTGATGGAGAAATAATAAATGATCCTATAGATTCAACTGGAGCCCATAAAACGCGAGGTATTCCAACCATTTTTATGGTTAAATAGAATATTTACAAATGAAAGTATTAAGTGTTATAATATATTGTTGGAGGTTTTAGAAATGATTAGAAAAACAAAAATAGTATGTACCATAGGACCAGCTTCAGAGTCCTATGAAACGTTGAAAAAAATGATATTAAGTGGAATGAATGTGGCAAGAATTAATTTTTCTCATGGTACCTGGGAAACCCAAAAAGAAAAAGTAGATTTAATTAAACAAATAAGAGAAGAATTAAATCTTCCTGTAGCATTACTTTTAGATATGAAAGGCCCAGAAATAAGACTAGGGCAATTTGTCGAAAAAGTGCTTTTAGAAGAAGGAAATACCTTTACCATTCGTAATGAGGACATTATTGGAACCGCAAGCGAAGCAACCATATCATATAAAGAATTATATAAGGATGTACGTATAGGTTCTACAATTTTGATAGATGATGGACTTATAAAGTTAGAAGTAACTGATATTGTTGATAAAGATATTGTGTGTAAAGTATTAAATACTGGTCCAGTATCAAGCAATAAGGGCGTTAATGTTCCTAATATTAAATTAAATCTCCCTAGTTTAACTGAAAAAGATATTAACGATGTTGAAGGTGCTGTTAAAAATGATATGGATTATATCGCAGTTTCATTTGTTCGTCGCAAAGAAGATGTTTTAGCTGTTAGAGAAATCTTAAATAAATATGATTCAAAAATTAAGTTAATTTCCAAGATTGAAAACAGAGAGGGTGTCGACAACTTAGATGAGATTATTGAAGTCTCTGATGGAATAATGGTTGCCAGGGGAGATTTAGGAGTTGAAATTCCGCTTTCTGAAGTGCCTATTATTCAAAAAGAAATGATTAAAAAGACATATAGCCAAGGAAAACCGGTTATAACCGCTACTCAAATGCTAGAATCTATGACGACAAACCCTAACCCAACTAGAGCAGAAGTAAGTGATGTTGCTAATGCAATTTTTGATGGAACTAGTGCCATTATGTTAAGTGGTGAAACTGCCATGGGCAAATATCCTGTTTCTTGTATAGAAATTATGGATAAAATTGCCAAAGATGTTGAATCATCAATTGATTACTGGAAACGCTTTAAAATGCGTAATGTTCCTAAAAATAATTTCGAATATATTATTAATCATGCTTTATTAACAACAGCCCTAAATATAGATGTTAAAGCAATCTTTGCCTATACTAAAACCAGTGATACGCCAAGAATTGTATCAAGTTTAAGGCCAAAATGTCCAATCTTTGTCTCAACTTGTGATAAGAAAGTATATTATCAATTAGCTCTTGCTTGGGGCATTGAAGTTCGTCTAAGTGAAAAAGAAATAGAACCAAAAGAAATGATTATGGACGATATTAATTTAAAAGAGCAAGCAGGGTTGCTAAAAAAAGACGACATTGTATTGATTGCCGGAGGAAAATATATTCCTAATAATGACAAAGATATGAACAAAAGTATAGGTGGCATTTATCAAATATAACAATTTTAAAAACTCGATTCTAAGTTAGAAAAGAGTTTTTTTATTGAAGAAATATTATTTGCTTGACTCTAGTTACATATTGTTATATTATAGGCAAGCAACTAGGGGATTAATTACTCCAAATTATAAGAAAGAAGGAAAATGTTTATGGATTTGCGAGTTGATATAAATGCGGCATGTAGTATTATTGAAAAAGAAAATCTTCTTTGGACCTCATATACAGAATATACACCCTTACATTTAGCATCTACAGAAAACATTCGATCTTTGTTTCCTAAGATAAATACATCTTTTGAAAAGTCGCTAGTCGTAACATGTGGAGGAGATCAGCCGCTTGAATGTTTAAAGTATGGCGGAAAAAATATTCACACTTTTGATATCAATCATCTAGCTAAGTATGGTCTATTTCTCAAAATAGGAGCTATAAGAGCATTATCTTACGAAGGATTCTGTAAATTTTATCAAGACTTTGATCTAAGTCTTTATAGCCAGATAAGACGTTTCTTGTGTCCAGAGATTTGTATTTTTTTCGATTTTTTATTTAAAAGATACAATCATATGACAGTGATATATTTTATGTTTGACAAAATAAATAACTATCAAATATCTAATAATTCTTCTGTATTTACTAAAGAAGGGTTCTACCAAATTAAAGACCAACTTAATAAAAGTGATATTTCATATATTCAAAGTGATCTTACTGACATAGCTTCTAAAAAAAAGCAAGAAGAATATGATTTTATCTATTTATCTAACATTTTTTATTATAACGGAATGTCTTGGCCACAATATGCTGAATTTTTAAATGAACAATTGCTTCCACATTTAAAACAAGATGGTGCCATTCTAATTCATTATCTTTACAGTGGACTATTAGAACCAACGATTCTTTCTCTTAATTCAAGAATAGGCAGTCAAATTGCCGAATCTAAAAGAAGAGAGTTCACTTCATTAATGAGTACTACAACCGGCTTAGATACTGAACTGATATCTGTGCCAGCAAGTGATTTCGGTTTTGGCGATGGAAATGAAGATATTGGAGTTGTTTTAAAAAGAAAAAATCATAGAATTACCATATGATTTTTTTATTCATTAAATTCTAAATAATATAATTTATTAAAATTATGTTCCTCGATTACCGTGTCCCCCTGATCAGCTTCTTGCATTTCTTCGTTAGTGACTAAAAAATAGGTATGAAATAAATAATCTTTTCCATCACTCGATACTGGATCATCCCAAGTCAAATCGATGTGTAACCATTGCCCTTCAAATTTTACTGCATTCCATATATGTCCTGTTGAAGAATAGCTAATTTCATCAGGCGTTGTGGCAATTTTGTAATTATCATACCCCATCTTTGAAAGGAATATCGCCATTAAATCGGTATAGCCATTACACGTGGCATATCCTTGAAATAAAGGCCCATAGGCGATATGTGACTGATATTTTGTACTGATTCCTTCATTTCTTTCTACATCATAATTAGCATTATTAATTATATAATCATGAATAGCTTTTATTTGGTCATAAGCTTCCATATCATTTGTCAATACTTCTTTCATAATCTCATTAACTTTATGATTAATAGTAGCTTTTTCTTCTTCACTATATAAATAAAAAATCTTGATTGTTGTCTCGCCGGATTCTTTTATAGAGGTTCTAACATTAGTAAAACTATTAAAAGGATGAATATAATTATTAAGGTGAGTCAAAATTAATTCATCTCCACTTATAGCTTCGATATCTTTTAGGCAATCTGCATATTCACTTGGACAATAAAAAGTAAACTGATCCCATCCATTATTAATAACTGAATAGTAAATATTAAGAATATCTTGATAAGAGTAGGGGGTATAATCTTCGCTAATAGCCACATACTGATAACTATTTTTTTTAGTAAATTCATTACTTGGCAAAATCACCAAAGGTTGTTTCTCATTAACTTTATCTACAATCTTATTTGTGATAGGATCTATATAATAAAGAACTACACCGATACATAGAACACACAAAAAGGGTATCAATATTTTTTTCATTTTATTATCACCATACCTTTATCATAACAAAAAAAAATAAAGTAAACAATTCTTACTTCATATTTTTTATTTTTTGTGTCAATCTTGATTTTTCACGATTAACAGTATTTTCTTTCATTAATCCTTTACTTACTGCTTTATCAGCATACTTTTGCGTATCTTTTAATAACTTTTCAGCTTCTTCCTTATTATTTGTCGCAATAGCTTTGTCACAGTTTTTAATAAGATTTTGTACCCGCATTTTCAATTCATGATTATTAGCAGTTTTTTTAGCAATAACTTTTACTGCTTTTTTAGAACTTTTAATATTAGGCATAGTTAAGCTCCTTTCATTGATTTCTCTATAATTTTAGCAAATTATTAGTAAATTAGCAAGCATATAATCAAGTATTTTTCATGAACTTCGAATAAAATCGCAAAAAAAGACTTTATTCTCCCAAAAAGACTATTTTTTTCAAAAACATCTTAGTTAATTCGACAAATAATAAACCTTTCAGTATTGTATGATATTTTTGTGATGCATATGAAACATAGATTTAAAAGCAAAAGAAGTATAAAAAGAGGTTTACTTAAAACTATTATAATTATCATAATGGTGATTATATCGTTTGTTTTAACATTTAAATGGTTATTCAGTAAACTTCCATTTTCTCTAAATAATGAAAAATATATGAATTATCTTGTCCATGATTCTTTTGGTTCATATTCCATTTATGACATTGCCAATCTATCTAGTATTGACTTTTTATTAAAATACTCTTTAGGAATTGAAAAAAAAGATCCCACGAACACTCCTTCGGTGAAAGAAGAATTAACCTCACCGCCTCCCTTAGAAATTGAAAGTCCTTCTCCCGTGAAAAAAGATCCGCTGATATATATATTTAATACCCATCAAACTGAAGGGTATAAAAACACATTTTTAGAAACTTTTAATATAAATAATACAGTTTTATTCGCCTCATATATATTAAAAGAATACTTAGCTGATTTAGGTTTAGCTTCCGTAGTCGAAGAAAATAGTATCGTCGATGTATTAAATGCCAATGGTTGGAAATACGGTTCGAGTTATAAAGCTAGTAGAATATTTTTAGAGCAGGCCCAAAAAGATTACCCATCTTTAAATTATTATATCGATCTTCATCGTGATTCGAGTAGTTATGGTGTGACTTCAACTGAAATAGATGGGGTAAAATATGCCAAAGTTTTATTTGTAGTAGGCTTAGAACATGAAAGTTATGAAAAAAACTTGCAATTTGCTAATCGTCTTAATGACTTGATAAAAGATGTTGATAGTTCCTTATCTCGCGGTATCATGGAGAAAAAAGGAAAAGGAGTCAATGGCAAATACAACCAAGATTTTAGTCCTCATACGGTATTAATTGAGGTTGGAGGACAATATAATAGTATCGAAGAGGTTAATAATACTCTTAAAGTTCTTGCCAAAGTTTTATTTCTATATATTAGTGAGGCTGAAAATGAAAAAAAATAAAAAGAATTGGTTTATACGCTTAATATCTATCTTATTTATTATATTTATCGCCTTATTTATTGCTGGTGAAAGTGGCTTTTATGAAGCAAAAGTAAAAAGAAATGTAGCTCTTACAGATGAAGCTATTAAACAATTTGAAGAAGATATTTTAACTGGCAAAGAAGTAGATATCAAAAAATATCTTACAACTGAAGATAAAGATTATTCTAATACATTTACACGGGCTGGTGATAAAATGTCCAACATCGTTGAAGAAATATTCTCTGGGGGAATAACAAACGTTTGGGAAATATTCAAATATTTATTTACATAACAATAGACTTTAAGACTTTCATTTGATACAATAATTGTGGTGTTATCTATGAAAAAAGAAAATATTCGCAATTTCTCTATCATTGCCCATATTGATCATGGCAAAAGTACTTTAGCAGATCGCTTATTAGAGCTGACTAACGCTGTTGAAAAAAGAGAAATGAAAGACCAACTATTAGATAATATGGACTTAGAACGAGAACGTGGAATTACAATTAAGTTGAATGCTGTAAAATTAAACTATCATCTAGATAATGAAGATTATGTCATTAATTTAATTGATACCCCAGGGCATGTCGATTTTTCTTACGAGGTATCTAGGAGTCTTGCTGCCTGTGAAGGGGCTATTTTAATTGTTGATGCAGCACAAGGAATTGAAGCTCAAACCTTAGCAAATCTATATTTAGCCTTAGCAAATGATTTAAAAATAATTCCTGTCATAAACAAAATAGATCTTCCCAATGCTAATATTGAAAAGGTAAAAAAAGAACTTGTCGAAGTATTAGGCTTTAAAGAGGAAGAAATAATTCTTTGTAGCGCTAAAACTGGAGTGGGAGTTAAAGAAATATTAGATGCCGTTGTAAAAAAAGTTCCGGCGCCTCAAATCAATTTAGACAAACCACCAAGAGCTTTAATATTTGACTCTTACTATGATCCATATCGTGGTGTGGTCCTTCTTGTTAAGGTAGTTGATGGAAAAATATCTTTAAAAGATACGATGTGTTTTATGGCTACTAACTGTGAATATGAAATAATTGAATTAGGTATGCGAACTCCCAAAGAAGAAAAATGTCATGAACTAAAAAGTGGTGAAGTAGGTTTTATTTCTGCTGCGATTAAAGATATAAGTGGTGTAAGAGTAGGAGATACTTTAACAGTTAAAAAAAATCGGGCTGAAGAACCTTTAGCGGGCTATAAAGAAATGAAACCGATGGTATTTTCTGGAATCTTCCCAAGTATTCCAAACAAGTATGATGAATTAAAAGATGCTTTAAATAAATTAAAATTAAATGATGCAGCCTTAGAGTTTGAACCAGAAACCAGCGAGGCTTTAGGCTTTGGTTTTCGGATTGGTTTCTTAGGACTTCTTCATATGGATGTCATAATCTCGCGAATAGAAAGAGAATTTGCTATTAGCATTATTGCCACCAGTCCTAGTGTTGTATATAATGTTTATCTTACTGATGGATCTATGGTCAAAGTAGATTCTCCATCTAAAATGCCTGAGAGAGTAAAAATAGAGCACATTGAAGAACCTTATATTTTTACAAATATTATTGCCCCGAGCAGTTACGTTGGCCCCATCATGGAATTGTGTCAAAATAAGCGGGGGATCTATAAATCAGTTGAATATTTAGATCCGACTAGAATAAATGTTCATTATGAAATTCCATTATCAGAAATAGTATATGATTTTTATGATAAATTAAAAAGTACAACCAAAGGTTATGCCTCATTTGATTATGAAGTAATCGGATATAAAACTAGTGATTTAGTAAAAATGGATATTTTATTAAATGGCGATATCGTAGATGCCTTAAGCATTATTGTTCATAAAGATTTTGCTTATCCAAAAGGAAGAGCGATTGTAAGTAAGCTAAGAGAACTTATTCCTCGCCAAATGTTTCAAATCCCTATCCAAGCTAGCATTGGTTCAAAAGTTATAGCTCGAGAAAACATATCAGCTATGAGTAAAAATGTTTTAGCCAAATGCTACGGTGGCGATGTTTCTCGAAAAAGAAAATTATTAGAAAAACAAAAAGAAGGAAAAAAACGGATGAAAATGGTCGGATCTGTTGAAGTTCCACAAGAAGCCTTCTTGGCAGTATTAAAAGATGAATAAAGCAAAAAGGAGTATGTAGTATATGAAAGGTGATAAAATTTATATAATAGAATCGGAAATAAAAAAATTAGTAAGATTATTTTTAGAAACAAATGAATCAGATAAAGAATTGTCTCTAAGAACTGGAATAAGTTCATCTACAGTCGGACGAAGACTTACTAACGCTGAAAAGATTGTCGAATTATTTGATTTGGATATAAATAGAATTCCGGGGATAGAATGTCCACCTGATCAAAGTTATGGGACCTATATATATGATTTAATAAGGAAAAGAAGAAAAGAAAACATTTTAAAAGGTCGTAGTAAAGGTGGGAAAATCGGTAGTGAAAAAGTAAACTTAAGAAGAGATGAATTTGGCAAATTTATTAGTGATTCTACACCATTAGTAGACTTATCACAACTATACCAATCAGAAGAAAAAATATATAAGTTTTTAGCGCATGCAACATTAACATTTAGATTAACGCTTCCCACATTAAGTGAACTTTTAGGAATGACTGAAGATGAGGTATTTTCTAAATTAATGGAGCATAAACCTGAATTATCCGCGGCTTTTGAATATTTATTTGTTTATGAAATGCTCCCTCAAAGAGACCCCAGATCAAACTTTTTAAGATATTATATGCAATTATTAAATGCTAAAAAAACAAGAGATCCAGAAGAACAAAAGCGCTTATTGGCGCTAATTAGCGATAAAGATGCCAAAAAAATAAAAGATACTAGATCTACAGAATCAGGAAGAAGACAAAAACTTGATATAGGTACTATCATTCGCTATCAATTAAAATATGCTATAAAATCTGTTGATATAGCTCATATGTTTCATATTGGATATAGTGTATATGCACGAGAAGTCAATCTTTTTTTAGCAGATAAGCCTGACTTAAGAAGTCGATACGACAATATCATGGCTTCTACTGACTTAATTTATTTTACTCCAGGAGGAAAACGATGACTCAAGAAGAAAAAATAATAAATCAAGCAAAAATGTTTTTAAACGGAATGCCTAAAACAGAAATAGTTAAATTATACAATATTGGTGAGCGTACTCTAATAAATAATATTACTGTCTTGTTAAAAGATATTGATCCTAAATTGCATTTGAATGTTTTAGCTCATTTTAACTTATTAACTCCTCAAAAAGTATCTAGAGAAGAAGTAGAACAAGCGAAAAAGGATATTTTAGATAAAAATAAAAACGCTTCTGATTTAAATGAACTAAATGATTTAAGTATTGATGCCCAAAATCTCGATCATCTTTTTCCGAGCGAAGAAAAAAAATATAAATTTTTAGTAAAATGTATTTTAACATTTCGCATATCTCTTCAAAGTCTTAGTTTTCTTTTAAGAATGGATGAAAATGTCTTATATAAAAACTTACTTGCTTATGCACCTAATCTCAAAATGTCATTACAATATTTATTTTCCTATGAACAACCAAATAATCGCCTTGGAGCATCAAAATTTATTATATTTTATGAAAGTTTAGTCGAAGCATCCAGAAATAAAGATAAAGAAAAACTGAATTTCTTGATGGAAATGATTTCCGATCATAAAGCCCAAGAATTAGCCAAAAAAAGACAAAGTCAAATTCACTTTACCGAAGAAGATTATGAAACAATGTTGGAATATCTTTTTAAATATAGTACGACAATTAATCAAATAGCTAAAATGTTTAATGCCGACCAATTTTATCTTAAACAAATCCTTCAAGATTACCTACAAAATGATCCTGTTCGTTTAAATCGATTAGATAATTTACTTTGTACATGGGAGCATTGGCATTCAAAAAGAGGTTGATCATGGCCTCGAGTGTATACATTCATATTCCTTTTTGCCAAACCATATGTTCATACTGTGACTTTCCTAAATTCCTATATAACGAGAAATGGGTTTATGCTTATCTTACTTCTTTAAAAAAAGAAATAAAAGATCGTTACATGGATGAAGAGGTTGAAACAATTTACATTGGAGGAGGAACACCGAGTATTCTCAACAAAGAAGAATTAAAAAGATTGTTTAAAATTATAGAAACAATCAAAAAAACAGCTAATTGCGAATTTACTTTTGAGTGTAATCTTTCTGATATCACCGAAGAATTACTCATAATTTTAAAAGAAAATGGGGTTAATCGACTTAGCATTGGTATTGAATCATTTCAAAAGAAGAATTTGGAATTCATGGGAAGAACTGCCGATTTCAAAAATGCTTCAGCTAAAATGAATTTATGTCGTATTTTAGGCTTTAACAATATTAATCTAGACTTAATGTATGCTATTCCTAATGAGACACTTCATGATTTAAAAAAGGATCTTAATTTGTTTTTAAAACTAAATCCTGAACACATAAGTACATATAGTCTTTTAATAGAAGAACACACCAAGATTTACATTGATAAAGAAGAGTATATATCAGAAGAATTAGACTATGAAATGTTTCGATACATATGTCGCAAATTATCAAATGCCCATCATTATGAAATAAGTAACTTTGCCCTTAAAGGATATGAATCAAAACACAATCTAGTTTATTGGAATAATGAAGAATACTATGGATTTGGTCTAGGTGCCGCGGGTTACATTGATAGTGTTCGTTATGAAAATACTAGAAATTTAAAAAAATATCTCTTAGGAGATTATGTTAAAACTAAAGAAATTGTAAGTAAAGAAGAAAAGATGAAATACGAAATCATGTTAGGTTTACGAAAATTATCTGGTATTAATAAAAAAGAATTTAAACAAAAATATGGCTTAGAACTAAAAGAAGCATTTAATCTAACCCCTTTATTAAAAATGAAAGATTTATTAGAAACAAAAGAATATATTTACATTAATCCGGACAAACTATATGTAATGAATGAAATTTTATTAAAAATTATATAGTTAGGACTGATTGTAATGTTAGAAAATTTAGAAATAAAAAATGGAGA
Source organism: uncultured Mycoplasmatota bacterium (assembly GCA_946553095.1). Lineage (GTDB taxonomy): Bacteria > Bacillota_I > Bacilli_A > RF39 > UBA660 > Onthocola_B. The sequence goes on from CAMNRN010000029.1 coordinate 12,621, forward strand.
AATGACTCCAAGATTTGATCCATATAATAATATATATTCCGTAAAAATAGCTGATGATACAACAAAGTTAGAAATTGAATATTTAAAAAAAGATAACGTCGAAGTTAATATCATTGGCAATGATTTATTAAATGAAGAAGATAGCGAAGTCTTAATTGAAGTAAAAAACGAAGATGAAGTAACAACCTATACTTTATATGTAAGTAAAGAAAAGAGTGCTACATCAAGCTTTTCATTAACTGATTCTTTTACTCCCATTGAAGTAAAAAAAGAATTGCCTGGTTATGTCGCTCCTTTAATTTCTATCATTTGTTTTTTAATTATCTTATCCACATTTGTTCTATTATTTTCTAAGAAAAAGAAATCAAAATAGGTATGTTAGCTCATATCTTTTTTGTTTGGCAAAGAAAGTATAAAAGAGTTTATATTTGTGAAAACTAGTATTGGTTAATTGACAGTTGTCTATATAACCAGTATAATGAGTTTAAGGTAGTTTGAAAGTAGGGAAAACGAAATGAAGAATAAAAGAAAAACTTATTTGTTGGTTATAACAATTGTGGCATTAATTATCTTAGTTTTTGGCGCAACATATGCTTACTTTGTGGCGCAAGCTGGGGCAGGGCAAAGTGCTGGTATTAATGTGACAGCAAATACTACTGATTCACTTATGTTTTCGGTAGGAAATGATTTAGGTTTAAATATCACGCAAGAAAACTTTGGTGAAGGAGCAGGTAATGTAAGTGATACCACAACAGCCAAGGCAACA
>CAMNRN010000030.1 GCA_946553095.1 uncultured Mycoplasmatota bacterium
TAAAATATGATTATGCAACAAAAGAACAATTAGGGACAGGTGGGGATTACTATCATGAAACCAGTCCAAATACAACATATTACAAAGGAAGCCAAAGTAAAGTAAGTATATATTATTGGAATAAAAATACATCGAATAACAACTGGAATGAAAGTAGATTAAATACAGTCAATCTAAATAGTACATACTTAAATAATCTGGGAACAACATGGACAGAAAAAATCGCAACAACAACATGGAATGTAGGAGGAATGACATGGGCTAATGGAACATCAAATGCTAAGACAGCATACAATTATGAAGTAGGAGGAAATAAGATAAACAAAACATATGAAGCAAAGATAGGATTAATGTATGTAAGTGATTATTACTATGGAGCACTACCAACACATTGGACAAAAAAAGGGTATGATAGTACAAGTGGAGGAGAAACAAGAGATTATAGAACAGCCGTGAATGATAATTGGATGTATATGGGACATTCTGAATGGACAATATCGCCGTGTACGGACAATACGGACGGTGCGTTCGATGTGCATGCGGATGGGAGCGCGAGCGCTAACGGCGTGTATAACTGCGATGCGGTGCGCCCGTCCTTTAGTCTTGCTTCAAACGTAGAACTAGCAAGTGGATCTGGAACGAAGGGGGATCCGTTCAGGATAAAAATTTGAGGGGAATAAATGTTTCCTTTTTTTATTGGTTGTATTATAATAAAAGTATAGAAAAGAGGCTTGGTTGTTTATGAAAAAGGCATTAACTGGATATGATAATTTTAAAGAATTGATAGAAAAAGGTATTTATTATGTGGATAAAACTAAAGCTATTGAGGAGATATTAGAAAATCCTAATAAAGTTATGTTGTTTCCAAGACCAAGAAGATTTGGGAAAAGTTTGTTTGTATCAATGTTAGATAATTTTTTTAATATAGATAGAAAAGAAGATAATAAAGATTTATTTGAAGGGCTTTATATTAAGCATAGTAAATATTATAAAGATTTCGGAGAGTATCCAGTCATAAAATTGGATTTTAAAGAATTGAAGGAAAGTAAGTATGAAAATTTTTTCAATGCTTTTAGAAATCTTATATCTATGATTTATGAACAAAAAAGTTATGTAAAAGATGTGCTAAGCGATTTTGAAATAGAAATATTTGAAAGCATTAGAACACAAAAGTGTGAATATGATAAACTAAAATTGTCTGTAAAATATCTGTCTGATTGGCTGTGTAGATATTATAAAAAACAAGTAGTAATTTTAATAGATGAGTATGATGCTCCGATTAGTAACGCTTATATTACAGATATATATGAAGATGTGATGAATTTAATAAAGGGAGTATTTTCGGCTTGTTTAAAAGGAAATGATAGTTTAAAGTTTGGGGTGTTGACTGGAGTTTTAAGGGTAAGTAGAGAAAGTATGTTTAGCGATTTAAATAATGTGGATATTTACGATCTAACTCATAAGGGATATAGTGAGTATTTCGGTTTTACAGGAGAGGAAACTAAAGAATTATTGGAATACTTTGGTTTAGAATTAACGGATGAAGTGAAAGGCTATTATGATGGATATAATTTTGGCGGGATATCAATATATAATCCATGGAGTATACTCAATTATGCTAGTAAGAAGGAATTAGTTCCATATTGGGTTAATACAAGTGGAAATTTATTAATTAGAAGATGTTTAATAGATATTGATAGTCGTGGTAAAGAATTAATTGAAAAGTTGTTATTAGGAGAAGCTGTAGCATTTATATATAATGATAGATTAACATATAAAGATTTTGATAAGACTAGTGATGTTGATATAGTTTTGAATTTACTTTTGATTTCTGGATACTTAACTTTTGATAAAAAAATAAATGATGATGGAGTTACTTATAATTATTTTAGAATACCTAATAAAGAAGTAAAAGAAGAGTTAATAAATATAATAAAAAGTATTTCTATAGATGGAAATATAGAAAAGTATGTGGAATTTAAGAAAAATCTAATAAATGGTGAAAAAGAGTTAGTAGAAAAATATATTAATGAAATATTAGTTAATATGAGCTATTATGATAAAAAGGAAAATTTTTATCATGGTTATATGTTAGGATTATTTACAGGTTTTTTAAATGATTATTATAAAGTGAGAAGCAATAGAGAATCTGGTGATGGAAGATATGATTTATTGATCGAAAAGAAAGATTTAAGTGTAGGAATGATTTTTGAGTTTAAAATAACTGATAATGATTATTTGATGGAAAAACTAGCAGATGATGCTATGAGACAAATTGATGATAAAAAATATATGCAAGAACTTATATGTGATAATGTAAAAATAATACATAAATATGTGATTGTGTTTTGTGGGAAAAAATGTATTGTAAGATAATTTGGATGGGCTATTTCTATAGTCCTTTTTTTTAGCATATAATTTAGGGGTGATATTTATGCACATGAAAGATAATCTGGTTAATTTTTTGTATGATAAAAAATATTTTATAACTATGTATGAACAATATGTTCATGTGTTTAATTATAAAGAGTTAATTAGTTTAAATAGTGATTTGATTGTTTTAAAAATGGAAGATTTTGTTCTCAATGTTAAGGGGAGAAATCTTTTTGTGCGACAGATGATGGCTCATGAGATTCTCATCAAAGGAGAGGTGGAAAGTGTTATGAGGTCTTATGAATAAGCATTATATATGGGTTAAGGCGAAGTGTAGTAATTATTATACTTTTATTAAGAAGTTGCAATTTATATCAGTGAAGATTTTGGATATCAAATATATTGATGATGTCGTGTATTTGAAGATAGATAACGATGATTTGGAGAAATTGCAAAAATATTTAGTAAGTTATAAGTTTAAAAAAGAAAGAAATTTGGGATTATATCATTTTTGGGATATAGTGAAGCAAAGACATATTTGGGTTATATGTTTGGTGATCGGTTTAATTAGTTATTTTTTTATGACGCATTTGGTAGTTAGGATAAATGTTGTTCATGAGAAAAGAGAAATTAGAGAACTTATCTTGGACGAACTAGAAAGTCGGGGCGTAAAAATATTAACTTTAAAGAAAGATTATGAGACGCTTGATCGAATTAAAAAAGAAATATTAGATCAATATCCCGATAAATTAGATTGGTTGGAGATTGAAGTGGAAGGAATGGTTTATAATGTGCGAGTAGAAGAAAGAATTATAACAGATACTAATAAAGATGAGAAAATATGTAATTTGGTAGCGAAGAAAAATGGAATGGTTAGTAATATAAAGATTTCTCTTGGGGAGGCAGTAGTTGATTTAAATGATTATGTGAGGGAAGGAGATATCTTAGTTAGTGGGATTATTAAACATAATGAAGTAGAAAAAAGAAGTGTTTGTGCAAGTGGTGAGGTTTATGCGACAGTTTGGTATACGATTGATGTTTCAATTCCTTTTTATTATAATGAATATGAAAAAACGGGAAAGAAGAAATATAATTTTGTTTGGGATAATAAAGGAAATAAGAAAAGAATATTGAAAAAAAGATTTGCTGATTTTGAAAGTAGTGTTTATCCTTTGCTAAAAGTTTTTCAGTATGGTTTTTATTTAGAAAGAGAAGAAGAAACGGAAAAAATAGAGAAAAAATATAGTGAAGAAGAGGCTCTTAATATGGCTTTAGAAAAGGCTAGTCAAAGTATTTTGAAGAAATTAGATGAAAAAGATAAGATAATTGATAAAAAAGTTTTGAAAAAAGAAGTAAATGATAGTACAATGGATGTAGAAATATTTGTTATTGCAGAAGAGTTAATCAGTGTGGAAGCAGAAATAATACCTGATGATGATTCTGTAAAAGGAGTTGAGTAGTAGTGATTGTATCGACGATTAAGGATGTTTTGACCGATAATTGGCCTATTTTAGTGATATTTTTGGTGACTTTGATAACGATGAGATTTTTTTATTTACGTAGTCATCGAGAAAAATTGTGTTTTTATAAAGAATTTTTGACTATTTTGGGAATTATTTATATATTTTTGTTATTTCAGTTGCTTACTAAAGTAGAATTAAATAAAGGGGGAGGCTATAATTTAGTTCCGTTTACAGAAATTTTACGATATGAATTTGGAAGTAAATTATTTATCTATAATGTTGTAGGTAATATTGTTCTTTTTATTCCGTTTGGATTTATAGTAGCGGAATATATTAAACCAAAGACTATTATGCCACCTTTGTTTATATCTTTAATCGTAAGTTTTACAGTGGAGTTTGTACAGCTTAATATTGGAAGAAGTTTTGATGTCGATGATATTCTTCTTAATATTGTAGGCTGTGTGGCTGGTTATTTGTTGTATATTGGACTAACAGCTATAAAAAATCATTTGCCTAAAGTGTTTCAGGGAGATGGAATTTATAATTTGGTTTGTTTAGTGATAGTTTTATTAATTGTGTTATATGTTTTGAGTATGATGGGAGTTTTGAACTTTTAATGAATCAGTATGAAATAGTAGATGAATATGGATATAAAGATTATTCTTATCTAGAGAAAATTATTCGTAAAGCTTTGGAGATGGAAGAAGTAAGTAATTCTCTTTTTACGATTATTTTTATTGATGATAATAAAATGCAAGAATTAAATAAAGAGTATCGGGGGATTGATCGAACAACAGATGTGTTGTCATTTGCTTATGAAGATAATGAAACTAAAAAATTTTCAACGAGGTTTTTGGGGGAGATTTTTGTTTCTATTCCAAAGATGATTGCACAGGCTAAGGAGTATGGTCATAGCGAAGTTAGAGAACTATCTTTTTTGGTAGTACATGGTATTTTGCATCTGTTAGGTTATGATCATATGAAAAGTAGCGAAGATGAAAGAATTATGTTTGAGAGACAGGAGTTGGTGTTAAATGAGTTCGATGAAACTAAAAGAAGAACATAAAAAAATGAGTTTTAAAAGATTTTTAAATAGTTTTAAGTATTCCTTGGAAGGTCTTTGTTATGCGTATGCTAATGAACAAAGTCTGTGGATTCATGCGTTAGGTTCATGTACGATTGTTTTTTTAGGTTTTTTACTACAGGTTTCGTTTAATCAGTGGGCAATACTTATTATCGCTTTGGTAGTGGTTTTAGCTGTTGAACTTTTAAATACTGCTATTGAGGCAGCGGTTGATTTGGTGACGGAGGAAATTCATCCTTTGGCTAAGATTGCTAAAGATTGTGGAAGTGCAGCTGCTTTTGTGACAGCGATGATGCTTACTGTTATTTGTTTATTTATCTTCATTCCGAAGATTGTGGCTTTTTTGAGGTAGTTATGAAAAGTGGATTTGTGAGTATTGTCGGAAGACCAAATGTTGGAAAAAGTACGTTGCTTAATGCTTTTATCGGTGAAAAAGTCGCAATTGTAAGTGATAAGGCGGGGACGACAAGAAATATTATTCAAGGAATTTATAATGAAGAAGGACTGCAAATAGTTTTTGTCGATACGCCAGGAATTCATAAGCCAATTGATAGACTAGGGAAAGTGTTAAATAAGGAAGCGATGGCTTTAACTAATGATGTAGATCTTTTGCTTTTTGTGACGGATGGAGCATCGGGAATCGGGAAGGGAGATTTGTTTATTTTAAATACCTTAAAGGATAGTAATGTGCCTGTGGTACTTATTATAAATAAAATTGATGAGTTAAGTGATGATAAGTTAATCAGTATAATCGACCAAAATAAGGATATTTATCCTTTTGCTGAGGTTGTTCCAATTTCGGCGCTTAAAGAAAAAAATATTAAGTGTCTTATCGAAGTGGTTAAAAAATATTTAAAAGAAGGAGTTCAATATTTTCCAAGTGATATGTATACGAGTAATACACTTAGATTTATGGCGAGTGAAATTGTTAGAGAAAAATTGCTTAGTGTGACTGAAGATGAAGTTCCACATAGTATTACTTGTTATACTGTTGGTTATGAAGAAAAAAAGGATTTAGTACATATAATGGTCGATATTATTGTTGATAGGGATTCTTTGAAGAAAATTGTGATTGGGAAAAATGGAAGCCGGTTAAAACAAGTCGGGACGCTAGCGAGAATGGAACTTGAGAAAATGGTGGATAATAAGGTTTATTTGGAACTTTTTGTGAAAACAATTAAGAATTGGAAAGAAAAAGAACGGTATTTGATAGATCTCGGTTTTATTGAAAGTGAATAAGTGTTGTTTACAATGGTAAATGACATTTTTTTTTGATAAAATTAGTTATGGTTGGTGAGTAAAATGTTAGAAGTTGATGGATTTATTTTAACGGAGACTTTGTATGGAGAAACAAGTAAGATAATACATGTCTTAACTAAAGATTATGGTGTTATCGGTGTTATGTGCAAAGGCGTTAATAGTATGAAGTCAGTGCAAAGAGCAGTTACTTTAAAATATACTTATGCTCATTTTGTCATTTATTATAAAAAGGATAAATTGTCTATTTTAAAAAGTGCAGATGTTATTGATCCTTTGAAGAAAATTCGTGGGGATCTTCTTTTGATAAGTGTCTTAACTTATATTTCGGAACTTACTTATCAAGTGATGAAGCAAAGTCTTGGAAAAGATGTTTATGAGAATTTTGTCGAAACTGTTTTGAAGCTTGAAGCAGGTCTAGATCCAGTAGTGCTAGTTAATATCTTAGAAATTAAGTATTTGAAAGAATTAGGAGTTTTATTTAATTTAGATGAATGTGTGATGTGTGGGAATAAAACGAGTATTGTTGCCATAAGTAGTGATAAGGGAGGGTATATTTGTCAAAATTGTTATACTAATGAGGTTTTAGCGAGTAAAAAAATAATTCAAATGCTTAGAATGTATTATTATGTCAATATTAAAAGTATTACGGATTTAAAAATTGATAAAGATACGAAAAAGATGATTCATTTATTTTTAGAAGATTATTATGAGAGATATACAGGTCTTTATTTGAATAGTAAGAAATTTTTAAAAACGATGCTAGATTTTGACTAAATTGATAATTTGGGGTAATATGACTTTAAAAAAACGAGGGTTTTATGGAAACTAGAATAGAAAAGTTATTGCTTCAATTTATGAGATGATACTTAGTTCTAAAAAAGAAGAAACAAAAGCCAAAAGAATTTATGAAGAGTTAATGATGAAATATCAAATTCATAAAGAGTAAGAATAAATTTGGTTATGAATGGAAAGTAGTTGTTAGCTCTGTTTTGCTCGTGGAAATTCTTTTGAATGGGAGTCATGGACTTTCCAAGGATGAGGCTTTTAGATCAGAGAGTTTGACTTATAAAGAAACTTTCTTTAGTAATAGTGGTCAAGTTTTTGAAGATGATGCAAGTGCGATAGAGATTTATTCTTGGAAAGATTTTGATCCTTTGGATTTGGAATGCTGTTCTTTGGTTTATGAATACTTGGAAAATGATTTGGGAGCTTTATATGATGAGGCTATTTATAAAGTGGAATGGTTTAGGCAACAAAGGAATAGCAAAATAAAAAGGGCAATTAAAGTTTTTTTAGTCTATGAAATGCAAATATGGAATTTTCTTGTATAAAATCAAGATTTAAGATATAATTTTTATAAGGTGATGAAAAAATGAAATTGACTATGGAAGAATTGGTGAATTATTGCAAAGGGTATGGTTTTATATTCCAAGGGAGTGAAATTTACAATGGTTTATCAAATACTTGGGATTATGGTCCTTTGGGAACTAATTTGAAAGAAAATATTCGTAATGCTTGGAAAAAGAAGTTTGTGCAAGAAAATCCATATAATGTGGGGCTTGATGCAGCGATACTTATGAATCCAAATGTATGGGTAGCTAGTGGACATGTGGCTAGTTTTGCTGATCCTCTTATTGATTGTAAGAAGTGTAAAATGCGTCATAGAGCGGATAAGTTGGTAGAAGAAGCAACTGGTGGAGAAGAAACTGGTGATGGTTGGGATAATCAAAAATTAGAAGACTTTATTAAAGAACATGATATTAAATGCCCAGGATGTGGAAGCAATGATTTTACGCCAATTAGAAAATTTAATCTTTTATTTGAAACTTCTTTAGGAGTTACCGAAGATAATAAGAATATTGTTTATTTACGTGGAGAAACAGCGCAAGGGATATTTGTTAATTTTAAAAACGTGGAAAGAAGTATGAGACTTAAGGTTCCTTTTGGGATTTGTCAAACCGGAAAGGCTTTTCGAAATGAAATAACACCAGGTAATTTTATTTTTAGAACAAGAGAGTTTGAACAAATGGAACTAGAGTTTTTCTGTAAGCCGAGTACTGATTTGGAATGGTTTGGGTATTGGAAGAGCTTTTGTTTAGATTTTTTGAAAACGATTGGGATTAAAGGTGAAAATTTAAGATATAGAGATCATTCTAAAGAGGAATTATCTTTCTATAGTAAGGCTACAACTGATATCGAGTATAACTATCCGATGGGATGGGGAGAACTTTGGGGAATTGCTGATCGAACTGATTATGACTTAGGAGTACATCAAAATCATAGTGGGGCTGATTTACGTTATTTAGATCCTGAGAGTAATGAAAAGTATTTGCCTTATGTTATCGAACCGTCAGTAGGACTTGATCGCTTGCTTTTAGCTGTGTTAAGTGATGCTTATACCAAAGAAACATTAGAAAATGAAGAAAGAGTTGTACTTAAAATTCATCCAGCTTTAGCTCCTTATAAAGTGACGATTTTGCCCCTTATTAAAAAAGTTCATGCGGATAAAGCTAATGATGTTTATGCCGTTTTATGTAAATATTTTGCTTGTAGTTATGATGAGTCAGGTTCAATTGGAAAAAGATATCGTCGAAGTGATGCGATAGGTACGCCACTTTGTATTACGATCGATGATGAAACTTTAAATAAAGGAGTTGTGACAGTTCGAGATAGAGATACGATGGAACAAATTACTTTAAATGTTGATGAACTTGTCGATTATATTAATAAAAAAATTGAATTATAAAATTAGTAGGTACGATGCTTTTAGTGGGTACCTATTTCTTTAATTAAGCTATTTAAAATGAAAATAAGAAAAACAACTTGATTAGAAAGAAATTTTTTGTTAAAATAATTAAGTAGAATAGGGAGGAAATAACATGGCCTTTAATATTAAGAAAATTTTTACTTATGATGGTGATGATGATAATTTAATGGGAACTGAGGATGAGTATTATACAAATGGGGAAGAAGCGGTAAAAGAGGCAGAAAAGTCAGGGAATAAAATGATTTTGTTAGAGCCAAGAGCTTATTCTGAATCCCAACAAATTGCTGATTATTTAAAGTCGAGAAATAGTGTGGTTGTCAATTTAAAAAGAGTTACAACTGATCAAGCGAAAAGAATTATCGATTTTCTAAGTGGAGTTATTTATGCGATAGGTGGTTCAATGCAGAAAATTGGGGTCGGTATTTACTTATGTGCACCAAAGAATATTAATGTTCAAGGTAAGATTAGTGATGAGAATGAGAAGCCAGGAAAAAGTAATAACAATACAGATGAAGAATTAGATTGGTAGAGTATGAGGTGGCCTTATGGTAAATAAATTTAGTACAAGTATTCAAGGCTATAATAAAGAAGAAGTTAATTCGTTTGTGGCAGAAGTAACAAAAGAATACGAGGGTATGTTAAAAAAGTTAAAGTCAAGTTGTGATTATATCGAGTCTCTTAGAAGAGATTTGAAACATTATAAAGATATGGAATCTACTTTGAATAGAGCTATTTTAATTGCTGAGGAGTCAACGAGTAATATTAAAAAAGTAGCTTATGATGAATCAAAGGTTATTTTGGAAGATGCTAAGAGAAATGCGACGAAAGTAATTAATAATGCTTTGAAGAAGGCTGAGAGGATTGAAAGTGAAGCTGAAACTTTGAGAAGAAAGGTGTCCGTCTATAAAAGAAGATTTAGAGCTTTAGTAGAGGATCAATTAGATGAAACAGAAGCTTTTGAAGATAGTATGTAGTTAAAAAGTTGTTCATTTAATGAATGAAATAAGAAAAGTTTCTGGTTGTAGATTTCGATTCTTTTTTTAATTTAGAAATTTAAAATAAGAATATAGTTTATATTGAAGGAGAAATGAATGAAATTAAGAATTATTAGTGCTATTTTGGCAGCTCTTATTGTTGTACCTCTTATGATAGTTGGTGGGTATCCTTATATTATTGGGGTGAGCATTTTAGCTATTTTAGCTTATAAAGAAATATTGGATTTAAAAAAATCACATGGAAATATTCCTAATTTAGTAGTTTTACTCGGAATGATAGGTATGATTATATTAATTATGTCTAATACAGCAAGTTTTTCTATTACATATGGGATAACTTATCAGAGAATCTTATTAATCTTTTTATTTCTGATATTACCTGTTGTATTTTTTAAAAAAGAGGAGTATACTACTCGTGACGCCTTTTTTATGTTAGGTATTACATTTCTGTTGGGATTTGTATTTAATCTCTTGATTGTTTTAAGAATGCGAGGACTTGATCATTTGCTTTACTTGATTTCAGTTCCAATGTTTACGGATATATTTGCTTATTTCGGAGGAATGCTTTTCGGGAAAAGAAAATTGTGTCCAGAGATTAGTCCCAAGAAGACATGGGAAGGGTCATTTATTGGCCTTGGGGTCGGTAGTTTAGTTGGAGTTTTGGTTTATTATTTTTTATTCTCAGTGTTTAATTTGAAGATTGTTGTAGCAACTATTTTGCTTTCAATAGTTGGACAAATTGGCGATTTAGTGATGAGTAAAGTGAAAAGAGAAAACGGAATTAAGGATTTCTCAAATATTATGCCTGGTCATGGAGGAATCTTAGATCGACTTGATAGTTTAATATTTGTAATTATTACTTATGTAGTTATTATTTTTTGGTTATAGGAGGAATAAATATGTGGATTTTAACAGTGTTGTTACTTATTTTTATATTGGGAATTATTATCCTTGTTCATGAGTTAGGTCATTTCTTTTGGGCTAAAAAGTTTGGGGTTCATATTTATGAATTTTCCATTGGAATGGGGAAAGTTTTGTTTACACATAAGGGGAAAGATGGAATTCTTTATAATGTTAGAGCTGTTCCTATCGGGGGATTTGTTTCTATGGCTGGTGAAGTATATGAAGATGGAGAAAAGATAGATAAATCTAAATACATGTGTAATAAACCTTGGTGGCAAAGAATTATTATTTTAGTAGCTGGGGTGGTGAATAACTTTATTTTGGCGATTCTTTTACTCTTTGTAAGTGCTTTAATATGGGGAGGAAGTTCTCTTGAACCAATCGTAGAAGAGGCTGTAAGTGATTTACCTATGGCTCAGGCTGGTATTGCAGCAGGAGATAGAATTACTGCTATTAATGGTAAAAAAGTTAAGAATTGGGATGTAGCTCAAATATTACTTTATATGAAAAATGATAAAGATTATACCTTATTTGAAATAGAACATCCTGATGGAAAAAAGGATGAATATAAAGTTGTTCCAAAAGAAGTAGAAGGCGAAGATGGAGAAAAAAGTACAGTTTATGGTGTTAAAATTAAAACGACTGAATTAACTGGCTTGGTGGGAAGTCTTAAATATGCTTTTTCAAAATTTGGTAGTGTTGTTCATTCTATGTGGCTCACAATCGGAGGCTTGATTACTGGAAAGATATCTTTAAGTGCTATGTCAGGACCGGTTGGTATTTATCAAGTGGTCGATCAATCGGTAGGTTATGGGCTTGATTATATTATTTATATTATTGCCTTTTTATCGATTAATGTTGGTTTTATTAATATACTTCCTTTTCCAGCTTTTGATGGAGGAAGAGTGTTCTTTATTGCAATTGAAAAGATTAAAGGAAGTCCAATTAATGCGAAGTTTGAAAATACTTGTCATACAATAGGATTTATATTACTTATTATACTGATGATTTTTATTACAATACATGATATTATTAATTTATTTTAGTATTTGATGTGGGGAGTTTGGTTAAAATGATGGAAAAAGAAAATGTTTATGAATTATTGACAAATGAGTTTAGAAAAATGAACTTTGTCAATATTTGGGAATTAATGGATGAATTAAAAAAAATAAATGTAAAAGATTATAATTTATATTTGTTTTTACTTGGACACTTTATAGTTTTGCCTGAGAAAGAAAAGGAATATTTGAAGAATATTAGGTTGAGAGATGTTAAGATATCTGTGAGAGATGTAGACGTAGATCGTGATTGTAAAATTAATAATTTGCGTTTTTTGATGTTTACTCAACGTTTTTCCTATGCACTTTCTCAAACAAATAGATTTTTAAAAGAAGGAAATGATGATATTGCTCTTTATGGATCGACTTTTTTGTTAAAGAATATCGTTGATGTAAGATTTTATTTTAAAAGGGAATTGTTTGGTTTAATTAGACAAGAAAAATATCGTGAAGCGAAAAAAATGTTAGATAATCCTCTTAATGGAGGAAAATTGTCGTTAATTTTTGGTAAGTTTTTACATGTTATTGATGCTATTTTGGTTCTGCAAGATGGAGGTATAATTACTGTAAATCCAGATATTAGAGTTGATGGTTTGTTTAGTTCTATTGATGCTGATGATTATCAAAAGGCTTTGTATTATGCTAATCAACATAATCAAAAGTATAATGATTTAACTGAAGATAGTGAAATTATGACTCTTTTGTTGGAAAAGATTAATTCTTTAATAAAATCTATGCATAGTTATGATTTTAGGTCTTCAGAAGCAGAAAAAGGAGCTTTACCAACTTTTAGTAATGTCGATATAACGATGGGGAGAACTCCTGTGGTTGTTAATGATTATGGTGTTGAAAGAATGAGAGATATTTTTAACTTAATCTTAGGAAATGTTAGAATAGATAAAGTTCAGGAAATGTTTCATTTGAGTGATGAGCAAATTACCTTGGTGGGACTAGTACTAGCAAGAGAGTTTTTTAATCAAGGGATTTGGGAATCTGGATGTGTTGTTTTAAGTGCTGTAGAAGAAAGAGGAGTTTTTTCTGATGTTGCTAAAAGTTTATATAGTGAAGTAAAACTTCTTTCTTGTGAAGATATATCTTTAAATGATGAAACTGATAATCCTTATATTCTTTCTTTAAAAATGGTTAATCCTTATTTGATAGTTCAAGAATCTTAGGATTTTTTTTTCTTGTCAAAATGTTGTCTAGAAAGTTGCATATTTGTAAAAACTTTTTTGTTTAATTGACAGTTGTCTATATAACCAGTATAATGAGTTTAGAGTAGTTTGAAAGT
>CAMNRN010000031.1 GCA_946553095.1 uncultured Mycoplasmatota bacterium
TATTAGCACTTTGACCCGATCCCGTTTGAGCGACAAAATAGGCATATGTTGCTCCCACAACTACCATGATGAGAGTTAGTATCGCCACTGCCAAGATTAGTTTTTTCTTTTTCATAAATATATATTCCTTCCCAAGTGTAAAGTAAGATTTGTTTTATAATAGATATCTTCTCTACTATGCCAATTTTACAAAAAAAAAAAAAAACTTCAATATTTTTTTTCAAAGTATTGAAATTTTCTTGTTTCATTACGTAAATTAACATATGTTGACAAATTATTTTAGAGAAATAATGTTACATTTTCCATCATTGTTATCAGAAAAAGTTGCACTAAAAGTTTGATTATTTTTATCAACCCAAATATATCTTTCACTAGTAGAAGTTTTTCCAGCTAAAACGCCTTCTACACCACCTAATTTTTCAACCATTTCCTTATATGATAAAGATTTACCTTTATCAAGAAGCTTTTTAATATCGCTATAAACACTTAAATCTACATCATCGCTTTTAATAGTATTCTTATCAATTGTAGCTTGCAAAATTCTTGAATCAGGTGTAGAAAGTTTTAAAGTAATACTATTCTTATCATCTAATTTCCAAGTATATTCCTCAGAATATTCACTCTTCTTAGCCTCAAAACCAATGATATCATTAATTTCTTCCACAGTATTAGTAACTTCGATTTTCTTTATACAATCTTTAACTTCACAATTGGCTTGTACAACAGGTTCTTTTTCTTTTTCCTTATCCTCTTCAACTTCATTTGTACCACAGCCTACTAGGAATAATCCAATAACTCCTAAACTAATTAATTTTTTTAAATTCATTTTTTTTACATCCTTTCATAACTTTTTTTCTTCATTTCATTTTTTCTTTTTTTTAGGCATTGGTGTAACTTCTTTTAGTAATTTAACAACCGTGCAACTAAAATCTTTATCATCTATATCCAAAATATAATGACTTTTAGCTCCATCGTAAGGAACTCCAGTTTGAGCATCTTTCATCAAATCCCCAATACAATCATGCATTTTAACATAAACAATATCATTACACACTAACACAACCGGCAAATCATCTACATAGACCATATATTCCCCAAACATTTTTCTCGATCGAATGACTCCAGCATCTTTTAATTGTTCACATACATACTGTATAAAACTATCAGTAGTAGCCATAAAACCACCTCATCTAATATTATTATAACTGTATTTATCCAAAACGACAATTAAAAATTGACCAAACTAATCTTGTCAATTATTTACCAATAACTCTTAACAGTCTCTAAAGAAGCACCATCATGATAATCAAACCCAGTTTTTATAGCTAACTCAATATTATGAGCAGAAACTTTTAAACTTTTTTCCGAAATATTATTTTCTTCAACTTCCCATTTAAAAACTGCTCCTCCAATTTCTAAAGCCCCCGCATAATCAATCGCCCAAGAACTAACAGTAATTATAGGACCTAAAAAAGTATTGAGTCTTTTAAAATCAGCTTCAGGTATTTCTTTTAAAAACCTCGTAATAGTGCTATTAATATCCTTTATAAATATCCGTACATTTCCTCTAAAAACCTCATCATTATTAAATTTATTTAATATATAGGAAATCGTTGCATCATCAGTATACTTTAGTGACAACTTAACTAAGTCTGAATTCAAAATATTATGCATTTTATTTTTTTCATCCAAATCCCATATCTCAACATAAGAAAGCAAGATTTGAAATTCATCTTGATAATTCTCAATCGCTCCATCAACTTCCATCTTATTTTCATTAAGATAATAATTCATAACTGCATTTCTCGTAAAAGGATAAGTAATTGGAGAATACCGTATTTTATGAACAATAATAATTTCTAATAAAATAATGAATAAAAATACACAAAATTTCAATGTTTTAGTAACTGGAGATCTAAGTAGTCTCCACATCTTTGTATTGCTATCTACATCATTAAATTTATTACCTTTTTTTCTTACAAATAAAACTTTCCAAGGGAACCAAATTGGAGCAGTAATAACCATCAGTATTTTCATAATAATTTTCCATATTTTATATAATATACCCTTTACTTCCATATTAATCCCTCACTATCACTCCTAGTATATCCAATATTCTTAAAACTACCCATATTATTTCTATAACTATTTATAAATATAACTTACTATGTAAAAACCTTTCAAAAGCATCTAACCCATAATCTTTATTATAATAATTAGGAAACTCATTTAAATGGGCCAAAGCTATCTTTGCCGTCATAATTAAATCATCATTAGTAACATTAGTTTTAGGGTTAATCGTTCCATGCTCAAGTTCGATATTAATCCCTCTTAAAAACTCGCTAATCGTAAATCTATTAAAAGTAACATCTAGTACTCTCGCGGCATAAATTGCATCATTTACATCAAACATTTTAATCACCAATTAATTCTATGTCCCTAATTTTTGTTCTATAACTTTCTTTGTGATAGCAATTAAAGCATTTCATCATAAGCATCTTTAGCAAAAATCATCTAAAAGATCCTTTTAAAAATTATACCATAATATATCATATATGTTTACACGTTCCAAATTTAAAACGTCACTAAAAGTTTGCTTATCAATACTTAATTAATCTATTTCTTCATTAAATAAAGTCCAAAAATTATCTTTATATTCAAACAACACTTCTCCATATAATTTTTTAAAATTGCTATTACTAATTGAACTGAAAAACATATAAACTTTACTTTTCATTTTACTAACAATTTTTTTATAATTTTCGTATTCAGTATCAGACCATTTTAACAATTTTATTTCATGTTGGAAGAAAATGGATATATTGTAAAGTTCAATAATATCATTTATATCATTGTATACTATTGTTTCATCAAAATTATTTAGTATTTCTTCACAATTGACTAAACTATTTTCAATTGAAAAATCTTCAGATGAATAATATTTTATTCTAGACATAAAACCTCATTATGTTAATGATAGTATCCAAAGCCATTAAAATTGTTTTATTCATTAAACATCTAATGAATAAAAAACTTGCCTTTCACATTGTTCATAATTAGATTTGTTAAAATTCATAACAAATTTATTATCATCTAAAAAATCAATAATATCTTTGTGCTTAATCAATCCTTTAAAATTAGGATATATTGCAACTAATAGTTCTTTATTAATTGAATAATAAATAATCGTTCCTTCTTTCATTAATCCATTATAGCCAAATCCCAATCTTTTTGTATATAAGTTATATAGTATAACAGGATTATCGCTTGTCACAAAAGGTACTTTCTTATAATTCAAATTTTTATGAACTATCCACACCTTATCCAATAATATGTTTGTTGCTTTTCTAATAAATTTTTTTGAATTACATTGATTTAAAGTTGTAGAATATACAAAATCTTCATTTTCTCTATATTTATTTAATATAGAAATATGCTCCTCCGACAATTTTCCTTTTAAATAACTCTCTATCTTATCAATCATATCAGTAAATTGAATAGTTTAGTAGATGTATTAAATAGTAATATTGCTAGTCTTAAAGAAAAGTTAGAAACTGAAGTTAATAAGTGGAAAAATCTTTTCAAAAAAATGTGTATGGCAATAGATAAAGTTTTAAAACGAGATAAACCTAAGGAAAATGTAGAAGACTATGAAGATATAGATGATGCTATTAATCATGGTTATTATAGTAAAAACAATAAAAATAAAGATGATTTTGAAATTGAAAGATAGAACTATCAGCACTTCTATTGGAGAAACTATCCATTTATGGTAAACTACCAATTGAAGTGCGTGAATAGTCTAAACTAAGCAAAGGAGGAATATTAATGGCAGTTAGACTATTAGAAGAAAAGAAATGGACCAAAGATGGGCGAAAATATATATGGTATGTTTGGGAAACTGGACTAGATGGCAAAAAACACAAAAAGTTTTCTAAAGCGTATAAAACTGAAGCAGAAGCAAAGCGTGCTGAAAAAGAATATTTGAAAATATCTGAAGTATTTGAAGGCGATATGAATATGACATTCAAAGATTTATATACTAGGTATTATGAAGTTCAAAAAGATATTGTAAGATACTCTACTTTAAAAACTTACCGAGATAGAATTAAATATATTGGAATGTTTGATAAAGTAAAATTAAAAGATATGGATGCTATTCATTATCAAAAATGGAGAACTGAAATGATGAAGGCAAATATTTCAAATAGTTATAAAAATGAAATTCAAAAGTTTTTAAAGATAGTTATAAATTGGGCTGTTAAAACTTATGGATTTAATATGAATAAGTTTTATGGAAGAATGGAGCCTTTTACTTCAGCATCAGATATTAAAAAAGAAATGGATTTTTACACTTTAGAAGAGTTTAATCAATTTATATCTTCTGCACCAAATTTACAAATTAAATGTATGTATGAAACTCTATATTATTGTGGACTTCGTAGAGGTGAAGCAAGAGGATTACAATGGAAAGATATTAATTGGATTGATAAGAGATTATCTGTTACTAAACAAGCTGTAACAAATGGCTCTGAATCCTCTACTATCTATGAACTTACAAAACCTAAAACTGAAAAAAGCAACAGGATTTTACCTATTGCCGAAATACTCTTTATAGATTTGAAACAATTATATGAAGAACAAAAACAATTTGCTGATTTTAATGATAATTGGTTTATCTTTGGAGAATTTATTCCTATCACTTTTTATCAAATGAGACACAAAAATATAGAAATAGCAAAAAATGCAAAAATAAAAAGAATAAGGTTACACGACTTTAGACATAGTTGTGCATCCTTACTCATAAACAATAATGCAAACATTGCTGTTGTATCACAATTTTTGGGTCATGCATCCATTGAAGAAACGCTAGATACCTATACGCATATGTTCAAAGATAAACTTTATGATGCTGTAAATACCATAAATAAACTAACTTATCCTGCACCTTCAATATAGGATTTTGGTAGTTGATTGGTAGTTTAAAGCAATAATTTATAAAATACGAATTTTAGGAACCCCTGTAAATTCAAGCAAAAACAAAAAGTGAGCCAGCTTTCGCTGACTCTTCAGGGGGTTTTGGTTGATCTCTTCACATTGAGATTCGTAAGAGAGATCAGGTTATTTAGCATGACATGTATCATGCTAGTTTAAGGATACTAAAAAATAATTCATTTGTCAATGTTCTTTTACAAAATTATACAAATTTAATCCAAAAAATTTATTTCATCAATAATATTTTTATACAAAGCATTCTCTTTATACACTTCATCAGCAATAAATTTTTCAGCATCTTCCTTGGCCTGCATAAGAATTTTCATATCATGTCTTAAATCAGCTATTTTAAATATCATATCCCCACTTTGTTTTATTCCAAACAAATCTCCTTGACCTCTTAATTCAAAATCTTTTTCACTAATATAAAATCCATCTGTACTTTCTTCCATAACTTTCAACCGAGCATTATCATTAGTATTACTTACTAAATAACAATAAGATTGCAAATCATTTCGTCCTACCCTACCTCTTAACTGATGTAATGTAGCTAGTCCAAACCTTTCTGCATTAAAAATAACCATCATCGTTGCATTAGGAATATCGATACCAACTTCTATCACCGTAGTTGAAATCAAGATTTTAATATCGCCTTTTTGAAATTCTTCCATTAACTCATCTTTTTCTTTTTGTTTTAATTTTCCATGTAAAACCTCTATACGCATCTTTCCAGAAAAAGCAACAGTCATCTTTTCTTTCAAACCATTTACACTATTTAAATCTAACTCCTCATTAGTCTCTATCAAAGGAGAAACAACAAACACTTGATGCCCCAAACAAAGTTCTTCATACATTGCCTTTAAAACATCAGTAATTTCCTTTTCCGATTTAACTCTTGTAATAACTTCCTTTCTCATCTTAGGTTTAGTTTTTACATTTGATATATCCAAATCTCCATAGATAGTTAAAGCGTACGTTCTAGGTATAGGTGTAGCCGAAAGATAAATAACATCAACTTCTCCAACCTTACCTTTATTTTGTAACAGATTTCTCTGATTTACCCCAAAACGATGTTGTTCATCAGTAATAACCAAACCTAGATTAGCAAACTCCAATTTTTCATTTAACAAAGCATGTGTTCCGATTACTAAATCAATTTTTCTTTGCTTAATATCTTCGTAAACCTTTTCCTTAGCCTTTTTACTCATAATTCCTGTCAAAAGAACAATTCTAATACCATAATCTTTAAAATAATTATTGACAGATTCATAATGTTGTTTGGCCAGTATTTCCGTCGGAGCCATAAAAGTTGACTGATAACCAGCTAAATAATTAGCCAAAATTGCCACAATAGCAATAATTGTTTTTCCGCTTCCTACGTCACCTAATACCAAACGATTCATTCTCTTAGGTGACTTGATATCATTTAAAATATCATTTATAGCTAGCAGTTGATCTTCTGTTAGTTTAAATGGTAAAAAGCTAAGAAAATCCTGAACTTTATCTTCTAAGAACGTTTTCTCCAAGCCTAAACTTTTTTTATTAAGTAACTTTAAGTAATGAATTTTAAACATATATACAAATAATTCTTCATAAATCAGTTTCAATTTTGCTTTTTTTACTTCCTCTACGGTTCTAGGCTGATGTATAAATTGCAAAGCTTCCATTTTTGAAATCAAATTATACTTTAAATTAATATCTTCAGGAACAAAATCATCAATAGGACAATTTAGCTTTAACGCATCTTCAATATAGTTACTTAAAACGCCATTTTTAACACCTTCTGTCAAATGATATATTGGTTCAATTCTATCTGAAAAGACATTAAATTTAATATCATTAGCTACAAAAGTGTTCTTCACTTGATTATATTTTCCAATCAAAAGAATTTCTTTATTAACAACTAAATGTTGTTTCAAAAACGCCCGATTAAAAATTGTTACTTTAAAATTTTGATTTCCAGAATTAGCCACAAAATTAAGACGATTAAAATTTCTTTTGATATATTGAACTTTCGCATCACTAAAAACAATAGCTCTAACATAGACAAGTACATCATCTTTAACTTCTTCAATTGGCATAATATGAATAAAATTATATTTATATGGATAATAATTTAGCAAATCTTCCACAGTAAAAATATTAAGTTTATTCAAAGTTTTAACCGTTCTAGGCCCAATTTTATTCACTAATTCTAAGTTCATTTTTCTTCTCCTAAAACCATTATAACAAATATAATAAAATTTGTTTAAAAAATTGCAAAAAAATGTTGACAAAGAAAGCAAAATCGGTTAGGATATTAATCACCAATTCACTAAAAGAAGGCGAATTGGTGCTAGTATCACACTAGTCAACCCCTTTTTATTCTTTTGGAGAGCAGCAATGCTCTCCGTATTTTTTTTGCTCAAAATTACATATAAAAAAAGTTGACAATTTCAACTTTTTTTATATCAAAACTTTCTGCTATATTAAATCACTCTTCCGAGCTTTTATTTCTTGTTCTCTCTAGTATTTTACCTTTCTTTTCTAATACATCAACTACATCTCCATTTCTATAAAGTGTAATTTGAAATTGACAATCGCTTAACTCATCTAGTCTAAACGCCCGGTATATCTCCTTAATATCACAAGAAGAAAGGGAAATACCTAACAAATAAGAATCTATATCAAAAGAGGACAAAAGTGAATTTAAAAAGGGATGTAGTCCATTATTGCTTTCTACTTTAATAGAACAAGCATCATCATTATTTTGAAGATCAAGTACAAATGAATTAATTTTCAAAAAACCATACAAAGTATTTCCATTTTCCCTATTTGTTTTTATATAACTATCAAGGACAAAAAAAGGACTTTTTGTAATAAAAGAACTATTTAAAGTATATATCCAAGATCTTCTTTCATTATCTATAATAATCCCTGTATGACCATAATCACACTCCCATACCAAAAAGATTTCAAATCTATTAATACAACCATTTCCAATTTCAAATGCTAAAATAGTTTTCCGATTGGCTTTATAATCACACAAAATAACATCTTCAGTTATACCGATACTTCTTAAAAGACATCCAAATTGAGAAGAAATCTTATCTTGAGTCTTATAATCAATATCTAAATGTTTACCACCAATAATTCCCAGCCATCTACCAACATCTTGTAAAATCTTATCACCATTAAAAACAATTGATTGTTTGCGCCTTTTTGAAACTAACTTTTGGTACAAATCATTTAAAACCATACTTAAACCTCCTCAATTAGACTCTTATAATAATCATATCTTTTTTTAGCGCTTTCCATCTGTTCATTTAGTAATTTCTCGGCCAATATTTTATCTTTTATTTTTAACGCCTTAAACCGCACCTCATTATCTAAAAAATCCTCATACTTTGTAAAATCTGGTTCCTTAGAATCAATATGATAACTTCCATCATAACGCATAAGAATCGTATATCCGCATTCTACTGCTAATTTCTGTTCCATAACACTAGTTACCATACCTGTTTTAATCCCCTGCTCTATACAAGGTGAGTATGCAATAATAATGGCTGGCCCATCATGTTCACTAGCTTCTTTAAAAGCCTTTATAGCTTGATTAAAATTAGCCCCCAAGCAAATTGATGCGACATAAATATTAGGAATTGTACTAGCAATCCTAAATAGATCTTTTTTTAATGTCCTTTTCCCAAAATTAGCGAATTCTGCCACTGCCCCTAAATTCGTTGATTTACTAGCCTGACCACCAGTATTAGAATAAACTTCCGTATCTAAAACCAAAACTTTTACATTTTCTCCACTATGAAGTATGTGATCAAGACCTCCATAACCGATATCATATGCCCAGCCATCGCCACCAACAGCCCAAACGACCCTTGAAGGAACATAGTCTCTTAAATTTTCTAATTCTTTAGGAATCATCTTATCTTTCAACTTTTCTTTAACACTCATCGTAATATCAAAATTTTCTTTATTTTGAAGCCATAAATCGAACACTTCTTGGACATCTTGATCAACTGATTCTCGTGATTCTCGCATTATTTGTTCTATTCTATCTCTTTTTTGTTTATAAGAAAGATGAATTCCTAGTGCAAACTGAGCATTATCCTCAAATAAAGAATTAGCCCAAGGAATAAGATAAGGCGTTGAAGGAACACTCCCACCATAAATACTTGAACACCCTGTAGCATTAGCAATAACCAAAGACTTACCAAAAAGTTGAGTTAAAAGTTTCAAATAAGGAGTTTCTCCACACCCGGCACAAGCCCCACTAAATTGAAACAAAGGTTGCTCGAGTTGACTACCCTTTACTGTAAATTTATTCAAAGGATTCTTTTCACTTTGAAATTGCAAAATAGCATTTTTTACGCCTGATTTAAGTTCCATTTTTAAGGCTTTCTCGCCGTTTTTACCAGGACAAACATTTTCACATAGTCCACATCCAGTACAATCTTCCTCACTTATCACAATTTCATATTTTAAACCATCTTGACCCATGAAAGGAATTCCCTTATTTTCATCAAGACTAGTAACACTTCGAATAACTGCATGAGGACAAACAAAACTACACATTCCACACTGAATACAATTTTCTTTAATCCACCTTGGAACTATATTAGATATTCCCCTTTTTTCTTTTGCAGAAGTCCCCGAGGGAAAGCATCCCCCAGAAAACGGCATCAACTGACTAACTGGAATATCTCCTCCTTTACGTTCATTAATAAGATCAATCACACTTGTTCCCAGTCTATATAAAGCAGATTTATCTTCATTTTTAACCGACAGACTTCTAAGACAATTAACTGCTTCATGAATAGCTTTAATATTACTTACAACAATATTCTCACCTTTAGTTGCAAAAGCCTTTTTAATACTAATTTCCATCATTTCTATAGCATCAGGAACTTGTAAAAGATTAAGAACTAACACTTCCATAATTTTACTAATTTTACCGCCAATACCATTTCTAAAAGCAATCTCCTCAGCATCAACACAATAAACCTTAACATTTTTTTTAAGGAGAATATCTTTAGCTTTACTAGGAAGTAACTTATTAATCTCAGCCTCATTCTTAACAGTATTGATCAAAAGTATTCCATCATCCAAAATAGTATCCACAATATCAAACATTCTAAAATAAATATCTTTAGTAACTACAACAATTTTAGGATTCATAACGTAATAAGGCATATGTATACTCTCATCACTTATTCGTAGATTAGAAACTGTAACCCCACCACTTTTTTTAGAATCATATTCAAAATAACCTTGAACATACTTATCTAAATTTTGATGCACAATCTTGAGTAAATCCTTACTAGCACTCACCATACCATCAGATCCAAAACCATAAACTTTAATTTCCAAAGCAGATGTATTTAAAGAAAAATCATTTTTAGGAAGACTCAAATTAGTCACATCATCAATTATTCCAATTGTAAAATTATTTTTCAAATCACCATCTAACATTTGATAAACACCATAAATATCACTTGGAGTAGTATTCTTACTAGAAAGACCATACCTTCCCCCAACGACTTCTATATCGTGATTCTTTAAAGCCGTACAAACATCTAAATAAAGAGCTTCACCAATACTTCCTGCTTCTTTTGCTCGATCAAGAACAGCAATTCGTTTAACAGACTTAGGAAGCACATCCAACAAATACTTATAACTAAACGGTCTAAACAAATGAACCTCAACGACGCCAACATTTCCCAAACAAAGAGCAACTTCCTTTATGGTTTCAGTCACACTTCCCATAGCTATAATAACATTCGTTGCGTCTTTACTTCCATAGTAATTAAAAGGTTTATAATCTCTTCCAGTCAGTTCATTAATCTTTTGCATATAATCATTTACAATATCAGGCATAGCATCATAATATTTATTTCTAGCTTCCGTACATTGAAAATATATATCTTCATTTTGAGCCATACCATACTGAAATCCACAATCAACATTTAAACATCTTTTTTTAAACTCTTGAACTTTTGAAAAATCCACTAATTGCAATAAATCCTCGCAACTCAACTCATCTATTGTATTAAGTTCATGACTAGTTCTAAATCCATCAAAAAAATGAACAAAGGGAAGACTTCCTTTAATCGCTGATAAATGGGCAACTGCTGCCAAATTCTGTGCATCACTAACACTTGAGGAAGAAAGCATACAAAATCCAGTAGAACGAACTGCATAAACATCTTGATGATCACCAAAAATAGATAAAGCATGAGTAGCAAGACTTCGACTTGCCACATGAATAACACCAGGCAACATTTCCCCAGCCATTCTATACATGTTAGGAATCATGAGCAATAACCCTTGACTAGCTGTAAAAGTACTTGCCAGACTGCCAGAGATTAAAGCTCCGTGCATTGCTCCTGCTGCCCCTGCCTCAGACTCCATTTCAACAATTCTAGGTTTATCATGAAATAAATTATAAAGATTATCATTTGTTAAATCATCAATATAGGAAGCCATTGGACTACTTGGTGTAATTGGATATATACTACAAACTTCACTAAAAAGATAAGCAATTCTACTACAAGCCCCATTTCCATCAATTATTTTTTTCATTTTATCATTCCTTTATTTAATTATAAAATAAAAACTAGCATTTAACTAGTTTTTATTCACAAATTCTTCTATTTTCATTAATCTATTATATTTAACTATTCTCTCTCCTCTAGACATACTACCAGTTTTAATATAAGGAATATTTAAACCAACAGCTAAGTCGGCAATAAAAGTATCTTCTGTTTCCCCACTTCTATGTGAGATGATTGTTTGATAATTATTTTCATGAGCTAAAGCAATCGTATCTAAAAGTTCTGAAACAGTCCCTATTTGATTAGCTTTTAATAAAATAGCATTGCTAGAATTCATATCGATCCCTTTTTGTAAATACTCAATGTTTGTAACAAATTGATCGTCACCGACAACCATTATTCTATCTCCAACTCTTTCTGTAAACTTCTTAAAAGCTTCAAAATCATCTTCAAAAAATGGATCTTCAATACTAACTATCGCATAATCATTTACTAAATTCTCATAATAATCCATTAATTCATCTACACTTATTTCCTTATTATCAATAGTATACATTCCTGTTTCTTTATTATAAAACTCACTCGCTGCTGCATCCATCGCTATAAAAATATCACGCCCAGGAACATATCCAGCACTAGTAATAGCTTTAGTAATATAATCTAATGCTTCTTCATTACATTTTAAATTAGGAGCATATCCGCCTTCATCTCCAACACCGACATCATAATGGTCTTGCACCAACAGCTTTTTAAGAGCATGAAACACTTCAGCTGCTGCTCTAACTCTTTTACTCATCGTATCTAACTTAGGAACAATCATAAACTCTTGAATTTCTAAACTATTGACAGCATGAGCTCCCCCATTAATGATATTAACCATTGGCACAGGGAAAGTATAACTACCATTTGAAACATATTCATATAACTCTTTATTTTCTAATTTGGCTAAACACTTTAAAGATGCCAAGGAAACACCTAAAATTGCATTAGCTCCTAATTTATTTTTATTATCAGTTCCATCTAATTTCAACATCGTATTATCGACATCTTTTTGATTTAATTCACATCCTACTAAGGCATTTTTAATAGTAGTATTAACATTTTCTATCGCTGTAAGTACACCTTTTCCTCCAAATCTATTCTTATCACCATCACGAAGTTCCAAAGCTTCCCGACTACCAGTAGAAGCTCCACTTGGTACACTAGCTGTAGCCATAATTCCATTTTCAAGTATCATATCAACTTCAACAGTTGGATTTCCTCTACTATCTAATATTTCTCTTGCTTTTATGTCTTTTATTCTCATTTTCATCACCATTATAATTATATAAAAAAGAAAGACTTCTTTCAAGTCTTCTAATAAGCATCTATCACTACTTTACAATCCTTTTCTACGTTTCATGTTTTTATTCTAAACGGATTTTCTCTACTTCCAGATCCACTTGTTAATTCTACATTAGATGTAAGATTAAATGTCGGACGCACTCCTTCGTTACTATCTGGAAAAGCGTTAGATAAATTACCACTCCAATTCACAATATATATACTAGTCGCATTCGGTTCTGTAGTTATTGCCCAATCATAATGTCCCATATACATCCAGTTATCATTTACAGCTGAACTATAATCTTTTGTTTCATCA
>CAMNRN010000032.1 GCA_946553095.1 uncultured Mycoplasmatota bacterium
TTTAGAAAATGTTGATTTTTCTAAAGTATCAAATATGGCAGCTATGTTTTATAATGAAAATTTAACCAAATTAGATTTAAGTAATTTTGATACATCGCAAGTAACTAACATGTATAATATGTTTGATGGTTGTAGTAGTTTAACTGCGTTAGATTTAAGAAATTTTGATACATCAAAAGTAAGTAACATGGAAAATATGTTTTCTGGAGCTAGAAGTTTAACCACATTAGATTTAAGTAATTTTGATACATCACAAGTAACAAATATGCGCTATATGTTTTCTGGATGTAGTATGCTAACCGAATTAGATATAAGTAGTATGACTTTTGATAGTGTGGAATATTATGCTCTTATGTTTTCTGGAGTGCCAAACAACATTCATATCAAAGTAAAGGATGAGGCGGCTAAAACATTTATTGAAGCCAGGCTTGCTGAGGCGAATATAACTGAAGGCGTTGTAGAAATAGTAAATAAATAAAATATTTTGTGGATAAGTTATAAGTTATTCACATTTTATTTTGCTTTATTAGTAGAATGATGGTATGATTTTTATATTAAATGAGGTGAATGTATGGACAAAAAGAAAAAAGTTATCTTTTTGGTTGGTGTGTGTAGCCTTGTTTTCTTGGTGGGATTATTTTTCTTTATTAGAGATTATAGAATTCGGCATGCAAAGATTATAGTTAATCTAGTGGATTCTTTAGAAACAGAATTTTTAAGTGAAATAAAGGTATCTGATTTTATTTCTTATATAAATGGAGAAATAGTTGATGATTATGTGATTGATACAACGGAAGTTGGGAATAAAAATATATCTTTTTCATATATTAATGAAGAAAAAATTAAAGTAAAATATACCTATGAAATTAGTGTTGTTGATAGAACTGCTCCAGTTGTTTGGCTAAGTGGAAGTTATACTGTTAAAGTAGGGAGCGAGGATACTCTTACTAAAAAGATTTTGTGTGGAGATAATTATGATGATAGTCCAGTTTGTGAAATTATTGGTGATTATAATTTAAATGAAGCAAATATTTATCCTCTTTTATTTCGAGCAACTGATAGTAGTGGAAATGTAACAGAAAAGAAATTTAATCTTAAAGTGATTGCGCCTTCTTCTAGTAATGGTAGTAGTAATAATAGTGGTGGAAGTACTCCGAAAGTAACAACTGATTTTCAGGACGTAATTCAAAATTATAAAACTGATAATACAGAGATTGGACTGGATATATCGCATCATCAAGGAGATGTTGATTTTCAAAAGTTAAAACAAGCGGGCGTAGAGTTTGTTTTTATTCGTGTTGGAAGGACTAAGGGTATTGGGGGAGAATATGTTTTAGATACTAAGTTTTTACAAAACATAGAGGAAGCGGAAAAGTATGGTATACCAGTAGGAATTTATTTTTATTCATATGCAAATTCTAAAGAGGCTGCGATTGCGGATGCTAATTGGGTGCTAGAACAAATTAAGGATAAAAAAGTTGATTTGCCAATTGCATTTGATTGGGAAAATTGGAATACTTATAATAATTTTGGTTTGAGTTTTTTTGGCCTTAGTACGATGGCTAATGAGTTTTTGAACGTATTTAAAGAGCAAGGTTATGATGGGGTGGTCTATAGTAGTAAGAATTACTTAGAAAGTATTTGGATGAAGCTTGATTATCCTGTTTGGCTTGCTCATTATGTTAAAAATACTAATTATGAAGGAGAATTTTTATATTGGCAATTATGTAGTAATGGAAGAGTAGATGGAATAAATGGCGATGTAGATATCGATATACGTTATAAAAAATAATTGAGAGGTGATGTTATGATTATTTGTGTTGTAGGGCCAACAGGGGTTGGGAAAACAAAGATGAGTATTAAACTGGCAAAGATATTTAATGGTGAAATTATTAATGCCGATTCGATGCAAGTATATAAAGAGCTTGATATTGGTACAGCTAAAGTTAAACCTAATGAGAAATGTGGTGTTAAACATCATCTGTTTGATATTAGAGAAGTAAATGATGATTATAGTGTTTACGATTATCAGAGTGATGCCAGAAAGAAAATTGATGAGATACTAGCTAGTAAAAAAGTACCTATTCTAGTTGGAGGAACTGGCTATTATATTAAAACTGCCTTGTATGATTATGTTTTTTTGGAAGAAATGGTTGAAAATGATTATAGTAACTTATCAGATGAAGAAATATATGAAAGAATTTTAAAATATGAGTGTGGGGTGGCAATTGATAAAAATAATCGTAAAAGAAATGAAAGATTATTAACAAAATTGGAAATGGGTACTTTTCAAAATCAAGATTTTAAATTAATCTATGATGATGTTTATTTTGTGGGACTTACAACTAATCGAGATGAACTTTATAAGCGAATTGATCAAAGAGTAATGGATATGTTAGTGGAATTAATTGATGAAGTAAAACCTTTTTATTTGAATAATGTTAGATCAAAGGCCATTATGAATGGAATCGGTTATAAAGAGTTTTATCCTTTTTTTGAAAATAAAAGCAGTTTAAAGGACTGTGTTGAAAAAGTTAAACAAAATTCACGAAATTATGCTAAAAGACAATATACTTGGTTTTTAAATCAGATGGATGTGAAATGGTTTTCTGTCGATTATCAAGATTTTGATAAAACGGTTTTAGAAGTTTCACAATATATTACTAATGAAAACGATAATTGAATGATGCTACTTTTTAGTAACTTTTTCTTTTTTTTGTTGATTTACTTTAAATAAATTGTTAAAATTAATTTAGAATAGAGTTGGTGGCATGAGTTATTTTAGAGAAATGTGGGAAAATGATAAGAAAAAAGTGTTTATGCTTGGTTTTACAATATTATTTCTTCTTTTATTAATTGTTGGGGCAAGTTTTGCTTTCTTCTCTGCTCAAGTAGGTGATGGAACTAGTTCGAAAGTTCAAGTGTTAACAAGGACAAATGATTCGTTAATGTTTGAGTCAGGAAAAGATATTTTTCTTGATGTTAATACTGAGACTTTAGGACTTTCAAACGGCAATTTGGCAGATTCTACCTTTGCTAGAGCTACTTTAAAGTCTGGAAATAGTTCAAGTGTCAATTATACTTACTATGTTTATTTGCAAATAGATTCTAACTCTTTAAAATATACTACAAGAGATGAAAAAGCGGAACTTATTTTGTCTGTTACTGATCCAAATGGGAATGAACTAGGAAGCGATAGTATACCTAATCTTAAGTATGTGACTGTCGGTAGTGGTGATAATCGTGTTAGCGGGTTTGATATTACGACTGTAAGTGGTTTAGTAAAAATAGCAGAATTATATAATATTAGTGCTAATAATACTACAACTATGCACGAATGGAATATAACGATTACGTTTGTTAATTTGGATAGTGATCAGTTTGATAATACTGGGAAGGCTTTTGATGCAAGAGTTATCATTCAAAAAGAAGAATTTAAAAATCCAGATCTTTATATAGCTACAACTTATAATGGAAGTCCTATTGTTCCAAGTACTTTTGGAGCAGATGCAGAAATAGATTGTTTTGGTAATGATGCTAGTTATGATTATAGATATAATCGACTTATTATAAGATCTATAAATGCTGAGAGTGCTTCTTGTAATTTAAAATATACTACACCTTCTTCTAAAAATTATTTAAATCAAAAAGTTATATCTTTGGTTGGCAATGGACAAGTGTTTAATGAAAATGGTTATCGGTATGAAGGAGAAAATCCGAATAATTATATTTGGTTTAATAATGAACTTTGGCGAATTATTGGTGTGTTTGATGAAGCTAGTCATGGTGTAAGTGGTAAGAATTTAGTTAAAATAATTCGTTCGAGGTCTTTAGGTGGCTATGCTTGGGATAAAAATGGTCAAAATGATTGGCGAAATGCAAGCTTGCAAAAATTATTAAATAATTCGTATTATTATAGAACTGATGGTACACATGGAGGAAATTGTTATATAACTTCAGATACTATTCAAGGAAATTGTAATTATACAGGAACAGGAATTATGGATACTTATCGAGATATGATAGTTGATGCTACATGGTATTTAGGTGGTTTTTCTTCTTTACTTAATGAAAGTGATAGTAAGGCAGAGTATAAAGTGCCAGCAGATCAGTATTATGCTAAAGAAAGAGAAAATGGAAGTCCTTCTATTTCTAGTCATATTGGTTTGATGTATCCAAGTGATTTTGGTTATTCAGTATTAGCTTCAAGTTGTAGTAGAACGACTCAGCTAGATCTTTATTTTACTTCGAGTTGTTCAGGTAAAAGTTGGATATATGGAGCAGGTTTAGAATGGACTATTATGCCTGATACTTATGGGAATACTGGAGCCTATAGAATTTATGATATTGGATATTTAAGCACTAATAATACATCAATGGGAAGAGAAGTGAGACCAGTTTTATATTTAGATGATTCAGTTTATGTTGTTTCAGGGACAGGTAAAGCGAGCGATCCATTTATTATTGGAATGTAGAGGTTTGATATATGAAGAAAAAAATTATTGTTATTAATTTGTTTATTATTATCTTATTGGTGCTAGCAATTGGACTTTTTTATAAAAGGGATGATAAATTTTTAGTTAATGATGACAACGGGGTAGTTTATGCAATTAATCTTAATGGTACTTCTGTAAAAGAATTTCCTGGGCGTGATAGTTATCGAGTGGATGTTCTTTGTACAAATGCTACAGCACGTTGGGATTATGTTAATTGGGAACTTAATATAGATAATGTAAAGGGAAATGTTTCTTGTGAAATTGATTTTACTTCAGTTGAGAAAGAATCGTTGAGTACATATTTGAAAAAGTTAGATGGTTCTGTTGAAGGTGATGGAAAATTTCTTAGAGAAAACTCTTCGGCACAAATTCCAGATTATTCTAAGGCGGTCGTTTTAAAAGAAGATGAATATGGGACGCTTACGACATTTAGTTCATCTAATGATGCTTTTGAAACTTCAGGATCTAGTTTTACTGATACGGTTTTGACTTTTCAAAATGAAAAGTGGACGACAACAAAAATGAATTTAAAAAATTGGATGTTTAATCATTTTCAATTTCAAGTTAAAGAAGATTCATATTATGAGGTTTGCTATAATTTTGGCGCTGGGAATACGTCAAATCGCTTGTGGATTTATAGTGGAGAAAGTTCAATCCTTGATTCTCTTAGAGCAAGTACGTCAACGGATTATAATGATTGCATTGGAGTAGGCTTTGTATCAACAGATTCTTATATAAAAATTGTGCAGGCAGCTGTCGGTTCGGCTGATAATAATCGTTCAGCTTTATCTTTTGATATTAGAAAGGTTCCTAGTAGTGCTAATTCTGTAAAAACTTTAGATGCTGATTATCGTTATGAAGGAAAAGATCCAAATAATTATATTTTATATAATGATGAATTGTGGAGAATTATTGGGGTGTTTGATGAACGAAGTCATGGACAAACTGGTAAGGATTTAGTGAAAATTATTCGTCATAATTCATTAAATGCTTTAACGTTTAATATCCAAGATAGTAATGAGTGGAATACAACTAGTTTAAAGACTATACTAAATGATGTATATTATAATAAAAAAATGGGAAGTTCATCTTGTTTTGGATATTCAACGACTAGTAGTTCCTCTTCAATTCCTACAACATGTGATTATTCTGGTATTGGACTAACTGATTATTCGAAAAGTCTTCTCGTGCCAGTTTCATGGTATTGGGGTGGAGCTAGTAATGGTGCTGTAACTGCGTTAGAAATGTATGAAAGTGAGAGAAAAGCTGGTAAGGATCCAGTGACTGCTAGTGTCGGATTAATGTATGCAAGTGATTACGGATATTCCGTGTTAGAAAGCGATTGTTCGAGAAATAATGGACTTAATTTATATAATTCAGAAAAGTGTGCTAATAAAAGCTGGCTATCTGGATTTAATTGGACTATGTCCACTAATGATAATAAAAATGATTTTGCATTTCAAGTTAATTATAATGGAGCATTAATTGGAAGTAGTGTAAGAAGAGGTGTGCAAATTAAACCAGTTGTTTATCTAGATTCTTCTGTTTATTATGTTGATGGTGATGGAAGTCCTAGTGATCCTTTTATTGTAGCAAAATGAATGAGGTGAAAGTATGAAAGAAAATAAAAAAAATATGTTTATGATTGTGTTTACAATTGTTTTTCTTTTGTTGTTAGTTGGAGGAGCCGCGATGGCTTATTTAATAGCTAGAGTAGATTTAGGTTCTGAGTCAAGGATTCGCGTTGTAACAAAGACAAGTGATTCGTTAATGTTTGAAGCTGGAGAAGATTTAAATCTTGTTGCTGATATGAATAATTTTGCTGAAGGTGCAGGAAATGTTTCTTCTAGTACTTTAGTTAAAGCTGTCTTAAAAAGTAGTAATGCTGAGGAAACAATTTATAATTATAGTGTTGCTTTTCAAATAGATAGTAATGAATTTGAATATACTACATCGACAAAAACGCCAGAAATTTTGCTTCAGGTTACGATGCCTGATGGAAAAATGCTAGAAAGTGTTGAAGGACTTGATTATGTGACTAGTGGAGGTGTATCTGGTTTTGATATTACAGAAAAGACAGGGTTAGTTAATTTAGTCGATAATTATGGTATTTCAGCAGTTAATACAACGACTACTCATGAGTGGAATATAAATATTGTTTTTGTAAATTTAGATGTTGATCAAAATGATAATACTGGTAAGGAATTGGTAGCAAGAGCACTTATTCAAAAAGAAGTTCCAGTTGATATTATTAAAAAAAGAGTAGATGAAACGTTGGCTCTTATGACTTTAGATGAAAAAATTGCTCAAATGACAATTATATCTTTTAATGGTACTTCTTTAGATGGAACAGTTACAACTACTACACCTAGTACTACTCTTAGAGATGAATTAAATTTAAAACCTGGTGGTGTTATTCTTTTTGCTGGTAATATAACAAATTATGCGAATACTAAAGCTTTTATTGAACAAATTAAACAGACGGCAAGTATTCCTTTGTTTGTGTCAGTAGATCAAGAAGGTGGACGGGTACAAAGAATTACAAGTTCAACTGATCCTCGTGTTCAAACAATTCCTCCAATGCGTAATGTAGGATATAAAAATGATCCTGAGCTTGCTTATGATTTAGGTGGTGTTATTGCCGAGGAAGTTCTTTCTTTTGGTTTTAATATGGATTTTGCTCCGGATATTGATGTTGTCGATGTAACAAGTGATAATGTTATTGGGGCAAGAAGCTTTGGGGGAGATCCAAATTTAGTGTCGCGTTTGGGAACATCTTTGTATAATGGTATTTTAGATAAAGGCGTTATTCCTTCTTATAAGCATTTTCCAGGGCACGGAGCTACAGAAACTGATTCGCATTCTGAGTTGCCAGTTATTTCTAAAACAAAAGAAGAGTTAATGCAACGTGATTTACTTCCTTTTCAGTACGCTATTGATCATGGAGCTGAAATCATTATGGTAGGGCATTTATCTATTCCAAGTATTGATAGTGAAGGATATCCAGCTAGTTTGTCTAATACTTTAATAAATGGATTATTAAAAACTGAAATGGGATTTAAAGGGCTTGTAATAACAGATTCTTTACAAATGGGAGCTATTACAAAGAACTATCCTGAGAAAGAACGTTATGAATTAGCGATTAATGCTGGTGTGGATATACTTTTGATGCCACAGTCTTGTAAAACTGCTATTTCTAATATTAAAGCTAGTATTTCGGAAGGGGTTATTTCGGAAGAGCGAATTAATGAATCGGTAAGAAAACTTTTAACTTTAAAATTTTCTAAATTAGCTACCGAAGCTCTTGATGAAAGTTACCTTGGAAGTGATGCTCATAAAGATGTGATTGCAAGAGTTAATGCTGAATAAAAAGACATTTCATAACCGAAAATGCCTTTTTTTTATACATTCATTCCTTGATAAATATTTTGTTCTTTCATTTGTTTATCTATATCATTTAATACACAGAATTTTTTTAAAAGCCATGTTGGTGTTATTAATTCATCAATGACAGGATCTCCGGTGATTCTTTCTATAACAATTTTTTCATTTAGCAAAGTTAATTGCTCACAGACAATGTTTATATATTCTTCTTTGGATAAAATAGGAAATTGTTCTTTTATGTATAGTTTTTCAAGGGGGGTATTCTTCGATATGTAAAGCATGTGTATTTTGATGCCGTTAATTTGTAAACTGTTTAAATATTTGACGGTATGAAGCATGTCTTCTTTTTTTTCATAGGGAAGACCGTTGATAATATGGGCAACTGTGAAGATATTTCTGGCTTTTAACTTGTGTATAGCTTCTGTAAAAGTGTTGACGTCATGGCCGCGATTGATTAATTGTAAAGTTTTGTCGTTAGCGCTTTGAAGACCAATTTCAATTGTCAAGAAGGTTTTTTGATTAAGTTCATTTAAATAATCAAGCCAGCTTTTAGAAAGACAATCAGGACGTGTAGCAATTGATATGCCAACTACTTTTGGCTCTGTTAATAAAGTGTCAATTATAGGCTTTATGGCTTCGACGGGAAGATTGGTATTTGTTCCAGATTGAAAATATGGGATGTATAAACTGTTTGGCCATTTTTTTTCGTAATTTTTTTGAGTTTGATGAAATTGCTCTATAATGTTTTGGTTATCTATGATAATTGCTGCTTTACTTCGATTGGAGCAGAATATGCATCCGCCATTTTGTTGATTTGGGCAAGGACTGTTGATGTCAATGGGAATCTTGACCGTTTTTTGACCAAATTTAGTTTTGAAAAAGTAATTTAATGTATGATATCTTTTATTATCTAACGTGTATTTAAACATAATTATCCCTCTTTAAAGATTTTAACATTATTTTTTTAAATAATAAAGTTGTAGTTTTAGAAGAATTGGCGTATAATAATATCAGTTGCTGGGATAGCTCAGTTGGTAGAGCAAGACACTCGTAACGTCTAGGTCGTAGGTTCAAGTCCCACTTCCAGCACCATATAGATAGGAAACTCGAACTTTTCGAGTAAGTAATAAATTACTAGCTAGAAATAGTTAGTTTTTTGTTGTTTAAGAAAGTGAGAGTGATATATATGACAATTGAAACTAAAGAACTTGTAATAAGTGAGGAATTAAAAAAGAAAATAGATATGATATGTAAGTTTGCTTGTGTTAAGTATGAATTTATTAATGGATGTATCATTAATCTTAAAAACACTAATATTGCTTATACAAAGCCACATATATTAAAAGTTAATGGTAATGACTATTTATTATTTGATGAGTGTGATGACATTTTTATAAATGGTTATAACAAAAAAATAAAATTTAAAGATTTAGAAAAATATTTAAAATCAGGTTTATTGTAATTTATAGAAAAAATGATAAAATAGTTTATCAAAAAGGAGGAATGATTAATGAACGAAACAAATAAAATTGCAGGGATATATGTTAGAGTGAGCACAGAAGAACAAAGTCGTGAGGGTTTTAGTTTAAAAGAACAAGAAGAAAGATTAAAAGAGTTTTGTCAGTTTAAAAGATATTCTATCTATAAAGTTTATAAAGATGCAGGGATAAGCGCCAAAAATGATAAGAGACCAGCTTATCAAGAAATGATGAATGATGTTAGAAATAAAAATATAAATGTTATTGTTGCTTTTAAATTAGATAGATTAACTAGAAGTGTTTATGATATTGAAAAATTAATGAAAATAGTAAATGATAATGAGTGTGATATAGATTGTATGGCAGATGAATCAAATACTACTACTTCAAATGGTAGAATGGTAATGAGAATAATGACTAGTGTATCACAAAATGAAATAGAAAAATGTAGTGAGAGAACTAAATTTGGAATGGCTGGGGCAATTCGTTCTGGGCACATCCCAAATCAGCCACCTTTAGGTTTTAAAAGAGTAAATAAAAAGTTAATTCCAGATCCATTAACTAAAGACATAATTATAAGAATATTTGATTTATATTTAGAAGGTAAAAGTTATCAAACTATTGCTAATATATATAATGATGAACAAGTTTTAGGTAAAACTAACTGGAGAGATTCAACAATAAATCATATTATGACAAATGAACTTTATAAAGGTGATTATGTTCATGGTAAAAGGACGAAACATCCAACTTATTATGAAAATGTTGTAGAACCTTTAGTATCTAAACAAAAGTGGGATGATTGTCAGTACCAAAAACTTAGAAATGCTAGGCACTATGAAAGAACTGCTACATATTTATTTACTAATAAATTAAAATGCTCTTCTTGTGGTAGATTTTTAGGTGGATGTGCAACAACTAAGCCTAATGGTAAAAAATACTATTATTACAAATGTGAACATTGTAAGATTACTTATAAAGAAAAAGAAATAGAACAAGAATTAATGGCTTGTATACTTGAACTAATTAAAACAGATATGATGATAAATGATTACTATACACCATTTATTAAATCAAAATTAGATAATAAAGATATTAATTACGAGAAAGAATTAAAAGAACTAGATAAACAACTAGACAGAATAAAATCAGTTTATATTAAAGGCATCATGAAAATAGATGATTTCGAACAGGAAATTAAACAAATAGACTTTAAAAAACAGAAATTAAATAAGGAGTGGCAAGATCAAAAACAATATGAAAATTTAAACTTCACTATTGATGATTTATTAATACTAGAAGATAAATATAATCTTGATACTTTCATTAATCCAAGAGAATTTATGAATAGAATAATAAACTATCAAAATAAATCACGAGAAGATAGACAAAAAATGATTTCTACTTATATTGATAATTTAGAAATTAGTAAAAATCACAATAAATTAAAGATTGAACATTATCATTTTAGGAAAAGTTTCTTAACTGATTTATTAACTTTTAATGAAGAATATAATTTGCCTTTAAATTATTCATTGTTTGAAGATGAATATGGAATTCCTATCCCACAGAATAATGAAGTTAAAACTAAAGAAGAATCAAGAAATTATTTTAATAAATTAAATAGTATTTTAGGTAATGAATATAAATTAAATTATTATGAAATAGATACTGATGATGACTTAACTAACCTAAAAATATCTAGTGAAATAGAAGTTGAAAAGATAATTAGATTAATTACTTTAAAGATTGAAAAATTTGATAATGGTAATTTAAAATTAGGAGTTATCACAGTAGATTTAAGTGATATAAAAGATAGCAAAAATAATCAAATATTTAAAGAATTATTAGGAAAAATAAAAGATGCTTTTAAAGAGGATGAATTTGTCTAATCATCCTACTAAATTTATCAAAAATATAAAAATAGGATGAAAATTAAAGATATAAAATGCTTTAATTATAAGAGTTAAACAATTATCCATCCTTAATATCAACCTACAAAGTAGGATGAATTTTGCAAGTGCAAAATCAGATTTGTGTATATGCAATTCCTTATGGAATAAGGGTTAAATTGCATAAGATACACAAACTTCTTATCCTGCTTCTTTAGATATTATTAAATTTTATAATATTTTCATCCTATTTAATTATTTTGAAATTACCTAACTAGGTAGATTATATTTTTAAAAGATAGTATAATTATATTAAATAAAGGAGATGATATTGTGCTAGAAAATAATTATTTTGAACTTTTAGAAGATATTAAATCTACTTTAATAACTACTAGAAATAAGGTTATAGAAAACGCTAATAAAGATTTGATTATTATGTATTATAATATTGGTTTAAAATTGATAGAAAATAATAAATGGGGTTCTTCATTTATAGATACTTTATCAAAGGATTTAAAAATTGAATTTCCAAATATTAAAGGAATGTCTGCTAGAAATCTAAGATATATGCAAAAGTTTGCTAAAGAATATAATAGAGACGAATTTTTGCAAGAAGTCCTTGCAAAATTGTCTTGGAATCATAATCAAATATTATTAGATAAAATAAAAGATAAAAACGAGAGAAATTGGTATGCAACTAAATGTATTGAAAATGGTTGGTCTACTACTGTATTATCTCATCAAATATCATTAAAATTATACGACAGACAAGCATTACTTGAAAATAAAACAGAAAATTATAGTAAAACATTACCTAGTTCTATAAGTGATCAAGCAAGAGAAATGTTAAAAGATCCATACATATTTGATTTTTTAACTGAGAAAGAAGATATGAAAGAATTAGAAATAGAAAAAGAACTAACTTCTAATATTACAAAATTACTGCTAGAATTAGGAAATGGATTTGCTTTTATAGGAAGACAATATCATTTAGAAATAGGAAATAAGGATTATTATTTAGATTTATTATTTTATAATTTGAAAGTTAAAAGTTATGTTGTTGTTGAACTTAAGACTACAGAGTTTAAACCAGAATATGCAGGACAATTAAACTTTTATTTATCTGCAGTTGATGAATATGTAAAAGATGAAAATGATAATCCAACTTTTGGTATATTATTGTGTAAAGAAAAAGATAAGATTACAGCAGAACTCTCACTTAAAGATATTAATAAGCCAATTGGTGTAAGTGAATATAAATTATTGTCTGATTTACCAGAATATTTAAAAAGTACTTTACCAAGTATTAGCGATATAGAAAAAAGATTGGAAAAGTTTGATTATGAAGAATAATTATTAAATAAATATTTTATAATTAGTTATATAAATAGTAATTTGTAAAGCAAAAATTTATTCATGATTTGCTTTTTATAATAAAATATTAAATGTAGTATAGAGGTGTTGCAGTATGGAATACAGAAAAAGTCATAAAAGAAGATT
Organism: uncultured Mycoplasmatota bacterium; assembly: GCA_946553095.1. Classification (GTDB taxonomy): domain Bacteria; phylum Bacillota_I; class Bacilli_A; order RF39; family UBA660; genus Onthocola_B. Next base: position 12,751 of record CAMNRN010000032.1, read on the forward strand.
AACAAA
>CAMNRN010000033.1 GCA_946553095.1 uncultured Mycoplasmatota bacterium
GTTTTACGACATTTTTATTTAATTTATTTCCTACAAAAATATTTTAGCATTATCATTCTTATAATATTTTCTATTTAGTTCTATATTTATCTTTGTATTCTTATAAGTTACTAAGATATCTGTTATCTTCCCTTTTTCATTCTTAAAGAAATTATCTACAAGTTCACTATCTTCAATAATTAAATCCTTTTTTACTTCTTCTAATGGTTCATCAAGTATTAATGAAATGATACTTTCTAAGACATATCTCGTCTTCTTACTCTTTAGAAAATACTTAAATGAGCAATCATAGGTTAAATCCATCGTGTCCTCCTTTTTCCCCCTTCACTCTTTATATATCTCATTTATACTTTATTTCCTTTTTTTATTTTGTAATTTATAAAAAAAAGAGAATTTTCTTCTCTAAAAATTTATCACGAAATTCTATAAGGATCTGTCATACTTCCAGATCCGCCTGCTAATTCTACACTTAGAATTAAGTTAAATACAGGGCGAACCACATTGTAGTTGTTATACACGTTGCCACTGAACACGTACCCATACGTGTACACACAGAACCCACCATACGTATTGTCCGTAGACGGCGATATTATCCATTCATAATGCCCCATATACATCCAGTTATCATTCACAGCTGATCTATAATCTTTTGTTGCATCACTATTATATCCTGGTTTTGCCCAATGAAGTGGTGAAGCACTATAATAATATTCGCTTAAATACATTAAACCAATCTTTGCTTCATATGTTTTATCTATCTTATTTGCTCCCACTTCATAATCATATGCTGTCTTGGCATTACTTTGTGCTCCATTAGCCCATGTCATTCCTCCCACATTCCATGTTATTGAGTGTATTTAATCTACTCTCATTCCAATTGTTTTTTGAGCTAGTTCCATTTGCATTATTCCACTTATATGTACTTACTTTACTTTGGCTTCCTTTGTAATATGTTGTGTTTGGAGTTTCTTCTCTAAAGTAATCTCCATCAGTTCCAAGTTGCTCTTTCGTCGCATAATCATATTTGATTAGTTTTACTTGATTATCGAATACTCCAATTATTCGGTATAGATTATCATTTGGACATATTGCTGCATCTGTTCCAATACATACAAAGTTATTTACTGTATTATGAGGACCTGCATATCTGTACGAATTATCCCCTGCTCCGTTTTCTAGTGTACTATCATGTAAATACAAACCGTTTGATTCTTGCGTTGTATATAAGTTCTTTATATAATCAGCAAAATTGCCTAAACTAGGCACTCCCTTATTAAAATATACATAACATCTATCACTTGCATTCGTGGACATCCTCACCTTTCCTGTTGACTCATCAAAAGAAAGTAACCCACCATTTTCACATTTACTTTTCTCTTCATTAAAAGTATATCCATCAGTCAAAAATACATCACTATCACTCAATGTATATTCTCCACTTCCCTCGGCTGTTTCTAAATATATACTTAAAGTATTTGTTCCTACGACTTCATCTTTAACATCAATTTTTTGTCTTACTTCTACTTTTCTATCAACCTTCGAAAAATAATAGCTACTGATAATAGAAGCACAAAGAGGAATTATTGAAAAGCATAATACTGCAATAATAATCATTCTTTTACTTATTTTCATCGAGCAAACTCCACCTTTCCAAGTGTAAATTGACACTTTCACATAATATGCTAGTCTCTTAACATACCCCCATTTTACAAAAAAAAAAAAAAAAAAACTTCAATGATTTTTTTCAAAACATTGAAATTTTCTCACTTTACTGTGTAAATTTACACTTATTTACTTTTTCTTAAAAGTTAGGCTGTTCTTTTTTCTTCGTGAGTATGCTTTACACGATCTCTTTCTTCAGCACGCTTTCCATTGTTGAAACGGTCAACTGTACCTACAAGATATCCTGTTATACGACGAATACGTTCAAAATCTTCTCCTTCTCCTATTACTTTTTTTGTTTCTTTTTCCATTTTAATTTCCTCCTCTATTCCTTTCCTTCTAATTGTTTTAATTTTTCAACACTTACTGGTTCTCCAGCTCTTCTTCCACATCTTGGACATACATCTTTTATTATTCCAACATATCCACAGACTGGATCTCTATCAACTGGGTGGTTTATAGCTCCATACCCAATATCAGATTCTTTCATAATACGAACAACACTTTCAAATGCGTCTAAGTTATCTGAAGGATCTCCATCTAATTCAATATAACTTATATGCCCCGCATTTGTTAATTTATGATATTGTCCCTCTAATTTTAGCTTTTTAGCAATCGATATATTATAATAAACTGGTATATGGAATGAATTTGTGTAGTATTCTTTTGCAGTTACACCAGGAATTTTTCCATATATTGCTTTATCAATATTAATAAATCTGCCACTTAACCCTTCAGCTGGGGTTGCTAAACAAGTAAAATTCAAATTATATTTTTCTGAATATTCATCGCAACGGTCACGCATATGTTTAATTATTTTTAAACCAAGCTTTTGAGATTCTTCAGATTCACCATGATGTTTACCAGTCAATGCTTTTAGACACTCTGCTAAGCCAATAAAACCGATAGATAAAGTTCCGTGTTTTAATATTTTTTTTAATTTATCATTATTTTTTAGTTTATCACTATCTATCCAAACGCCAGTTCCCATCAAGAATGGAAAGTTATAAACTCTTTTATTGCATTGTATTTCAAATCTTTCTAATAACTGATCTTTAACCAGGTCTAGAAGCTCATCTAATTCGGCAAAGAAACTTTTCATATCAGCTTTCTCTTGACCTTTATTAGGACCAACAATACCATGTTTAATTCCTAATCTAGGAAGATTGATTGATGTAAATGATAGATTTCCTCTTCCAGGAGTCACAGCTTTATCAGGATCTACAACATTTGCCATAACTCTGGTACGACATCCCATGTAGCCAACTTCGCTTCGATAATCGCCTTCTTTGTAAAATGGTTTGTTAAAGCTTGAGTCTAAAAATGACCAGTTAGGGAATAATCTTTTAGCGGATACTCTTAAACTTAATTTAAATAAATCATAGTTAGGATCTTCTGGGTTGTAATTTACTCCTTCTTTAACCTTAAAGATTGAAATTGGGAAAATTGGTGTTTCACCATGACCAAGGCCAGCTTCAGCAGCTAACATGTAATTACGAGTTATCATTCTTCCTTCGCTTGTTGTATCTGTTCCAAAATTAATTGATGAGAAAGGAACTTGAGCACCAGCTCTGGAATGCATTGTATTTAAATTATGAACAAAAGCTTCCATCGCTTGATATGTTTTATTTTCTGTCTTCTCTAAAGCTTTTTTTATCGATAACTCAAACAATCTTTTTAAATTTGCTTCAGAATTTTTATAATATTTTTCAAAATATGTTACTGATACATCGATTGTAGATATTTTAGCAACATCTTTTTCAATGGTATTCATATTGATAAAGTCTTTTAAATCTTCTAATTCAATATAGTCTCGGATCATTTCTTTTAATGTTTTTTTAAACGTTTTTAAAACACCTGGGGCAAGATAGTAATCAAATGCAGGAATGCTTTGACCGCCGTGTTGATCGTTTTGATTAGATTGAATGGCGATTGCTGCGAGAGCTGAATAACTAACAATATCATTAGGAGCTCTTAAGTGACCATGCCCTGTCGAAAAACCATTTTTGAACAATTTATTTAAATCAATTTGCATACAAGTTGTAGTACCCATTGTCATGAAATCCATATCATGAATGTGAATATCGCCTTCATCATGTGCTGTCGCATACTTTTTCTTCATTAAATATGATTTTGTAAATTCTTTGGAAACAGTAGAACCATATTGAAGCATTGTTCCCATGGCTGAGTTTCCATCAATGTTGGCATTTTCTCTTTTGACATCGTCTTCACTGGCACTTTTTAAACCTAATCCTTCTAAAGTTTTCAAGAATTTATGAACCTTTTTGTCATACATAAACATTTCTCTTGATGATGCTCTTCTTTCTCGATATTCTGAAAAAGATTGATAAACATCTTCATAACCAAGATTTTTTAGTTCAAACTCGATAATGTCTTGAATTTCTTCAATTTTAATTTTGTCCTTTTCTTTATATTCTTTTTCTATTTTTGATAACACTCTTTTTAAAACCTTTTGAATATCAGTTTCTGAGTATTTAGTTACTTCCTCATCTTCTTCATTAAAAATTTTGATGCTATCAAAGCCTTTTTTAATAGCTATCGCTATTTTAGTACTATTAAAATCAACTTTTGTTCCGTTTCTTTTGACAACTTTTATTGTCTCTAACAAATCATCTGTTTGTGTCATTTTACTACCTACCTTTCGTACAATCTAATTCTATTATGTATTTTTGAAAAAGTCTATCTTTTTTTAAAAAATTGAAATTTAGTATTTTTTTATTTTTCACATTTTTACGGACTTTTTTTATTTTCGTTTTTTTGTTATTTTTCCTTTTTTCTTAGATTTTTCCTAGCAAAAATAACCATTATGAATTTTTTTGCTTTTTTGACATTTCTTTACTATTTCCATTTTTTCTTTTTCCGTTAATTTAACATATCAAAGATTTTACAAATTTATCTTCATTCTTTTTTTAGTAAATTTTAAGATAAAAACATTTTTTTATTGCGGAATATTTTTCTTTTTTATATAATACATTTGAAACGAGGTACGGGTTATGTATAAAAATAAAAATGTTCATTTGATTGGAATTGGTGGAGTTAGCATGAGTGGGATTGCAGAAATGTTAATCAACTTAGGCGCTTGTGTAACTGGAAGTGATATGGCAGAGTCGAAAATTACCAAACATTTAGAACAAATGGGGATTAAAATCTTTTATGGCCACTATCCTGAGGCGATTAAAAATGCCGATGTGGTTGTTTATACCGCGGCAATAAGTAAAGATGATCCTGAGAGATTAAAAGCACAAGAATTAAAAAAAGAACTTTATGAAAGAGCAGAATTCCTAGGCCAGCTTATGACTCTTTATAAAAATCGAATTTGTATTTCGGGAACTCACGGGAAAAGCACGACAACAGGAATGATTTCTAGTATTTTTTTAGAAGCCAAGCTTAATCCAACAATTCAAATAGGTGCTATTTTGCCCGCTATTAATAGTACATCACACATAGGCAGTAAAGATTATTTAATTATGGAAGCTTGTGAATATGTCGATTCTTTTTTGCATTTTTTGCCTACCGCGGAAGTTGTAACAAATATCGATAATGATCATTTAGATTATTTTAAAAATTTAGACAATATTAAAAAATCTTTCAATAAATATGCAAGTTTATTACCTAAAGATGGATATCTAATAGTAAATAATGATAACCAAAATTCTGATGATTTAAAATTTAACACGACTGGAAAAGTTATTACTTATGGGATAGATAAGGAATCTGACTTTCAAGCGATAAACATAAAGGTTGATGATGAAGGGTTCTATAGTTTCGATATTTTAAAAGATAATGCTCAATTTCTTTCAATAAATTTACAAATAAAAGGATTTCATAACGTGTACAATGCTTTGGCAGCTATTGCTATAGCTAGTCAATATATCACTAATGTAGATTTTTTTAAAGAAGGAATTGAAAGTTATCATGGCGTAGAAAGAAGATTTGAGTATATCGGCACATATCATGATGCTTTAATTTATGATGATTATGCTCATCATCCGACAGAAATGCAAACAACACTAGAAACTCTAAATAAAATAGTTCACAAAAAAACATTTGCTATTTTTCAACCTCACACCTATTCTCGAACTAAAGAACATATGGATTCATTTGCACAGATTTTAAAGAATTTCGACGAAGTTATCATCGCCAAAATTTATCCAGCTCGAGAAACTGATGATTTGGGAATTAGTGGAAATACTTTAGTAGATGCTATAAATAAACTTGGAGGAAATGCTGTTTACATTAATAATTTTGATGATATCGTTACGTATTTAAAAGATAAATTAATGCCACAGGATATTGCGATTACTATTGGCGCAGGACCAATTAATGAAGTTGCTAGTAAATTAAAAGAAAAGTCAAAATAAAATGACTTTTCTTTTTGGTTATTTATTAAATTTTTCAAATTGAGAATTGTAAAGATTGGCATAAAACCCATTTTGTTTCATGAGTTTTTCATGATTACCAGATTCTATAATATTTCCTTCGTTCATGACTAAAATTAAATCAGCATTCTTAATCGTCGAAAGTCTATGAGCAATAATGAATGAGGTTCTTCCTTCCATTAATTTATCCATAGCTTTTTGTACTAACTCTTCAGTTCGCGTATCGACATTGCTGGTTGCTTCATCTAATATTAAAAATGGAGCATCTTCAATCATTCCTCGGGCTATAGTTAATAATTGCTTTTGACCTGATGATATACTTCCAGCATCATTAATTTCACTATCTAATCCTTTAGGAAGTGTTTTAATATAATGACTTACACCTACTACATCACAGACTTTCCAAATATCTTCATCTGTAACATTCTCTTTATTATAACGAATATTATCTCGGATAGTTCCATTAAATAACCAAGTGTCTTGAAGAACCATGATAAATAATTTATGAATATTATCGCGAGTAAGATCTTTAGTAGACACTCCATCTATTTTAATATCACCAGAGTTTAGTTCATAAAAACGCATTAATAAATTTACTAAAGTGGTTTTTCCAGCCCCGGTAGGACCAACGATCGCTATTTTTTGGCCAGGAAGAGCGTGAGCAGAAAAATCTTTAATAATCATTTTGTCTTCATCATAGCCAAATTGAACATGAGAGAATTCTATTTCTCCTTTTACGGACTTGCGATCTAGATGCTTTGTTTTGGAAACCTCATTAGCCATTTCTTTTTGTTCTAGAAATTCAAATACTCTTTCGCTAGCTGCCGCTGTTGATTGTAATGAGGTCATTGATTGAGCTATTTGGGTTAATGGATTAGTAAATAAACGAATATACATCATAAATGCAACAATAATACCGAAGGAAATATTTCCATTCATGGTAAGAATTGCCCCGACGATGCAAACACAAACATACCCAAAGTTACCAATAAAGGACATGAAAGGATGCATAAGTCCTGATAAAAATTGACTCTTTCTTTCCGATATATACACTTTTTCATTTAATTCATCAAATTTTTTATCAACTTCTTTTTTGCCATTATAAAGAGTTACTACATTATGACCAGAGAAAACTTCTTCAATATGTCCATTGATATTTCCAAGTTCAGTTTGGCGAGCTAAGAAATATTTTTGCGATTTTCCTAAGATACCGAACATAAAGACAAAACCGAGTAAACTCGAGACAACAGCCGTGATAGCCATATAAACGTTAGTATAAAACATCATGATTAAAGAACCTACAAATAAACAAATTGCACTTACAAAAGTAGTTAAACTTTGATTCATAGACTGTGATATCATGTCAACATCATTAGTTACTCGCGATAAAACATCTCCGATTGTTGTTTTGTCAAAATAACTGAGAGGAAGACGATTAATCTTTCGAGCGATATTATTTCGAAGCCCTCTTGAATAATTATTGGTCACATCAACCATTATTAAACCTTCTAAGAAACCAAACAAAGAGTTTAGACCATATAAAATAGCGATTAATAATACAATACTTTTTATTTTAGAAAAATCTAAAGTTGGTTTAATTATTTCGTAAATCGACTCCGGAAGCTCATCAAGAGTTTTGTATAGCGATTCACCATCCTCTTTGTTTTCTATTTTATTAAAGGCATCAATTAATGTAGCTTGATCTAGTGAAGATATTTCTTTTCCTTCATAAGAAAATGTAGGAAAAATTATCTTTATGATACTAACTGGTAACATACATGAAGGAAATCCATCGTCATTTTTTATGTTCGTCATATTTTGTAGTAAAGATAGTTTATCTTCAACACTGACATAAATATTATGATACTCTGTATTTTTTAAGAATGCTCTTTTTATTTCAGGAGATAAGTTACTAAATATAATTAAAGCATCATCTTGTTGAATGTTTTTTAAAAATTCTCGTAATTCTTGTTTTTCGGCGTCTGTATAGTCTTTTGATGCTAATACTTTTCCTATATTTTGCTCGCTAAAATCAAGAGCAAGGATTTCTGTAATTAAGGAATTCAAATCACTTTCTTGCAAATTTTGAGAAATTTGGTGCGTTAAATCCATTAATTTCTCAGTCTTAGGAACTAAACCTTTAGTTAATTCATCAGTAAGATTTGATAATCTATCAGGAGCCATGATAGTTAAAATTGCTCCAGCACCAGCAAGAATAAAGGCAATTATTATACCTACCCAATATTTTTTTAAGTCTAAGCTCAGTTTTTTGATGGCTACTTTAAAATTCTTGGCTTTCTCGCCAGTTTTTTTGTGATGAGGCCCTGGTAGTCTAGAATTTTCTTTTTCTTTATTTTCATTAGGCATTTTCTAATTCCTCCTTTGATAATTGCGATAACGCTATTTCTTGATATACTTGGCAATTTTTTAAAAGTTCTTGATGGGTGCCCATGCCTACACAAATTCCATTTTCTAGAACTATTATTTTATCCGCATTGATGATTGTTCCTATTCTTTGAGCCACGATGATACTTGTTGCATCTTTGGTATATTTTTTTAGACATTTTCGTAAAATGGCGTCAGTCTTGTAGTCAAGCGCAGAAAATGAATCATCAAATATGTAAATTTCTGGATCTCTTGCTATGGCTCTTGCTATGGCTAGTCGTTGCTTTTGCCCTCCAGAAACATTAGATCCACCTTGTGCTATATGAGACTCGTACTTTTCACTCATTTTTTCGACAAATTCTTTTCCTTGAGCGACTTCAATAGCTTCTTTTATTTTTTCTTCAGTTATCGCTTTTTTAGATTCTCCAAAACTAACATTGTAATTGATACTACCACTAAACATGACAGCTTTTTGAGGAACATAACCTATAATATCATGTAAATGACTCAATTTATATTCTTTAACATTAATACCATCAACATATATTTCTCCAGATGTAACGTCAAACATGCGGGGGATGAGTTGAATTAAAGTAGTTTTTCCACAGCCTGTTGAACCGATAATTGCCAAAGTTTCTCCTTTATTAACTTTGAAACTTATGTCTTTAAGCATAGGACTTTCAGCATCGGGATATTGAAAGGATACATTTTTAAATTCGATTGAACCAATTTCATTACTTAGCCCTTTTTCTATGTCCCCATCTTTAATAGCGATTTCTTCATCCAATACTTCATTTATTCTTTTGGCTGAAACCGCGGCACGTGGATACATAATGAAAATCATGACTAGCATAACAAAAGACATTATTACTTGCATTGCATAACTAGAGAAAACAACCATGTTTCCGAATATTGTTATTTTCTCACTCATTAAAGCAGCATCTATTAAATAAGCCCCGATAAAGTAAATGCCTAATGTCAGACCATACATAACTAAGTTCATCATCGGTGACATAATTTGCATAGTCTTTTGGTTAAATAATTGATTATTAGTAAGTTCATCATTCGCTTTAGAAAATTTATTTTCTTGGTATTCTTCAGCATTAAATGCATGAACTACTCTAATTCCCGTTAGATTTTCTCGTGTAATTCCATTGATATTGTCAATTAATTTTTGAACTCTTTTAAATCGAGGTAAGACAATAATCATAAGAATAATAATTGTTGTCATCAATATTACTACTGCTATAGCGGTTAAAAGAGACCACTGCCATCCTTTGTTAAGGATTTTAGTAATGGCCCAAATTGCCATAATTGGAGCTTTAATCAGTAATTGTAGGCCCATTGAAATGAGCATTTGAACTTGAGTAACGTCATTTGTAGCTCGCGTTATTAGGCTACTCGTAGAAAATTTTCTTACTTCACCTGTACTGAAATTTTCGACTTTTTCAAAAACGTCTTTACGAACTTTTTTAGAAAAATTGGCCGCGATAAGGGAAGCAAAATATCCTACAATAATAGCTGATATGAGACTTCCTAAAGCACATATGAGCATTAAGCCTCCATTTTGTAAAATATCCGCCATTTTACTTCCTTCGGTTTCAACTAGTTGGGTTATTTCAGACATATAATCGGGAATTTTTAAATCTAACCATACTTGAACTACAATGAATGTGATACAAATAAATACAAATCCCCATTCCTTTTTATTCATTTTTTTTAATAATTTTAGCATTGTTCCTCCTTATTTATATTATTTTTTATTTTATCGATTACGTTAAAGAATGTATGCAACTCACTAATTGTTATGCCATTTGTAAGTTTATCTTCTTGGTTTTTTATTAGTTTTGAGATAATCTTATATTTTTCTTTGGCATCTTTAGTTAAAAATACTTCCTTACTGCGTCCATCATTTTTCGCATCGATTTTCTTAATAATATTGTTTTTCTCCATCGTTTTTAAAATACCATTTAGTGTTGAACGCCGGAGATTAAGTGTTTGCTCTAAGTCTTTTTGATAAGTTTTTTGATCTTTATTTTCTATTAAATAACCAATAATAAAGATCTGTTGCAAGCTTAAGTTCTTTGAAAAATTTTGATGAATTATTTTAATGTTTTCTCGAACTATTTCTGTATCTAAATCTTTAATTTCTTTAATTAATTTTCGTTTTTCGATCATATCTATCAACCTTCAATTTGTTAGGCACATAACAATTCTATGAAAAATGAGAAAAAAAGTCAATGAAAATTTGGTGAAAAAGAAAACCTGCTTATTTGCAAGTTTAGTTAAGATTATACTCTTTTTGATAATTATCTAATATGGTTATTAATTCCTCTATTTTGTTGGCTCGACAAATTTGAAGTTTTAAATCTTTGATATTTGTTAACCCTTTTAAATAGTGCATTAAGTTTGATCGCATTTCTAAAACGGTTATTTTTTCACTTTGATTTAATGACAAATATTTTATATGTTTTTTCATCATCGCAATTTTTTCATCTAATGATACTTTGACCGGAGTTTTGCCAGTCTGCAAATATTCATTGCACTCTTTTATTAACCACGGATTTCCTAATAGCCCACGGCCGATCATCACGGCAGCACAACCAGTTTCTTTTAGCATCGATTCAGCATCATAACAGCTAAGGACATCCCCATTGCCAATTACGGGAATACTAACGGCATCACAAACTTCTTTGATGATTTGCCAACTTGCAGTTCCGCTGTAGCCAAGCGATCTCGTCCTACCATGAATGGCAATAGCACTTGCTCCTGATTCTTCACAGATTTTGGCGATTTCTACAGCATTAATACTTCCTTCATCCCAGCCACTTCGAATTTTTACTGTAACAGGTATATCAACTGCCTCGACTACACTTTTAACAATTTTTCTTACTTGGTCAGGGCGCTTTAAAAGAGCACTTCCCGCACCACTTTTGATGGCCACTTTAGGCACTGGACATCCCATATTGATGTCAATCATATCAATTTTATACTTTCGGGATAATATTTGGGCCGCTTGGGATAATGTTTTTTCATTTGCTCCAAATAACTGTATAGCCTTGGGAACCGTGATTTTTTCTAGACCTTTTAACATATCAAAAGTCTTTGGATTATTTCTAACAACTGCCTCAGCACTTATTAATTCTGTCACAACATATGCAATACCCATTTCTTCACAGATTTTCATGTAGGCCGGATTAGAAATTCCAGCCATTGGAGCAAGAACGATTTTTTTATCTATTAATATATTGCCTATCTTAAACAAAAAAACACCCCTTTTTATTTAATTATTAAATCCTTTTCATCACCACAATTAATTAAAAATGCATTAGCATCATCTGTGTCTAAATGAACTTCAAAATAACTATCCGGAGCAACTTTAGCTTTTAAATCAATAATACCACTTTTTTCTCCATCTAATTGTAATTGTAATAATTGATCATCGACAACATTTAGCTCTTTTGCTTTCTCAGGACTCATGTGAACATGACGGTCCGCTATAATGCATGCTTCTACAGTGATACTCCCTTTACTAGTCTCTATAGTTATCAAATCGGCACCTGCTAAATCGCCACTTTTTCGCACCGGCGGTTTAATTCCTAATTTTCTAGCATCAGTCATAGATATTTCGACTTGATTATATTTTCGCAATGGACCGATGATTCTAACATTTGAAAATTCATTTTTTTCTGTTTTGATTGTTACTGTTTCGTTAGCTGCGAATTGTCCTTTTTGATTTAATTCACTTTTAATAGTTAATTCATGATCAAAGAGCGCTTCGTATGCCTCTTTTGTTAAATGAACATGTCTAGCACTTATGCCTACACTTACTTTTATTTTTTCCATTTTTTCACCTACCTAATTAATTATATAACAAAAAATCTGATTTGCAAAGTTTTACTCTTTTACTTCTATGTATGCTAAATTAGTTGAGTCAATTTTATTCAATTCTTTAAAACGACTGTTTATAGCAATAATCATAATGATAATTACACTATATAAAAAAATAGCTCCTCCGATTATAATACCTTTAAGGTTCACACTAAATAAAAAGAATGATAAAATTTATTTA
>CAMNRN010000034.1 GCA_946553095.1 uncultured Mycoplasmatota bacterium
ATAACTTAAGTAAAGATACAAACTTAAAAGCAACATTAAAACCGAATAATGCAACTAATGAAGCAACATATAATTACTATGTCTATTTAGATATAAGCAAGAATGAACTAGGATATACAACCGAGGATAACAAACCAGAGCTACTTTTAAAAGTAACCAAGCCAGATGGTATAGAATTAACAACAATAGATGGACTTGAATATAAAAGTGTTGTAAATAACAAAGGTGAAGAAGTAACAGGTTTTGATATAACAACAAAGAAAGAATTAATCACAATCGCAGATAATTATGAAATCCATGCCAGTGGAAGTGAGTTAACCCAAGAATGGAACATTGAAATCATCTTAGTGAATCTTGGAAGTGATCAAAATAAGAATACGAATAAGAAAATTGAGGCAGAGGCGAAGATACAGGAAGAGAAAATTCAGTTTGCAGTGTTGAAAAGACCAAATGAAGTTTGGTCAAATCCAATGTATTATTATTATTGGGATTGGTATTTAGATGGCGAGTTGAATGTAACGGGATTGATTTTTGAGAATAGTGCTACAGTACATAATGAAGCAGAATATAAATATGATTTTTCAGAAGTTCAAGATGGCTCGATAAATGGATATATGGTAAAAAATATTGATGAAGATGCATATACATTGTATATAAATTCAAATTGTAAGATAAGAGCTAATAAAAACAGTAGTTATTGGTTTGGTAGTAATGGGTTTGAAAACTTAAGTTATATCGAAGGGTTAGAAAATTTGGATACCTCACAGGTAACAGATATGTCAAATATGTTTATTTCTCCTTTTGATTCTTTGGGCATAGTATATACAAATTTAGTAAGTTTAGATTTAAGTAGTTTTGATACATCCCAAGTAACAAATATGTATGAAATGTTTTATGGAGCCAGAAGTTTAACTAACTTAGATATAAGTAACTTCGATACATCCCAAGTAACAAATATGCAAAGTATGTTTGCTGGTTGTAGTAGTTTAACCAACTTAGACGTAAGTAACTTCGATACTTCGAATGTAACAAACATGTCTGGTATGTTTGGTGGAACTAGTGGTTTAACAGTGTTAGATATAAGTAACTTCGATACCTCCCAAGTAACAAATATGGGAAGTATGTTTCGAGATTGTAGTAGTTTAACAGAATTAGATATAAGCAATATGACTTTTGCTGGGGTTGATGTGACAAATTATTTTGATATGTTTGAAGGAGTACCAAACAACATTCATATCAAAGTAAAGGATGAGGCGGCTAAAGCATTTATTGAAGCAAGGCTTGCTGATGCGAACATAACTGAAGGTGTTATTGAAGTTGTTAACAAATAATGAATTTTGACTTGTAATTTTAATAAAATTTGATACAATGATAAAGTAAGTGCTACTCAATTGGAATAGCGCCTACTAAAGGTTTTCGACGCTCAACCGCTTATAATATATAATTGGTTAGCGTCTTTTTCTATATTAATCGTAATATTACAACAATCAATAAGATTATTATTACTAAAAGAATATTATCTTTTTTCATAACTTCACCTACTTTCATTAAAACCCCCTGAATACTCAAGTTGTTAAAATTACTTGTTAGCAAAGTAGGCGCCCCAATTGGGTAACACAAGACTTTATTTTAAAGAAGTATTAGAAAATTACAAGAAAAACCGTTCGACAAATACGCGCCTTTTGTCGAATGTTTTATTTATTTTGTTTATTTTTAAAAATTTGTTTTGATTGTGAATATATAGATAAATTTCTAGTTATTTTTTTTGCCATATGTTATAATTTAAGAGAGCCTAAGAAAAGACTTTCAAGAAGGAGAAGTCTATGACAAAATATGTATTTGTAACTGGTGGAGTGGTCTCTGGGTTAGGAAAAGGGATAACTGCATCATCTATTGCTTTACTTTTAAAATCTCGAGGAATAAAAGTATTTATGCAAAAATTTGATCCGTATATTAATGTGGATCCAGGAACGATGAATCCAATTCAGCATGGTGAGGTTTTTGTTACCCAGGATGGATATGAAACTGATTTAGATTTGGGGCATTATGAAAGATTTATTGATGAAGAACTTAACTACAGTTCAAATATTACGAGTGGGAAAATATTTAGTTCGGTTATAGAAAAAGAAAGAAAAGGAGAATATCTGGGAGCTACAGTGCAGATGATACCTCATGTTACTAATGAGATTAAAAATAAAATAATTGAAGCTGGAGTTTCTTCAAAAGCGGATATTGTGATCACGGAAATTGGTGGTACTGTCGGGGATATTGAGGCGCAATCATTTTTAGAGTCAATTAGACAAATGCAATACGAGCATGGGAAAGAAAATGTGTTTTTAGTCCATACAACTCTTGTTCCTTTTATTTATGGTTCAGAAGAATTAAAGAGTAAACCTACCCAAAATGGTGTAAGAGATTTAAGAGGTTTGGGGATTATGCCTAATGCTTTGGTATTACGTGCTCCGTTTAAAACTCCGGATGCGATGAAACAAAAAATTGCTTCATTTTGTCTGGTGCCAGTTGAAAATGTAATTGATTCGATTGATGTTAAAAATATTTATCAAATACCGATTAATTATTATGAACAAGGAATTGATGAAGTTATTTTAAAACAATTTAAAATGGAATATAAGAAAGCTGATTTAAAAGAGTGGAAAAAATTAATTGATATTGTAGATGGTTTGAAAGAAACTGTGGAAATATCTTTAGTTGGAAAATATATTGAGCTTCATGATGCTTATATATCTGTGACGGAAGCGTTAAAACATGCAGGATATAAATATAATGTTAGAGTTAATATCAATTGGGTTGATTCAGAAGATTTAGAAAAAAATGATGTTGATTTAAAGAGTGTATTTAAAAATTCAAAAGGAATATTGGTGCCTGGTGGTTTTGGAACAAGAGGGACTGATGGAAAGATGAAGGCAATAGAGTATGCAAGAGTAAATAATATTCCTTTTTTAGGTATTTGTTTAGGAATGCAACTTGCTATGATTGAATTCGCTAAAAATGTTTGTGGTTTAGAAGATGTTTCTTCGGTGGAATTTGATGCAACTTGTAAAAATCCCCTTATTGATTTGATGGCAGATCAAAAATATGTTTTAAACTTAGGAGGAACACTGCGTTTAGGAAATTATGAATGTAAGTTAGAGAAAAATACTATAGCAAGTAAGTTATATGGACAAGATAGTATTTTAGAAAGACACAGGCATCGTTATGAATTTAATAATAAGTATCGAAGCTTATTAGAAGAGAATGGAATCGTTTTTTCAGGAATCAATGTGGCAAGTAATTTAGTGGAAATCGTTGAATATCCAAAGAATAAATTCTTTGTTGCTTGTCAGTTTCATCCAGAGTTTAAAAGTAGACCTATGCGACCTCATCCTTTGTTTGATGGTTTTGTTAAATCTTGTGTAGAAAAATAAAAAGAGGAGAATATTAGTTGGAAAGATTAAGATTATTGATATACAGAAAAAGAAAATTATTATTAATGTAATTGTCTGGATTAGTCTTTTGGGATTGGTTGTATCATTTGGAATATCTAATCATTTTAAGAATAAAAAGATAAATGTAGGTATAGATAATAATGGAGAAAATGGAGTAATTAATGACAAAATAGAATTTGATAGGAAACCAGATGACACTCTAGGGTATACTACTAATTGTTCTATTTCAGTTAATTTAGATCAATCATATGTTTTTTCAAGCAAGAAGAACCCTGTTATTGGAGTTCCGTGGAGCTTAGAAGAAAAAGAAGCTGATACTGTAAATATTTCTTTATATAAAATTAAAGATGATGAAGAATATATTAGATATGTTACAAGTGAAGATCCAAATTTAAGTAAGTTGGAATTTATAAAAGATTATCAAACTAAAACGATTCAGCCGGATGAGGACAACAGAGCAGCTTATTTTGAGATACCTGAACATTTGGAAAAAGGTTATTATGTTATTAAATATGAAGTATTGCAATGTAAGGATGTTTTGCAATACTTTATAGTATCTGATATGTCAGTTTATGTTGGAAATGTTGAAAGAGAAATAATAGTTTGGGCTGTTGATAATAATAGTAATAAACCTATTGAAGGGGCAAGTGTTTTATTTGAAAATCAAGTTAATAAAACTGATAAAGATGGCATAGTTAAAATAACGAATTTGCAAAATAGTGATGAAACATATAAAAAATATCTTAAAGTTGTTAATGGTAATGATGAAATATTGGTTTTGGTGAAAAACTTTAATAGTGAAAATTATTATGATTCTTTTGTTTATTCAGATAAACCAATTTATAAGCCTAGTGATACTGTTTATTTGTGGGGATATACACCAATAGATTTATATATAGATGAAATAGATTATAGTAAGTTTAGAGTGGTGGATGGTAGAAATGAGTATCCAGTTTCTTTAAGTGATACAGGTATATTTGTTATTAACTATAAATTAAATAGTAATAGTACTGGAGATGTTAAGTTTTATTACAAAGATAGTGTGATTGAAGAATTTTCGTATGAAATAACGAGTTATAAGAAACCAAATATAGAATATAAAATCGTAACTGATAGAAATAATTATATGTTTGGGGATATGATTAATGTTATGCTTAGTGCTAATAAGTTGACTGGTGAGGCTATTTCTTCAAAAAATATTAGTGTTGATTTTAGAGGTGATAGTTATTCTTGTGTAACTGGAAGTAATGGAAAATGTAATCTTTCAATATCTTTAAAGAATTATAGGAAAGATGAACAAGATTTTATTAATGAACTTATTAATGTTGAGGAAGAACTTATTACCGTTATGGTAGATGGAGATGAAGTTAATGCAACTGCGAGAGTGAATATAGTTTATAATAATGTTTTATTAGAAGTAAAAAAGAATATGCAAAAAGATAATTTATTTTATTATGATGTTGTGACAAAAAAGATTAGTATTGTAGATGATGTTATTACTTATACGCCAGTTAATCAAGATGTTTATGTTAATGTTCTAGAGTCAATTTGTGAAAGATCTAAAGGACCTAATTATCATGTTTACAGTGATACATGTGATGTTAAAGATATTGACAGGACGATAGCTGAATCGAAGATTTATAATGTTAAAAATGGATATATGATGATAAAAGATTTAAAGCAAATGTCATCTTTAAGATATACTTCTAATTCGGCGATTGCGACTAATTATATTTTTACTTTTTCAGTTGTAGATGATAATAATCATAATAGAAAAGTCATGATTGAAGTTCCTTATATTGATATTGACGATTATTATTTATCCGAAAATGTTTCTACATGGAGTACTGAAACTTTTATACCTTTTGCTGATACTGATAAAGATGGCATAGTAAGTACGTATTATAAACCAATTGGTGTTTATAAAAATCTTTATTTTGGGAGAGAATCTTATTATGAACCGAACAGATATCATATTAGAGGAAATCTTCCTCTTACAATGTATAGAAATTCTTCTACTAAAGTTGATTCAGATTTGAGAATGTCTTATTTCTTTAAAGAAAAGATAAGTGATGTTCTATTTAATACAAATGATACTGTGTATAAAGAAGAATTTTTTCCGGGGTTAATATTAGTGGAGCTTACTATGGAAATGATAAGACAATGAATTTGATGAAATATGATTATTTGGATTATGAAGATACTGATCGATTGGTTAAGATTGATTTAAATGTTGATAAGAATAGTTATAAACCAAGTGATGAAGTAGAATTAAAAGTTAAAGTGACTGATAAGGATGGAAATGGTGTAGAGTGTGATACACTTATTAGTGTTGTTGATGAGGCGATATTTCTAATTCAAGATGATCGTAATGAAGATATTAAATCAATTTATAATGATAAGTATTTTCCTTTTTATCAATATGCTACTTATCAACCACTTCCATTTATGCCTGGTGGGTATGGAAATGATTACGATGTTCCAGAAGGTCTTAATAATGGCGATACTATTTATTTTGAAAATGTGAAAACTGATAAAAATGGAGAAGCCACGGTTAAGTTTAAATTAAATAATTTGGAAACTAAGTTTAGAATAACGGCAATAAGTGCTAATAAAAAACTTTATTATGGAACAAATAGATTGAAGTTTGTTTCTGAGAAGTGATAGAGAATTTAGGATATTGATTCTCTTTTTTTATGATAAGTTATTAGAGATTCTCTTGTCTTTTCTTTTATTGTTAGATAAAATTAATACATAAAGGAGCGATTATTATGTTTAATCGATTAGATGCCATTGTGGCAAAATATGATGAAGTAACAAAAGAATTGGTGAAGCCAGAAGTATTAAATGACTTTAATAAGTTGAAAGATTTATCAAAAGAACAAAGTGATTTAAAAGAAATAGTGGATACTTATCAAGAATATAAAAATGTTAAGGAAAATTTAGAACAAGCTAAGGCTATGGAAAATGATCCTGATTTAAAAGAAATTGCTTTACAAGAAATCGAGGATTTAACTAAGAAAGAAAGCGAATTATATAGCAAGTTAGAAATTATGTTAGTGCCTAAGGACGAAAATGATGGTAAAAACGTAATTATGGAAATTCGTGGAGCTGCTGGTGGGGATGAAGCTAATATTTTTGCTGGTGATTTGTTTCGAATGTATTCTTATTATGCTGAGGCAAATGGTTGGAAGATTGAAGTAATTCATAATATTGAAGGTACTAGTGGTGGTTTTTCCCAAATAGAATTTATGGTTAAAGGTGATAGTGTTTATTCTAAATTGAAATATGAAAGTGGATCACACAGAGTACAAAGAATTCCAGCAACAGAAACGCAAGGTAGAGTTCATACTTCAACGGCAACTGTTCTTGTTATGCCAGAGGTTGAAACTGTCAATATTGATATCAAAGAAAGTGATTTGAAAATTGATGTGTATCATTCTAGTGGTGCTGGTGGTCAATCTGTAAATACAGCAAATTCAGCGGTTCGAATTACTCACGTTCCTACTGGAGCGGTTGTTACATGTCAAACAGAAAGAAGTCAACTTAGAAATAAAGAAAGAGCTATGGAACTATTAAAGATTAAGATAAATGATGAATTGATGCAAAAACAAGAAAATGAACTTGGTGCAAGTCGTAAATCAAAAATAGGAACTGGTGATCGTTCAGAAAAAATAAGAACTTATAATTATCCTCAGAATCGAGTTACTGATCATCGTATTAATTTTTCTGTTATGGCTCTTGATAGGGTAATGGATGGAGATATTGGTCAAGTAATTGAAGCTCTTATTACAGAGGATTTGCGTCTTAAGTTGGCAGGAGAAAATTTTGATGCTTAATCCTTTGATTGAAAAGTATGTTTGTAAGGAGAAGAGAAAAGAAGCGTATCAGAGACTTTTAAATGGGGAAGCTATACAATATATTATAGGAAATGTAGATTTTTGTGGGAGTATTATAAAAGTCGATAAGAGGGTGCTGATTCCGCGGTTTGAAACGGAGACATTAGTTGCTAAAACGATAGAAATGGCAAAAAAACTTTTCTCTAAAAGAATAAATGTTATAGATTTAGGAACTGGAAGTGGTTGTATTGCTATTGCATTAAAAAAAGCTCTTGATTGTGATATTTTAGCTATCGATATTAGTAAAGAAGCCTTAGATTTGGCAAGAGAAAATGCTAGTAATAATAACGTTCATATTACTTTTGAGTTAAAAGATATGCAAGAGAAGATTTTAGATAAATACGATATAATTATTTCGAATCCTCCATATATACCTTATGAAGGGTATGTAGAAGATATGGTGGTTAAAAACGAACCTAGTTTAGCCCTTTTTGCAAAAGATAATGGTTTATATTATTATAAAAAAATAATTAGTTATGCGCCTCTTATATTAAATAAGCCTGGGTTAATTGCGTTTGAAATTGGGGATAATCAAAAAGAGCTTTTGGATGAGTTTTTAGTTAGTAATTTTAAAGATATTAAGTATGAGTTTCAAAAAGATTTGGCAGGTATGGATCGCTATTTGTTTATTGTTAATGAATAAAATATTTAAATCAGTCACTATATAAAGAATAGGTGATAATGTGAAAAAGGTTTTAATATTTTTATTATGTGTTAGTTTATTATTAGTGTTCTCAACTAGTGGTGATGAAAAAATAATAATTCCTACTAGTGCTATAAGATATAGAATAATTGCTAATAGTAATAATATAGAAGATCAAGGAGAGAAATTGCTTATTCAAACGCAAATAGATCCTGTGATTGAGGAGATTTTAAATAATTCAGAAAGTATTGAGGATTCGAGGAAAAATATTATAAAGAGTATTCCTAAAATTGAAAATATAGTGGGAAGATATAATGATGATTTTGAAGTGAATTATGGTTTGAATTATTTTCCTGAGAAAAATTATAAAGGTGTTTCTTATAATGCTGGTAATTATGAGTCTTTAGTAATTACTTTGGGTGAAGGGTTGGGCGAAAATTGGTGGTGTGTGCTTTTTCCGCCTTTGTGTTTGCTGGAGGCTAAAGAAGATTCTTTAGATGAAATGACTTATTCATTTTATATAAAAGATGTGATTAATAGATTTTATTAAACATATAATTTATTGGTGAATATTATGAAAGAATTTGTATCCATTTTATTGATAGGTATTTCTCTTTCAATGGATACTTTTTCTTTGTCATTAAGCTTAGGGACTATCATTCGGGAGAAAAATGTTAAAATTATTCCGTTTGTTGTAGGTATTTTCCATTTTTTCATGCCTTTGCTTGGTGGTTTATTGGGTTTAAAACTAATTAGGATTTTTAATTTGGCAAGTCATGTTTTGTTGGGGGCGATACTTATATTTTTGAGTATTAATTTGGCTTTTCATTATTTTAAAGATGAAGAATTAAAAATTAACTTAAATTTTTGGGGTATTATATTGTTTGCTTTAAGTGTCAGCGTGGATAGCTTTACGGTTGGTATGGGACTTACTGCTATTACAAGTCGGTTTTTAATGGCGAGTATTATCTTTTTTTGTTGTAGTGCGGCTTTTACTTATCTCGGAATATTAATCGGTAAGTATAGTAATGAAATGATCGGAAGAAAAGCAACTTTTTTAGGAATTATTATATTGTTTATCTTGGGAATTATTCATATTTTTTAATAGTTTTCGGCAATATATTTGACAAATCATTAAATAACATATATAGTAACGACATAAGGTTTTAATGGAGATGGTGGGATTTGAAAAAAATTGTTATTAATGGAGGAAAATGTTTGTCAGGGACAATTAAAATAGGTGGGGCGAAGAATAGTGCTGTGGCGTTATTGCCCGCAGCTATTTTAGCAGATGGAATTGTCGAAATAGATAATGTTCCTAATATTTCCGATTGTGATGCTTTAATAGATATAATGAAGAGCTTAAATGCAGAAATAAAAGTTATAAATGATAAGGTAACTATAGATGCAAGTAATATTAAAAATAAATTGATAACAGAAGAATTTAGTACAAAATTGCGAGCATCTTATTATTTTATGGGAGCCATGCTTGGGCGATTTAAATATGTTGAAATCTGTTTGCCTGGTGGTTGTAATATCGGTAGTCGACCAATTGATTTACATTTGAAGGGATTTGAAGCTCTTGGAGCAACGGTTCAAAAAGAAGGCTCAAAGTTTATTTTGAGGGCAGATCAGTTAATCGGAACTGATATAAATCTTGACTTTGCTAGTGTTGGAGCTACGGTGAATATAATTTTAGCAGCAGTTAAAGCAAAAGGTGTTACGAGAATTCTTAATGCTGCTAAAGAAGTGGAAATTGTCAATTTAATTGATTTATTAAATCGCATGGGAGCTAATATAAAAGGAGCTGGAACGAGCGAAATAATAATTTCTGGAGTTGATTTTCTACATTCAGCTTCAATAGATATAATTCCTGATAGAATAGAAGCTGGAACTTATATTATAATGGGGGCTTTATTGGGAGAAAATTTAAAGGTTGATGGAATAAGAGAGGATCATTTAACTGAACTTCTTTTGAAATTGAAAGAAATGGGAGTTAATTATGTTATAAATGGAAACAGTATTACTTTGAATAAAGTTGAAAACTTGTTGCCAATTCATGTCAAGACGGAAGTTTATCCTGGTTTTCCAACTGATCTTGGACAACCGATGGCGGTTTTGTTAACTCAAGCAAAGGGAAAGGCTTATTTTGAAGAAACTATATTTGAAAATAGAATGGGACATGTAAAATATTTAAATATGATGGGGGCTTCTATTCAAGGAGATAATAAAAATGTTGTTATTATGGGGCCTACTAAATTGACAGGGAAAGATATTGTGGCAACAGACTTGCGAAGTGGGGCTGCCTTAGTAGCCGCGGGACTATTGGCTGAAGGTGAAACGGTAATTAGTGATGTGGAACATATTTTACGTGGTTATGAAAGGATTATCACTAAACTGTCTGATGTCGGTGCTAATATTAAAATCGTTGAAATATAATGTAGAGAGTAGTTCTCTACTTTTTTGATGGGGTGTTTTATGAAATTGAGTGTTAAACTTTTTATAATTGTGTTGTTGGGAACTATTATTACTCTTTGGATTAGTTTTTCGACATCAGAAAGTAAAATAAATTTAGTGACTATGGGAGATGGTATTTCTTTAGGAATTACTTCTTATAACGTTGTTGGTGTTAGTTATAATGATTATTTAAAAGAAGTTTATGAAAATAAGAATAATTTACAATATTATAATAATGAATTTTCTAAACAGCATATGAGAATTGATGATTTAATGGAAATATTAGAAAAAAATGTGGTTGGAGAAAAAAGTAAAAAACCTATTAAGCAGATTTTAGCTAGGGCTGATATTATTACTATAGGTATTGGTATGGATGAATTAATAGATTTATCTATAAAGAATAAACTTGATAGGGATGCTATTGATCAATTTGTGAGTAATTATAGATTGTTTTTAAAAACTCTTAGAACTTTTTATGATCGTGAAATTATAGTTTTGGGACTATATCCTGCTTATGATTTTAGTAAAGGAGATGTAATTGATGTCAATTTTCAATTGCAAAGTATTGTTGGCGAATATAAAGGAGTATTTATAGATATTTCAGCATTATCTTTGAATCCTGAGTATTATTCTAACAGTACAAGTTATTATATGAACTACAAGGGGCATAAGGCTATTTTTGAAATTATGAGAAAAGTATTATAAGTGTAAACAATTAAGTAAGATGTTGAAATTAATTATAGCTTTTGTTATCATTAAGATAATAGAGGTGGATTGTTTTGAAGAAGTTGTGGTTTTTAGTGGTACTATACCATGGCTAATTAGTGATAATTTTTCTGAATGTCTAAAATATGTAGGTAATGTGCAAAGTACTATATGCGTTAAGAGATTTGGATTATGATGTGGCTGATTTTTCGCATGATGATATTGATTATTGGAAATATGATTTAGTAATAGGGGAACTTCCAGTGCATAATATTCAGTTTGACACGGTTCGTCAGTTGGTAATAAAACCTGAGCACCCTAAAGAAAAATATGAAATTATTGATGTGGATACAAATTCTTTTACTTTAGGTTATGATTTTTTAGCTAAGTATATTTCAACTAGTATAAATAATGGTTATTATTTGCTTAATAATACTAGTGGCAAATTTGAGAAAATAGGTTCATATGATGAGCAAATTGAAGTAAATGGGTTGGAGGCAAATACAACTTATTATGTATCCTAATGTCGACTTGGATGATACTGATAATATGAGGCGTGGGCAACTAATTTGATTGAAATAAATACTGTAGTAGAGGAAATTAGCGATGATAAAAGTCCAGATAAGCCAACAGATTCTGAAAACAGCGACTCAGGAAATGATAATCCATCTACTGATGAGGGTGAAAAAGATTCTAATATAGATCAAGATATTAATGATGATAGGGAAAATAATGAAGATGTTAAACAAGAAGAAACAAAAGAAGATGTTCCCGAAAATCCTAAAACAGGAGTAGAACTTCCGATTATAATATTAACTGCTTTAGAAATAATATCTTATATATTTGTTAAAATGAGTAAGAAAAAAGAGAAAATTTATAAAATTTAGAGTAAATAGGGTATTGATTTATTTAGTTTAAATATATTATAATACTATGGAAAGAAAAACTATGCCTACGAATAGGTATGGCGAGAGGAGAGAAATTAATGAAAGCAAATATTCATCCAGAGATGAAAGAAGTAAAAATTACTTGTGCTTGTGGGGCATCTTTTACTACTAAATCTACGAAAGAAATAAACGAAGTAGAAATTTGTAGTAATTGTCATCCAGCGTATACTGGTCAACAAGGTAAAGCAAAGAAAACTGGTAATATTGAAAAATTTAATAAGAAATTTGGTTTTGATAAAGAAGCTAAATAACAATGAAGATGGTTTTGGACTATCTTTTTTTCTTTATAATTTGAGTTTAGGTAAAAAAATAACTTGACAGAAAAAAACAGAGAATGTGGAAAAC
>CAMNRN010000035.1 GCA_946553095.1 uncultured Mycoplasmatota bacterium
TGATGTCATCTAAATCATCTTTAGTTGGATTATCTTTTATTTTGTCTAATTCTTCCTTGATATTATCTGCTTCATTTTCTGGTTTAGTTCCTGGACTTGACGGTGATAGAACATCGCCATCTATTGTGTTTCCAGGATTTGTCCCGTTTGGACGATTATTGATATTATTATTGTTATTATTAGGCTTTGGGTTTGGGCTTGGCTCTACTGGTAATGGAGTGTCAGAAGTGTTTTCATCGAAAGAAGGTGTATTATCTGGTATATTGCTATTGTTGTTATTATTAGCTCCATTTGATGAATTGTCATTTGTATTATCTTTATTATTACTGTGTAATCCTTCTTCAATAATATTATTATCTTGTGTTCCAGCAAAAACAAACGTTCCTGTTCCTATAAGTAAAAATAAAATTAAAACCAAAATTATCCCTTTTTTCTTATCCATAATTCTCATATCCTCTCTATTATTAATTATACAATTTGTCCTTTTTAAAATCAACTATAATATTTTAAAAAATTATTAAAAAAAGACTTTCGTTATTTTATCTTATGAAAGTCTTTCAAAAAATTACTATATAAATTTAAATTCTGATAAGGGCCAAAACCGAAGAGATATCTTACCAATTATATCTTCTTTTTTGATAAGTCCGATGTCTCTACTGTCATATGAGTCAGGACGATTGTCACCTAAAACAAAATACATATTATCAGGGATTTTATCGTAATTTATTTCTGTTAAATCAAAATCTGAGTAGTTTACATCAGACGGAAGGTAGTCTTCTTTATATTCTTTTTCATTTATATATAGTATGTTATCTTCAATTCTAATTGCATCCCCAGGCATGCCGATCACTCGTTTTATTAAGTATTTATGAGTCGGATTCTTTAAAGATATGATATCGCCTCTTTTGACATCACTAAATTTGTACTTTATCTTATTTAGAATTAAGATATTCCCCTCGCTTAGAGTTGGATCCATAGATGGCCCTACTACTTGAGTTATAGAAAATACATAAACCATGATGAGTAAAGCAATCACTACTACAATGACAATTTTAGCAGAATCTTTGATAAATTCTTTTATTTCTAGCCAAACCATTTTTATCTCCCATTATATTCTTAATTTCCTTCTAAAGGTGTTGCTGGTTCCATTGATTGTTCAACACTTATTTTGACACTTAATTTAATGTGAGCTTGATCTAAGTATCCTTCAGCTGTACTATCAATGATACTTGCTTGTCCCAAAGAAGTATCTACTTTATCCAGTTCATCACTCTCTTCAAAATTCCATTTCCAAGATATGGTATGAACAGAATTTCCTTCGGGATTGTTTTCAGTTGGAACGGCAAGTGGAGTTGTTCCAGCGGCATGGACAAAATCATTAGGGTACAATTCTTCAATCTCTGCGATTAATTCTTCTAATGTGTCACATTCTATACGACCATCTAAAATATAAGTTATACGATTTATCGTGTCTTCGCCGTCAACAGTAACATTTATTTTATAGTTGGTTTCAGGACGACCAGATATTTTAAACTTGTAATAACCACTTGTGCCTGGTGCTACTACTTTTTGATATTTATCACCCGGTTGGCTAAAAGATTCTACGTATAAGCCTGTTTCGTTTTCAGGATCGCTATAATATGAATCCCTAAATAAATCGATTTCATTAGTTATACCTATATTCCATATAGCTACTCGTGCTTCATCTTTTAAATCAATTGATGAAATATATTTAGCATATGTCCCACTTACAACGCTAGTTATCAATATCGTCGTTACGAGTAGACTTGTGAAAAGTATGTATTTTTTCTTCATTATGTTCACCTCATTTGTTTTATTTTTAAACATACTATTTTTTTATACAATTTTATTCCTCTTATTAATTATATCATAAATTTTATGACTTCCAAGTATTTTTGATTAATTTTTAGTACAAGTTCCGACGCAACCTGAATTAATCCCCGTTTTTAAATCTGAAGTATTACCAATGTGACTTATGGTGATATCATCTAAAGGAGAATTGTTCCCAACCGTATTTAAATCATTCATCGTATGAATTTCTAGTGATAAAACTAATGAGTATATAGAGGTTTCGTTATCACCATAAATAAATAAACCTTTGGTATATATTTCACAATTCTTATCTAATTGCCATTTTTTAGTATTGGCAGCAGCGGCATTAGTAGCATATGATTTATAGGTTATTGTATTATTTGTTTTATTTGCAGTTAAAACGGAAGGATTGTTTATGTCTTTAAAATAGAATTTTACGGAAAGTGTGTCTGCTCCCGTGGTTATTGTGTACTCAGTTAAAACTTTGGCGCTTAAATCACTTTCAATAGTTTTGATTATTTCAGCTCGATTGATTTGGTTGTCTTTGGCAAAGGTATCATTGGTAATTTCGTTGTTCACATCAATTAGAAGTCTAAACATGAAAAGCAAAACAATGGAAATTAAAGTAATACTGATAATTAGCTCAATTAGAGATGTTCCTTTATTATTTAACCTTTTCATAGAATTACTCCTTTCCTTGTTTAGTTTAATGTACTAACTGTTAGGCTATATACATTAGATTCTTCGTTATCAGTTTTTGTTTGAACAACCATTTTATATTTGGTTATATTCTTAAGACCTGTGAAAGTATATGAATTAGATGCTTGCCAATTTGTCCATGTCGTTCCTCCATCACTGCTAAAACGATATTGGAATGAAGCGGGATTCTTAGAACTGGCCGTGGCTGTAAGAGCAATAGAAGTTTGTGTTCTTGAATATGAGACGCTAGAAATAAATATATCTTTGATACCAGCACCTGTAATTCGATATGGGTCGCTTTGGGTTCCTGTTCCACCCTCTCTTTTAACAGTTGTTTTTAAATAAAATGTTGGTCGGATAGCTTTTAAAAGTGGAACTGTATCATATTCGACTTTTCCATCACTATCTATGTAAAAAGCTTTGGTATTGTTATCGTCATCACTAGCCGATACTCTTCTTGATAAAAGCCAACTATTAGCATATGTCGACATCCAATTGTTTGATTTCGTTTGAGAGTTATTATAGTCGTGAGGCTTTGTCGTCCAAGCTGAACTATATGCAGCATATGCATAATCACTTACATACATCAGCCCAACATATGCTTTGGTAGGGCCCTTGCTATCCTTTATTTCATTATCATACACATTTTTAGCATTTTCGTATAAAACACTTGAATCTAACCCTTGATTCACGTACCACAAACTCTCTTCAACCAAAGATTGAAATGGGCCAATGCTACTCCAAAACTCTTCATTTAAGTAGGCATTTGTCGGAGAATATTCCCAAGAATTAAATAAATATTCACTCCACGGAGAATTAGTCAGTAATGGCTCGTGATGAACAATTTTAGTCTTTCCGCCAAATATGCCAATAATACGATATAAATTAGTACTCGGACAAGGAACAATATTCGTCCCAAAGCAAAGATAATTTTGGGGATTTGCACCAGAAAAACGATATGAACTATCTGTTGCTCCCCCGTTTAGAGAGTTATCATGGAAGTCAATAGTATTATGATTTACTAAATATTTAGCTAAGTATTCATCTTCCATCTCGTTTTTGGCAGTCGTTTTTATAACATTTAAAATACTACGATTATTGGAATAACTACTAATTATAAAAACTAACAACATGAGGAAAACAAAAAAGAATGAATAGACAACAGAGGTCGATATAAAACCATTTTTTTTCTTCACTTTATCACCTTATATCCCTAGAGATGAATAGAAAAATTGACACTTCGTATCAACATCAGGAACACATTTTACAATACTTCCTGCTCCATCAGTTCGCTCAGCATATTCAACTGCGATATATGTATCATAAGAAACGTCATTAAGAGTCTTTAAATAACGCACAAAATTGTTGCTGATCCCTTCTTCTGTGCGACTACATTCTGTTAAATTGTTTTTCTGCTTACATGATAAAAAGTAGTCTTTTTTTACAAGAATTAGTTGATTAATATGAAATGTCTCAAACATATTTTGTAGAGATACAGGCATGTCATTTCCTCTTTGGGCATCATTGAAAAGTGAACCGTGTTCTGAACCAATTGTTATACCATAAGTGCTAAAAAACTCATTGTTCTTAATATATTCAATAGTACTATTTTCTTCTAAAAACTTACGAACATAATTAGTTTTGTAAATAACTGCCATATCGTCATAATATATTCTTTCTTTTTCTTTAAAAATGGCACTACTATATGAACTATATATTATTAACAATGAGGTTGTTAATACGACGACAACCACGATAGTTTCAATGAAAACAAAACCATTCTTTTTCATACCTTTTGATTCCTTTCTATTCTTATTTTATTATACAAAATATTTGCTTACATATCAATAAAAAAACGACTTATGTCAAGTCATTTTTTGAATAATGTTGTATATAATTCTCGAAAATTAATCACAGAAATTATTTCTAAATCTTCTAAAACGTTAGAAGGGATTTCTTTTAAATCTGGTTCGTTAGAACGCGGAATATATATCTTTTTGATTCCTTTGTTGTATGCTCCAATGATTTTTTCTTTTATACCTCCAACTTTTAAAATATTTCCTGTGAGAGATATTTCACCTGTAAATGCGACATCACTAGGAATGGCTTTTTTTTCTAAATTGCTTATTAGACCAACGATTGTACTAACACCTGCGGATGGGCCATCTTTTTTCGTTGTCGCATCAAGAAAATGAAAATGAAAATCAAAATTACTTAAGTTATAATTAAATTCATTTTTTAAATAACTCATGACTACTTTAATACTTTCTTCCATTACTTTGCCGATTTGTCCCGTGGTGATAAACACTCCACTACCCTTATATTTAATCACTTCCAATTTAGTAACTGTTCCCCCGGCATTACTTACAGCTAAAGTGTTAACAACGCCAGGAAGACTGGCAAAACAAAAATCTTCTTCTAGATATTTAGGCGTGCCTAGTAATTTTACGACTTTTTCTTTGGTCATATTTTTAATATTTTGAATCAGAATTTTTCGTATTAATGAAAGTAAGTTTCTTTCTAAATCTCTTATACCAGCCTCTTTGGTGTAAGCGTTAATTATAAAATAAATGATATCATCAGTTAATTTAATGCGATTGGAAGCGATTTTATATTCTCGACATATGCGAGGTATTAAATATTTTTTGGCAATATCTTTTTTTTCAAAAATGGTATAACTATTTAGTTCTATTTGTTCAACTCGATCAATTAAAGTAAGAGGAATACTTTGGCTTTCGTTAGCAGTTAAAATAAATAAAACTTCACTTAAATCGAAAGGTTCTTCGAGATAATTGTCAGTAAAAAATTTATTCTGAGTAGGATCAAGTATTTCGAGCAATGTGCTAGCAGGATCTCCTTTGTAATCCCGAATCATCTTATCTACTTCATCTATTAAGATTACTGGATTTTTACTGCCACATTTGCGAATCCCTTGAATTATTTTGCCCGGATTGGCAGCTAGATAGGTTCTTCTTGATCCGATGAGTTCAGTGGAATCGTTTAGCCCTCCGACACTAATTTTATAAAATTCACGGTTAAGACTTTTAGCAACTGACATTGCTATTGTGGTTTTTCCGATTCCAGGTGGTCCTATTAAACATAAAATTGGACTTTTGATAGAAGGACTGATTTTTTTTAATTTAACATATTCAATTATTCTCGTTTTTATTTCAACTAACCCATAGTGAGATTCGTTAAGAGTCTCTTCAACTACTTTAGGACGAAGCTCTTCTTTAGTTAATTTGTTCCATGGAAGGTTTAATATCCAATCCAAATAGTTTCGCAGTACACTTATTTCAGGACTAGCTTCTGGCATGGTCTCAAATTTAGTTATTTCTCCATTTATTTTTTCTTTAATCTGAGCACTTAATTTATGTTTGCTTAGAAGACTTCGATACTTTTTGGTTTCTTCTTCATGTAAAGAATTTTCACCGAGCTCTTTTTTTATTACTTTTAGTTTTTCTTTCAAAATGAAATTTCTTTGGCTGACATTCATTTCTTCACTTACGGCATCATCTAATTGTTCATCTATCTTATTGTATTTTATTTCCGATTCTAAATCTTTAATGAGATGAATGGCCCTTGTTAAAGGATTGATGTTTTGCATATATTCAAGTTTTTTGGATATTGTAAAAGGAAGAAATGATGTTATCATATCTGTGATTTTATCTAAATCACTGGTTTGCTTAATAAGACCTAAAATGCTATTGGAAACACTACTTGAACCCTCAATATAAGCATTTAAGTTTTCCATTAATTTGCGGCGAATGGCTAATTCTTCTTTTCTGTCATATTTTGGAAGAGCTATTTCTAAACACTCACCATATAAAATATCTTCAGATTCTTTTTTTGTATAATACGATTTAATAGCTACCCTTTTTAATCCCCTTAATGTAATGCGAATATTATCATTAGGCAGAACAATTCTATTTTTTATTTTAGCGATAACGCCTACTTTTGGAAGATCATCAACACTGGGATTTTCAGACGTCTCATTTTTGGGCGCTACTACTAAAACAGTTCCATCATTTTTTAAGGTTGCTTCTTTGATTATTCTAGAGCTTAAACTGCTTTTTAATTCTATTTTTATTTCTTGATTTGGGAGTATAATTAACTCTTTTAGAAGAATTACTGGAATATTTATAATCAAGATGGACACCTCCCAAACATTAATTGTTATTATAAGCAAAAAAAGATTTAAAGTAAAGAAAAATACATCTATTTGACATACATGTATTTTTTTTTAAGTTAATTTAAATCGAGCTGATTCTTCGACTAGTTTTTTAATGTCTTCTTCTAATGGCGATTGATCGTTGACCGCTCTGCTTACACAAGAATAAAGAATTCTTAAACGAATTTTATCTTTTGCTTCCATATTCGTAAATTTCATTGTCACAGGATACCCACAGTCTAATAAAAGATCAAATGAGGCTTTATTCCCTTCGAAAGTAACTGATATCGTAGAAACCTTTCTATATGGAATTGTATATATTTGTTTTCGAATGCCAAAACGGCTATATGTATCAAATAAAACAATTTTTTTATCAGTAAACACCCCATGATCACGGTCTGTCTTGTAGGCCGCTAAAATTTTTTCACCATCGAATACATAGTCTAATACGTATCGAGGAAGATTATCTCGTTCATAATTTTTAGAAAAATTGAATGATTTTCTAATTTTTTTATTTATAAGATTCACTACTACCACCTGGATAGTATTATAACACATATTTAAAATTAGCACAAACAGAACAAAAGCATAGGTTATTATTATGGAGGAAAATATATGATAGATTGGTATGTACAATTAAATTATCCTATGCAAGCTTTTATCGCAGCTATTTTTACATGGGGGATAACTGCATTAGGAGCAGCAGTAGTATTTTTATTTAAAAAAATTAATAAAAATGTGATGGATGGGATGCTTGGTCTTGCCGCGGGGGTTATGATGGCAGCAACTTTTTGGTCTTTGCTATCTCCAGCACTTTTGATGGCCGAGGAACTTAACTTGGTTTCGTGGTTTGTCGTTGCATCAGGAATTATATTAGGCGGACTTCTTCTTTTTCTGGGGGATAAAGTGTTTGATTATATCGCCAAAAAGAATGATAAAGCAAATAAGGAAGTCACTAAATTAAAACGCTGTGCGATGCTAATAACTTCTATCACGCTTCATAATATTCCCGAAGGGATGGCCATTGGCGTCGCTTTTGGCTCTTTGGGATATGGAATAGAAGGTGCAACTTTAGGGGCAGCAGTGATGCTCGCTGTTGGTATTGGAATTCAAAATTTTCCTGAGGGATCTGCAATTTCTTTGCCATTAAGAAGAGAGGGAATGAGTCGTACTAAGGCGTTTTTAGTCGGAAATTTAAGTGGTATTGTCGAACCGATTTCAGCCTTAATTGGTGCACTACTCGTTATGAAAATCAGGATATTATTGCCTATTTTGTTGAGTTTTGCAGGTGGGGCTATGATTTATGTCGTAGTTGAAGAACTAATTCCAGAAAGTCAAAATAATGAGAAAAAAGGTTTGATGGCGTTGTTTACTATTTTAGGATTCATTATCATGATGGTGTTAGATGTTGCACTCGGCTAATAGAAAAAGAATTGCTTTTAACAATTCTTTTTTATATGAAGTAATTGTGTTTCTTAGAAATATAGAATACACAGGTTCCTATTAATGCCAAGGTTATTAATTGGATAAACGGAAAGTTCATTCCAGTTTTAGGATTATCAACGTCGTTTTCACATTTTGATAAATATGTTTCTTCATCGATTTCGTTTCCATCTTGATCATAAAATTTACCATTAGAAATTCGACATCCAGGACTACATTTTTTATAGTATTCACTTTCAGTTATTTCATTTCCGTCTTCATCATAATATTTGTCGTCCACAATCTTACAAGAATACTTTGGTGTACACTCTTTTTCATAAGTTATTTTATCAACTATAATACCATTTTTACCATAATATGTGCCATCTGATAGCATTCGGCAATAATTAACACCACATTCTTTTTCATAAGTTATTTTATCAATTATTGTTCCTGCTTTACCGTAATATTTGCCATCGATGATTTCACAAAAATGTTTATCTAGGCATTCATCTTCGTATTGGGCTTTGTCAACTACAGAACCATCTTTTCCATAGTAAGTGCCATCGGATAACATTTTACAATAGTTTTTTTCACATTCTTTTTGATATGTTAGTTCATCAACAACTGTGCCATTTTTACCATAACGTGTGCCATCTGATAAGATTCGACAATAATTAGCACCACATTCTTTTTCATAAGTTATTTTATTGACAATTGTTCCTGTTTTGCCATAGTATTTGCCATCGACGATTTCACAAAAATGTTTATCTAAGCATTCATCTTCGTATTGGGCTTTGTTAACTACAGAACCATCTTTTCCATAGTAAGTTCCATCAGACAATATTTTACAATAGTTTTTTTCACATTCTTTTTGATATGTTAATTCATCAACAACTGTACCATTTTTACCATAACGAGTTCCATCTGATAATATTGTACAGACATTGGTTCCACATTCTTTTTGATATGTTAATTCATCAACAACAGTTCCATTTTTACCATAACGTGTGCCATCTGATAATATTGTACAAATATTGGTTCCACATTCTTTTTGATAAGTTAATTCATCAACAACTGTGCCATTTTTACCATAACGTGTTCCATCTGATAATATTTTACAGTAATTCTTTTCACATTCTTTTTGATATGTTAGTTCATCAACAACTGTCCCGTTTTTGCCATAACGAGTTCCATCAGACAAAATTGTACAAATATTAGTCTCACATTCTTTTTGATAGGTTAATTTGCTAACTTCTGTCCCATTTTTACCATAGTACTTATTGTTAAATATAGAACAGGTTCGATTAACCTTAGTAATATTAGTATATTTTCCAGTTATTTTACATTCTTCAGCAGCAGCAACTTTATAAAGTGTCAATGTTGCTATCGTATGATATCCCACTGGGAGTGTTGTTTTTGTCGTTTCTAAAACATATGAATCAGCTGAGGAAGACGTTAACACCCACCCATCTTCTGTTTTAACATCTTCAAGTGTTAAATTCGTTAACGTGAAGTGAGCAGTAAATTTATTTCTGTCAGTAGCATTATCTGTTACTTCAAATCCGACTTTACAAACTAGCAATGCTCGTCCATCTTTTTCAACTATGGGGTCACATTTTAATATATTTTTATAAGATATTCCTGCTTTAGCACTGGCAATGCAAATAATAAATGCAATACACATAATAATTAAATAATTAACCTTTTTCATTCCTTCGCCTCTATTCTTTTTTATTATACATCTTTTTAATAAATATTTCCACCCATATTTTGACAATTTTTTTATATTATTAAAAGAAAAAAACAAATCTTTTCGACTTGTTTTAATTATTTTCTTTTAATATTTCCATTGCTCGACGCATTTTCATATCATATTTAACAATTTCTTTAGAACCAAAATTTTTAATCAGTTCATCGACAGTTATACCATATTCTTTGGCCATTTCTTCGGCTTTTTTGTCGACATCTTTATCAGAAAAATCGATCTTTTCTGCATCAGCAATGGCATCAATTAGATAACGGTATTTTACTCTCTTTTCTGCCTCTGGTTTCATTTGTTCATGCAAAGCATCTTTTGTTGTTCCAGTGATTTTGTAATAATCATCGATATTCATTCCTTGCATTTTTAGTTGATATGCATATTGATCAATCATTCGATGAACTTCTTCGTGAATTATTTCTGGATTTATATCTACTTTCATGTTTTTAGATGCTTTTTCTAGACATTCTTCTAAGAACTTATCTTCCATTTGATGTTCTTTTTCATGAGTGATTTCTTCTTTTATTTTCTTTTTTAAATCTGCTTCGTTTTTAAGATCATCATAACCTAAATCTTTAAAGAAGTCTGTATCCATTTTAGGCAATGATCTAGTTTTAATTTCTTTAACTTTGACTTTGAAAGTTACTTCTTTACCTTTTAAATCAGCTACATAGTTTTCTGGAAACTTTAAGTTTAATTCTTTTTCATCGCCAGTTTTAAGTCCGATTAACCCTTCTTCAAACCCAGGAATAAATGAATGACTACCTATCTCTAATGGGAAATTTTCGCCATTTCCGCCTTCTAAAGGTTTGCCGTCAACAATTCCTTCAAAATCAATGATGGCAGTATCATTTAATTCTATTTTTCCTTTTTCTTTAGTGATAATGTCAGCCATACGAGTTCTTAGAGCTTCGATTTCTTTGTCAACTTCTTCATCTGTTACAGTAACTTTTTCTTTTTTTATTTTTAAATTTTTATATTCTCCTAAAGTTACTTCTGGTTTTGTAACGATTGTAAATTTAAAAATAACATTGCTATCACTAATTCCTGTAACATCAACTGTAGGTTCAATAACTGGAGATAAGTCATTTTCACTAAGCAATTTTTTATAAGCGATGTTAATTACGCTATCAATGGTATCTCCATATAATGATTCGATTCCAAATGTTTTTAAATAAACATCCTTAGGAACATGTCCTTTGCGAAATCCATCTATCTTGACATCTTTTATTTTCTTTTTAAGAGTTTTGTCTAAAGCCTCCACCCATTCTTTATCTAATTTAATTTCTAAAACATGTACATTTTTCATTTTTTATATCCTTTCTTCAGTTCTATTTTATTATAGTATAATTATTTATATTTAGCAATAGTAAAGTCTTTAAGCTATCTATTGGTAGCACTATTAATTTAATCATGATATAATTGTTTTTAAGGAGAGATAATACTATGGAATATAAAGTAATTAAAGATGCCGCATTAATCATTAGTAGAAGTTCTTATTTTATCAAAGATGCTAAGAAATATAAGAATAAGTGGTCAACTGTTTTTAACAATAATCATCCTATTTGTTTGGAACTGGGAATGGGAAGAGGAGATTTTTTAATTAACATGGCCAAGCAATTTCCTAATATCAATTTCATCGGAATTGAGCTTTACCCTTCACAAATGGTGATGGCAACCGAACGACTTAGCAAAGAGAAGATAAAAAATATTCGCCTAATTAATGCTGATGCGCGAGAAATTGATCAGTTTTTTGGCAAAGAAATTCATACTATCTATTTGACTTTTTCAGAACCTTGGCCTAAAAAACGTGACGAAAAAAATAGATTTACACATGAAAGTTATTTAAAACTTTATGATAAAATATTTAAAAAAGATAAACATATTATTTTAAAAACCGATAATAAAGGATTGTTTGCTTACTCTTTACAAACACTATCCCAATACTGGTATGTTTTTGATCGAATTAGTTTAGATTTGCATCACGATGAAGAAAAAATATTTAATATTATGACCGACTTTGAAAAACAATATTTTAAAGAAGGTAGACCTATTTATTATGTCGATGCATCTTTTAAAAATTAGCTATAAAGACTACAAAGGTCTTTTTTTATTTCCCAACAAAAAAAG
Organism: uncultured Mycoplasmatota bacterium; assembly: GCA_946553095.1. Taxonomy (GTDB): domain Bacteria; phylum Bacillota_I; class Bacilli_A; order RF39; family UBA660; genus Onthocola_B. The sequence goes on from CAMNRN010000035.1 coordinate 12,018, forward strand.
ACTTGAAAATAAGCCTATTTTATCCGATATGGATCTGTCATACTTCCAGATCCCCCCGCTAGTTCTACGCTTGAAGCAAGATTAAGGGACGGGCGCACCGCATAGTTGCGATACACGCCGTCATTGCTCGCGAGCCCACCCGTACTCACATAGAACGCATTGTACGTAATGTCCGCATACGGCGAGAGAGTCCATTCCCAGTGTCCCATATACATCCAGTTTTCATTCACGGCTGATCTATAATCTTTTGTTGCATCACTATTATATCCTGGTTTTGTCCAATGTGTTGGTAGTGCTCCATAGTAATAATCACTTACATACATTAATCCTATCTTTGCTTCGTATGTTTTATTTATCTTATTTGTTCCTACTTCATAATCGTATGCTGTATTTGCAT
>CAMNRN010000036.1 GCA_946553095.1 uncultured Mycoplasmatota bacterium
ACCAAAATAAGAATACGAACAAGAAAATTGAGGCAGAGGCGAAGATACAGGAAGAAGAAATTATTGGATTTGTAGAATTATTAAATGCAGTTCATCAGCAAGATGCATTTGATAGTTTATCTTATTTTGAAGATATTGGTACTAGTTTTGGAACCAGTAGAGTTGTGTTTGAAAATAGCGCGATTGTCCATGATGATACAGATAAATATGATTTTTCAAAGTTGAAAGATGAGAGTATTATGGGTTATGGAATAAAATTAGATAAGAGTGCATATTATTATGATGACTTTTATATAAACTCTTCAAAGAAAATGACAAATACTGATTTTTCTTTTTGGTTTGCTGCTTTAAATTATTGGGGTGGTGGGCCAAATAGTGATAGTCTTAAAGAAATAGTTGGAATTGAAAATATAGATACTTCACTTACAACAAATATGGCAAGAATGTTTTATAATTGTAGAGGTTTGACTTCATTAAATTTGAAAGGGTTTAATACTTCTAAAGTAACAAATATGTCAGGTATGTTTCAAGGTTCTGTTAACATAACGGAATTGGATTTAAGCAGTTTTAATACATCACAAGTAACAGATATGTCGGAAATGTTTAATAATTATGTTTATCAACTGGGTAATCCTGATAGTAAGTTAATAGTTTTGAATTTAAGCAGTTTTAATACATCGCGAGTTACTAACATGTATAATATGTTTGCTGGTTGTAGTAGTTTAACCAACTTAGACGTAAGTAACTTCGATACTTCGAATGTAACAAACATGTCTGGTATGTTTGGTGGAACTAGTGGTTTAACAGTGTTAGATATAAGTAACTTCGATACCTCCCAAGTAACAAGCATGTCAAGTATGTTTTCTGGAGCTAGTGGTTTAACTGCATTAGATTTAAGTAATTTTGATACATCAAAAGTAACAGCCATGTATAATATGTTTTCAGGAGCTAGTGGTTTAACTGCATTGGATTTAAGTAATTTTGATACATCAAAAGTAACAGGTATGGCCCATATGTTTGAAGAATGTAGCAGTTTAATAGGGTTAGATTTAAGTAATATGACTTTTAATAGTGTTAGTTGGTATGATGATATGTTTAGTGGCGTACCAAATAATATTCATATCAAAGTAAAGGATGAGGCGGCTAAAGCATTTATTGAAGCAAGACTTGCTGAAGCGAACATAACTGAAGGCGTTGTAGAAATAGTAAATAAATAGAGAAAAGTAATTTTTATAAAGCTTTTCTTTTTTATTAGGCGACCTCATCTATACTTTTAATTGAGAGCACATATAATACGATGGGGGAGCAAATGAAAAGAATTCATTATAAAGAGTATCAACCATCTATGGGAATTTTAATTGACGTTCAACACCCCGAAGATTATGCCAAAAATCCTACACCAAATAGTACCAATATTTATGCCGATCGCTTATTATTAAACTATAAAACACTACTAAAAAAGACGAGTAAATACTACATTATTTGTAACAAGGGATTTTTGAGTAGAAAAGTAGTATCTATTTTAGAATTCTATGGTTATGATGTAACTCAAGTCATAAAAGAATAAAAAAATTAGTATTTATTATAAAAATATACTATAATAAAAATAGTGATTTTTTATGAAAGAAATATTTTCTAATTTTTATGATATAATTATGTCTACGATTGATACTCTTGGGGTATATGGACCAATTCTAGGTTCTATATTAATAATATTTGAATCCATTATACCCCCCTTACCATTATTTGTATTTATCACCATTAATTTCCTAGCCTTTGGTAAAATTTTAGGTTTTATAATTAGTTGGGTTTGTACTGTAATAGGGTGTATTCTTGCCTATTATTTAGTAAAAAGATTTCTTAGAACCTTTATTATTGACAAAATTAAAAACATCGACTTATTAAATCGATGTCTTCACTATATTGAAAATTTAAGCATAACTAAAGTTACAGTAATATTATCAATTCCTTTTACACCAGCCTTCATGATGAACATTGCCGCAGGAATATCCGGAATGGAATTTAAGAAATTTTTTCCAGCCATTTTAATTAGTAAAATATTTTTAGTTTTTTTCTGGGGTGTTATTGGAACAAGCCTAGTTGAAAGTTTTAAGAATCCAGCCAGTTTAATATCAGTTGTAATTATGCTAATCCTTGCCTATATCTTTAGTTATATAATTAATAAGTTCTTAAAAATAGATTAAGGAGTTTCCTTGATTTTTTTGGTTAAAATTCTACTAAGCATATGAGGTTTTATATGTGCCCCATTTACAATTGTTTCAAATTCGCCAGAGAATTTATTTTTTATAATACCGCTAACTATTTTAAATAATTCATAATAATCCAAACTTGGATAATAATCTCCGCTTTCTAATAAGTATCTTAAAATATTTTGACAAAGTAAATCAATTGCATACGCAAAGCTTTGATTAAAATAAGGCGTTACAACTTTTCTTTCTGGACTGACATGTATCTCGTAACGAGCATCACTTAAGCTACCATCGTAATTAAACATAGTATCAATGATATTTAAAGTAGCGGGTTGATAATACTCGATAACATTAGCATTAAAAAGAATTAAAGTATTGACACCATAAGATATAAAAGGGTTTTCTAACTCGCATTTCATCTTATCAAAAGTATAAAATTCATCGTACTTAACAAATATTCCATCATAATCTTTACTTAGTTTTTCATAGCTAAAAAAGGATATTGGATGGGGATATTTAGCTTTTAAATAATTCAATTTTTCTCTTGAATCCAAAACGAAAATTTTCGCACCATCATTTAGCTTTACGACAGAACATGGTTGAACAAAAGGGTTACGATCATTATTTTTATAAAAAAGTAGATGAGTATGGACTAAAATGTAATCAACCCATTCGTTATAATGTGGATAAACTTCATGAAATTTCGTCATCCATAAACCACCACTAGGTTTGATTATATTTCCTGTACTATTCTTTTTTTCGCTTTTTATGTCTTCAATTGGCAAAAATAAATCTTTGCTAATATTATTGGTTCCTACTGTAAGATATCGTTGCATATTGCTTATGACCCTCCTTAAGAAAATAAAACTTATTATAACAATCAAAAGTATTCTTGTCAAAAAAATTAAACATTTATATAGATTTAAAAATAGCAAATAGTATGTTATAATCTTAGATGAAAAGAAAGAGTGATTAGATGAATATTTTTAACAAATATTTTGAAATAATTTTAAGTATAATATTAATAGCTTTTTTTACTTTTTTAATAAATAAATTAATCGATAATATTATTAATAAAACGATAAAGATTAAGAAAAAGAAAAATTTAACTACATTGCTTATTTTCTTTAAGAGAATTAAGAAAATGATTCTATATAGTTTAGGCTTACTAATTTGTTTATCTAGATTTGATATGTTTAACGAATTTTCGATGACATTACTATCTGGTTTAGGAATAGGATCAGTAGTAATTGGGCTCGCAGCACAAGAGAGTTTAAAAAATTTTTTTGGTAGTATTGCGATTGTAAGCGGAAATCCTTTTGAAGTAGGAGACTTTATCGAATGTGTGGAAAAAAATGTCTCTGGAACGGTTGAAGATATAACTATGCGTCACACAATTATTCGAACAATCAACAATCGGAGAGTAATTATTCCCAATAGCCAGATGAATGATTTTGTTATAGAAAACTTTAATTATAGTGATAATGAATTAGTAAAAACTGTCGATTATATGATTTCTTATGAATCTGATATCGATAAAGCGATTAATATTATTGGTGAAGAAATGACCAAAATATATACTATTAATCCTAAAGGAAGAAATAAAGATGTTGAATATCCCAAGGTTAAAGTTGGAAAATGGCAAGAATCAGGAATTGTTCTTAAAGCATGGGTATGGGGACGTGATAATGGCGATGTTTTTGAAAATATATATAAATTAAACTATAATGTTAAGAAAAGATTCGATGAAGAAAATATCGAAATACCTTATCCACATATGAAAGTAATAACTAAAAAATAAATATCATAGTATAAAGAAGGGAGATAAACTATATGGACTTTAATATACTGTATTTAATTGATAAGCTACATAATCCTTTCTTAGATAGAATAATGATTTTTATAACTCATCTAGGTGATTCGGGGATATTTTGGATTATTCTTGCTCTAGTTTTAATATATTTTAAAAAGACTAGAAAGTGTGGAATACATGTTATAATCGCTCTGTTAATAGGTGTAATTATAGGAAATTTATTAATAAAGAATATTGTGGCTAGAAATAGACCCTGTTGGATCGATGAAAGTATTTCTTTGCTTATTAAAAACCCTGATGATTATTCCTTTCCATCTGGTCATACTTTAGCCTCATTTATAGCGAGTACGATGATTTTTCTACATTATAAAAAGTGGGGGATACCGTGTCTAATTTTAGCTACATTAATTGCCTTTTCCAGATTATATCTTTTTGTACATTTTCCCACTGATGTTTTAGCTGGTATTATTATCGGGACAATTATATCAGCAAGTGTATTTTATCTAAGCGACAAATACTTTAACTTGAAAAAAGAGCAAACCTTTGATACAATTTAAACATAGAATATGGAGCATTATTCTAGTCAATACAGGTTACGAAGACGAGCTTAAAAATTCGTTAAAGAGCATATCTGTGAAGCTTCTGGTGCTTGCTTCTTACGCCCAGTTTGGGGTGGGTGCTGGAAATGTAGATATTTTGGGCGAGCGTAATGGCATACGTCACCCGACCCAACTTATCGTGGAGACCTATTCGTCGTGGGAAACTACGAAATAGGCTATGAACCTACTTTGTAGCGAAAGTTATGAGTAGCGTAGCTTGGCTTGAGTGATAATCGGGGATAAAAGTTAGCTTTTAAAAAAAGGTGTACATCTTTAACTAAAAGTATTATTTTTGAAACTATTATTGCAAAAAAGTCATAGTAACTAATGCTATTGTTGGAGGAAAACTCCTAGAGTGTATGCCATTATAAGATTGCAGTGTGTACTAAGTGGCAATCAGGTAATAATTCCAGTAATGGGTTATTTATTTTCTTAATTGGGAACGACTTATTTGGTAACGAATAAGTGAAAATAAGGGAAATCCAACCTGACCTAAGTCGCAAAGTTTATTATAATGGTTTCCATATCTAATTATAGAGATAATGATGAAAGATAAAAAAAATAAAACAAATTATAACAGTAAAGTAAAAAAGAATAATAAAAATATTCAGAGAAAGAAAGACATTGAATGGATTCTAACCGTCACTTTTATGGCTTTTTCTATAACTTTCGTAATGACACTATTTTCGGAAAGTGCTTTAGCAAATGTCACTTTATTAGTGGGAATAATTATCGTTTTTCTTTTCATATTTTTAGGGATAATCTTTGACATGATCGGTATTGCTGTCACCGTGGCAGATCCCAAAACCTTTCATTCTATGGCAGCCAAAAAAGTAAAAGGTGCCAAATTAGCCTTAAGATTAATGAAAAATGCTTCAAAAGTATCAAGTTTTTGTAATGATGTCATCGGCGACATCTGTGGTATTTTATCCGGAGCCGCAGCTTCAACCATAGCTATATTATTAGCAAGTAGAATCGAGGTAGATATCTTTTGGATAACACTAATACTAACAAGTTTTATCGCCTCTTTTACAATTGGTGGCAAAGCTTGTGGAAAAAGCATTGCTATAAACAGAGCAAATAATATACTATTTAAATTTTCTAAAGTAATTAGTATATTTATAACCGAGTAATATATATAAGAAAAAGAGGTAAGAACTAAATGGAAGAATTATTAAATTTTAAATATCAAGTTAAGGAATTATGTTTATTTTATGAAAATCAAACTCCCATTTATGGAAAAAGAGAAAATGGAATAGTCAGTTATGATTTAACAGACGAAGTGACATCAATTTAAACGGTACAACTATCGCTCATTTTGTAGATAAAAGAAAAGATATCCACATGTTTTATGAAATAAAGGATAATAAAGTAAATATTTTAGATAAGCAATTAAGGATTATTTTTAACAATATGTTTAATAATCAAAATAAATATGTAATAAGTCCAAGCAAGCACAAAACTCCAAATAAAAGGGATGGATTTTTCAAAAGGCTGATAAAAATAGGCAAGAAAACAGCAATAGCCTTCGTGGCTTCAAGCATTATTTTAGGTGCTAGTTATATAAATCCGACGATAGCTAAAGCTGATGACAATGTTACTAAATTAGAAGAATTTGGTGAAGAACCGGAAAAATATCAAGGAATTAAGCATGGTCTAGAAAAAGTTTATGATGATTTTGATTCGCTTGACAAAGAAAGAATTTTCGATTTAACCTATAAATATCCCGAATTGTTAAATAAAAAACTTATAGTTAATCAAAAGTTGGTACTTACATCGCTACTTTGGGCGTATATTTTTTAGAATTTGATTTAATGAGCGAAGATTATTTAGAACATCACGAAGAGGTCGAAGCAAGTGATGAATTAGAAAAAGAATTGCAAAGCTTATTCCTCGGCCGAAGTGTAAGTGTTACTGCTAAAAAGACAGTTACATTAACTTATGATGATATTTTAAAACTATTAAATGATAACCCCAATTTAAATAAAGAAGAAATAGAAGCATTATTAACACCTGAGTTCATCAAAGATAAGCTTAAATATATGGACCATAATTATATTCAAAAAATGGCCAAAAACTTATTCATGACATATATTCCAGATAATAATTCTTAAGCCTTGGCTACATACATGCCCACTACATTTGAAATAACTGTCTATCAATCAGCAGATTTTGAAGAAGCTAGACTTAAACCAACTGCTTTAAAACATGAAGCATGCCATGCTTTCTCTCATTCAGAAGAAGGTCAATTTAAGTCAATTTTTGAGGTATACAACTCTATTATGAACGACGAATACAATCAAGATCCGAATAAAGTCCTTAAACAAGATTTTGATACGTCATATAGTTAGAGTAAAGACTATGGATACTGCTTGTAAGAAATCCTAGAATCAGAAACTATTAAAGAAGCATATTTTAAAGGTGATGTTAGAATATTAAAAATAGCCTTAAACGAAATAATTGATGACAAAGCCTTAGCCGAAGAATTAATAGAGATGATAAGTGTTGTAACTACTCATAAAAGTGATTTAAGCAAAGAAGAAGCTCTTCGAAAAGAGTATGATAAAAAAATAAGAGCTATTTTAAAACAATATTATGAGACCAAATATCAAACAAAAGTCGAAGAAAATGAAGAATTTCTATATCATATAGACGAAGAGGCTTTCTTAAAAAAATTAAATTATGATATGGATGCCCATAAGCGTCCTTACTGCTTCAGCTATCAACAAAAGTATTACTTTAATAGTAGATTTTTTGATGAAAATAATCATACCTTTGTCAAAATCTATTCCCAATCTAAGGAAAAAGAAGTTGAAGTAGACGATTCCTATATAGAACAATTTTTAGAAGATGGAGTATTAACAATCGTTGATGGTCACTATGTTTCTAATAATCCAAATTTTAATCCAATTTTACATGTTAAAGAAGATGGCACAGTTGTAAACATTGTTCATGTATATGATACAGAAGAGCTTTATATCTTAGATGAAGGAATGTTAGAAAGAAATAATTTTAATATATTAAACCAAGATACACAAATGAAAAGATGATGAAAAGGCATAAAATTATTGTTGATTTTTTATATCATTTTTTTAATGAAGAAAATGTTCTTGAATTGGTTAAGTATTTAGATAATTATTTAAATAATAAAGAATATAATTAAGAATTTATCACAATTATTGCAATTTTTATTGTTGTTTATATAAAAAAGTTCTCTGTAAAATATCTGAAAATAGTTTTACTCCTGATTTTGGTTGGTTTACAAATTTTATTTTTCGATTCTGAGAACAATAAATTATTTTTTGACATTTATCCCATATTGTGGTAAAATAATAACCTGATAAAAAAGGGGGTTTTTTATGAAAGTTTATCGATTTTTAAGTTGGACAAATATTGAATATCAAGGAAGCCGTAACGAATTAAGAAATTTTGAACAATTAGGGTTAATTTCACCATCTTATGAATATCTTTGGCCGAGGCCAAATATTGCTAATGAAGGAGCGAATACTTTTGGAGACGAGAAAGTAATGAATAAGTTCTTTTTTCTAAGTCTTGCTGATGCTTTATTAGTGGCTAGTAGGATGGCTGAAATAAATTGTATCATTGAGTATGATCTTCCAGAAGAAATGTTAAGAAATCACATTGGGCTTGGTTACTATGGAAATCTTCAAGTCGAGTTTGCTATCCCTTATAAAGAATTATTTGAGAAAACTGCTGTAGAACAGCCTTTCTATACTAGAGAAGCAATCAATTTTTATAATGCTCATTTATATGATCCTAATATAGAACAAAGAGATATTTATCGCAAACTAGAAAGTTATCTTCCTTATGTATCTCAAAATGGAATATATCACGAATGTCGTCTAAAAATATATCCATTATTTTGTTTTAAGCCAAATCAAGCTCAAGCATTACCATATGAGCAAAGCTTAACAAATTACTATATAGATATAACTGAACAGATAAGAAACGAAAGAGAAAAAAGATATAATTATCAAGAAGCGCTAAGAAATATTACTCGCTCTGGAACGTATTTAGAATATTATGACCAGTCATATCCTCGAAATAAGCTTTTTGATTTTAATTATCCAATTATAGAAGAGGAAAATATTTCTTTAACAAGAACTTTGAAAAGACAATAAAAAAGGTGATAGATATGAAAGTATACCGTTTTTTAAGTTGGTGTACGCACTACACAGTTGAAGAAGAAAATTCTCAAAATGATTTAAATAATTATCGTGAAGGTCTTATATCACCTTCATATTTATTTTTACAAAATAGAAGTCCTTTGCTGTTTGGTGGTGCCAATACGTTTAGAGAAGAAAAGGAAATGGTAAAATATTTTTTTGCTAGCCTTGCTGATGCCATGTCGGTAATTTCCTGTCTAAACATTGATAATATTTTAATAGAACTAGATCTTCCAGAAGATCTATTAAGAAATCATATAGGCGTCGGATTTTACGACTTAGAAGAAAGACCACATACCGAATTTAGAATTCCTTATAAATTATTATATGATGTAGTATGTTCGCGCCAATTAGATTATTTTTATCGAGCAATAGAATTTTATAATGCTAATTTATTTAATTCAGAATTGATGAAAACCAGTGGTTATCAAGAGCTAGAAAAATTATTGCAAGATGTTCCATATTCGACCATTTATCAAGAAAATAGATTAAGTATATACCCATTATTTTGTTTTGAACCAAAAAATAAATCTCATATGGAATTTACTAGAGAAAGTTTGCCGTATTTACAAGATTTATCTAAAAGCATTCAAACAAGTCGAAACCAAAATGCAGACTTCAAAACCCGCATATATAAAATACTTGAAAATGGAGATAAAGATCGTGGAAATCTTTTATTTGATGCTACTTATCCAATAATTGCAGAAGAAAATGAAGCTATAAAAAGAGCTTTAATAAAACGGAGTAGAATATGAAAGTATATCGTTTTTTAAGATGGTTTGACGACTTATGCGATTATTCCTTAGGAAGTTACAACGAAATATATAATTTTAACGATTTAGGTTTAATTTCTCCCTCTTTTTCCTACCTATGGGAACAAAGAACCAACACAAAGAAGAATAATTCCTTTGATATGGAAAAAGAAATGACTAAATTCTTTTTTGCCAGTCTAGCTGATCTATTTTTTGTATTAAGCTATATGAAAACAGAATTTAACACTATCATAGAAGTAGATCTCCCTGAAAGTTTTTTAAAAAAATATCTTGGCATCGGTATCTATGGTATGGACGAAAGAATAAACCTAGAGTTTAGAATTCCATATATAGATTTATATAGATTATTAGCTAAAAATCCTGAAGATTACTTCTTTAAAGCCATCCGTTATTACAATAAAAATTTGAATAGATTTTATTTAGATTCTAAATGGGGATATAAAAAAATAGAAGCGTTATTAAAAGAAGTTCCATATGAAGGAATACATCAAGTAAATAGGTTAAGCATTTATCCTTTATTTTGTTTTGAACCGACAAAGGTATTTTCTATAAGACAAGAAGATATAGGACTACCTCGTATCGATGAAGTATTAAGGCAAGTTGAAATAACAAGAGAAAAAAGGCATATTGTAAACCGCATTGAATTCTTTAAACATAATTGGGATAATCAAGCTTTATTTGATAAAACAATTCATCTTATTGAAGAAGAAAATGAAGCTATGAAAAGAATTCTCGCCAAAAAATAAAAAATGGATTGCTCCATTTTTTTATTAACTTGTAAATAATACATTTTCACTTTTATATTGTCTAACAATATAAAATATAACAACACTTATAAAAATGAATGTGGACAAAAACATTAAAAAGATATGAAAATAATTATAAATTCCACTTGTAACATCTTGAAAAATCATAGTGTAATTAACAAAAGGAACCAAAGATAAAATAGCCGTATTAGTAATATCAAGCATAAAAACAATCATTCCCGGAAAAAAAGAAATAAAAGTAAGTGGAGTCAAAGCGCTTTGTGCTTCTTTAAAAGTTTTTGACATGCTAGCAAAGGCAATACATAAACCACTTATAAGAAAAGAATAGGCCAAAATAATTAAAAAACTAATTATGATAGTATGACCATTTATAAGAGAAATTCCTTCATAAATACTAAATGTTTTTTCTGCAAAAATAATTGAAATAATAGCTAGTATTTGACTAATAATTCCTGTTATAAAGGAAGAAGTAGTTACACATAATAATTTTCCTAAAATGATATCTCTGCTTTTAATCGGGAAAGTAAGTAAAGTTTCCAAAGTACCTCTTTCTCTTTCTCCTGCTGTGGTATCAGTAGCTGGATAGGTAGCCGAAATAGTAATAGCCATGATAATAAATAAAAAGGCATAATTAATCATATAATTAGCATAGAAATTTTGCTTTTCTACATCACCAAACTCATAAGTTAGTAAAGAATTATATTCTTCGAGATCTATATCATGATTTGTCAAATAATTAGTTTGAATAGAAGCTTTTAAGCTTTCTAAGAAATTTTGAGCTAAATTAGCAGCTTGACTACTCTCAACATTAGCATCATCATAATAAATCACATAATTATTGTCTTTTTTTTCGATGTATGTATATATTTCTCCTTTTTGAAAGCTATCAAGAATTTCATCTTTCGAGCCGAACGTTGCATCAATGCTTAAAGACTGAGCCAAAGAATTTTCCATATCAGTAAATTCATAAGCAAAACCAACTTTATTATATTGATTAACTTCGGTATTAGCCTGACTTTCAAACAAAGCCGACATTCCGATTACTAACAAAGGAATCATAATTGGAATAATAAGCATCATTGATAAAGATTTTTTATCTCTAAAAACTTCTCTTAATTCTTTTTTAAATACTAAAAATATTTTGTTATTCATGATTATCACCTTCAATTAATTTGAAAAAAGCATCTCTAAGATTAGTTGTTTTAGTTTGTTTTTTTATTTCCTCAGGTGTTCCTTGCGCGATGAACTTTCCGTGATTCATCATATAAACAATATCGCAAATATTCTCAGCTTCTTCCATATAATGAGTCGAATAAAGTATACATTTATTATTCGTTTTTTCTTGCTTTATAAAATCTAAAATAATTTGTCCAGATATAATATCTAAGCCACTAGTAACTTCATCTAAAATATAATATTTAGGATTGTGTACTAAACATCTAGCGATATTAACTCTTTGGGTTTGTCCGGTCGACAACTTATCAATTCTGTTATACAAAAAAGAATCTAAATCTAAAATGTGACTAATTTCCTTAATTCTACTATCTAAACTATTTTTCGGTACCTCATAGAATTCACCACACATTTTTAAAAGTTCATAAGGTGTGATAGTTTGGTATATCTTTGTATTTCCAGACAAGCACGCAATTTTTCTTTTTATATCTGTTTCGTTTTTTTTGAATGTTAAATCATCTATCGTAATTTCTCCACTTGTGGGTTGCATAATCCCTGCCAGACTTCTCAAAAGAGTGGTCTTGCCAGCTCCATTAGGCCCTAGAATTCCGATAACTTTACCTTCTAAAGCTGTAAAACTAATGTCATCTACAGCATAAAACTCTTTTTTCTCTTTATTTTTTTCTGTTCGTATAAATTTTTTTTTGACATGTGAAACTTTAATCATAGGTAATCCTCCTAAAGACATTATAGATGATTGACAACTAATTGTAAATTATTTTTAAATTATTTAGCCAAAAATAGAATCTTTAGTTTTGCAGCAAAATTGAGCAAACCTAGGTTTGACCAAGGTTTGCTCG
>CAMNRN010000037.1 GCA_946553095.1 uncultured Mycoplasmatota bacterium
ATAGTCTGATGTCTATCTTTACTTCATTATACTGGTTATATGTAATATAGTCAATCAACCAATAATTTGTTTTTACAAATACAAAACTTTTCACACAAAATCTAACAAAAAAAAGCCCTAATCTTTAGGGTTAAATATTAAGGCAACGATGAAGGAAAAACAGATAGCTGATGTTATGGCAAGAGATGACTTACAAAGCATTCCTGAGAATATGCCGAGTAAGCCTTCTTCATGAAATCCTTGAATAGCACTAGAATATAACATATGTCCAAAGTTGGAAATTAAAACTGTTGCTCCAGCACCAAATTTAGCAATTAAATTATCATAAACTCCTAAAAAAGACAGGAAAGCACCAACACCTGTATAAATGGAAGTGATATGTCCAGGCGTTAATTTAGTATTATCTAAGATGACTTGAGCTACGGCACAAGCAAATCCTGCAAATAAAAACGCATAAATATAATTCATTATAGCACCTCCAAACTAACGGCATGAGCTATCGCTGGAATACTCTTTTTTTGATTAACGAGTGTCGGAGAATGTAAAGCTCCTGTGCCGATTATTAAGATTTTCTTATATTTTCGGCTTAAAAGAATTCGATTAAATAACACAAGCGGAAGACATACAGGTCCACTTCCACCAGCGTAAGTATCTTGACCTTTTAAAAATAGTTCGCATCCAGCATCTAGATGATTTTTTAATTTCATGTTTTGATTTCTTTTTAAATACTCTTTAAAAATTTCGCCACCAACACAGCCTAAATCCCCGGTTAGTATTAAATCATAATAATCTGCATCTCTTTTTAAGTCTGATAAATGACGTAGTAAAGTCGAAGCTGCGGCTGGAGCCATGACTGCCCCAAGATTATTAGCATCTTTTATTCCCATGTCAACTGGAGTACCAATTGTCGATGACTCTATTTTTATCCGACTTTCTGCTCGTGATAAAAGTGTCGCAGCCGAACCTGTAGCTGTAAATGTCGCAGTATGAGGTTTTGGTGCACCATATTCAGTTGGATATCGAAATTGTTTTTCAGCAGTTAAGTTGTGGGAACTTGTAATCGTAATAATTTTTTTATAATTCATATTGTCAATAAAATTAGCTCCTACGATTAGACTTTCAGGAAATGTCGCACAAGCAGCATATAAACCTAAAAATGGAAAATTATAGTTTCTAGCACTGTAATTAGTAACCGATATTTGATTGGTTAAATCTCCCCCGATAAGTAGATCTACTTCACTGGTTTTAAGACCATTTTTAAATAAAATATTGTCAATAACAACATTTTGCATTTTAACCTCAGCAAGTTCAAATGTCTTTTCGTTATAATAGAAGTCATCTAAAGCGATATCATAGCCTTTTAAGCGACTTTCTTTTTCTAAAGGTCCTACAACAGTATAATAATCATTTAAGTATACATTTTTATATTTACAACTAGCCACCTAATACCACCCTCACTATACATAAGAAAAATGCAGATATTATACCATATAATATAACTGATCCTGCTAAACGAAAGAAATTGGCTCCTAATCCAGTTACTAAACCTTCTTTTTTAAAATCTAGTGCACAACTTGTAACAGAATGAGCAAAACCAGTTGTCGGGATTATAAAACCACATTTACATTTTGATACCCAATTGTCAAAAAAGCCAAAGGCTGTTAGGATTGTTCCAACTAAAATAAGAGTTAAACATAACCATATAAAGGCATCAGCTCTAGATGTAGCGAATGTTTCGGTTACAAAGTAAAGAAAAAATTCACCTAAAAAGCCAATCATACCACCGACAAAAAAAGCAACAATCATATTCTTTAAGCGATTTTCACGGGGCGACATTTCTTTTACTAATTTTTTATATTCTTCTATATTCACATTATCACCTAATCATATTATGGCAACAATTTACTCTACATATGCATGTATTCTCGCATTTTCTCTAAACTTCTCGCTTCATAACGAGATACCATCACTTGAGTCAAACCTAGCTTTCTTGCAGTTTCACTTTGCGTTAAATCTTCAAAGTAGCGGGCGTTTATAATATCTCTTTCAACTTGTTTTAGTGTATCCATAGAACTTTCTAATAATATTTTTTCGTCTTCTGATACATTTTCTTCATATGCTACTGTCTCATGAAGATTTCTCATCTCATCATTTTCATCATCCATTGACATAATCATATTAGCACTCATCAATGCTTGTTCAATTTTTTCTTCATCCATTTCTAAATAAGCTGCTAGTTCTTTGTTACTTGGAATACGCATCCATTTTTGAGCTAGAGTAAATCGACACTTTTCAATCATAATATATAACTTTCTTAAATCTTTACTAACTTTGATTTCTTTATTGCTTGCTAAAGTATACATTTCACCAAAAATATATTCATAGGCGTAAGTACTAAATTTTGTCACACCATTTTCTTTATAATTGTGGTAGGCCTTGATGATGCCCAATGCTCCAGCTTGGAATAAATCTTTCTTGTCAATGCCATAAAATCTTTCACTTATCTTCCAAATTAGTCCAGCGTTTTCTTTAATAATTCTTTCTTCTATCTGTTCCATTTTCTACACCTCGATTTCGTTAAATGCCGATCGTTCATTAGATATTATTCTAATATTTAGATTTTTTAACTTATCTTTTATATTTTTATTTACTTCACAAAGACATATTGTTCCTTCATTACTTTCTATCTCTTCTTCAGTATTGGAGATGGCTTTTATTCCTGATTGATCAATATCTATTAAAGAATAAAAATTATATACTAAATATTTGATTTTATGACGGTTAATTACCGGATTTAAATAATTGTTAATTTTATAACTAAATTCTTTATCTAGAATTCCTTTTAATCTAACAAATAATATTCCTTGATTATATTCTAAGTCCATTTTTAGCATATTATTATCACCTCATATATAGAATATAGTGAATAATCATTTAAGTTTAAACAACTTCGACAAAGGCTTACAAAAAAGGAATCAAAAAAAGTGTCAAGTTGACACTCTTTGGACTAATTTAATTTATACTTAGAACTGTTTTGATGTTTTCCTGAGCATTTTTTATACTTTCTTCACTCGGTTTCATAACGTATAATTTGTTTTTCTTATAACTATAAGTATACTGATATTCGTTTGTCCCATTTAAACTTGCACTTTTTATTTGCCATTTTTGAGGACTTTTTAATTCTTCTTTTATAAAGTTTCTGATTTGTTTATCATCTAAATCGGTAATAAAATCATCTTTAATGGAAGTTAATAAATCATTATAATTCATAATAATTGTTGGAGTTAATAGTTTATTTATAATAGCTGTTAAAACTCTTTGGTGATTTTCTCCTCTTATGCGATCTCCTTCTAAAAATGCTTTTCTTTCTCGACTAAAAGATAAGGCTTTTTGACCATCTAATTTATTTTTTCCTTTGGCAAATTTTATATTGTCGATGGTGGTAAATTCATAAGGAGAGTCTACCTCGATTCCCCCGATTTCATCAACAATGTCAATTAATGATGTAAAATTTACTTTTACATAATAGTTTATGGAAATGTCTAAGAGTTGTTCAATAGTTTTTACAGATGAGGTTATACCATATATTCCTGCATGCGTTAATTTATCAAATTCGTTAATGTCGGCTAGATTGACATAATAATCACGAGGTATATTTGTAAGAAGAATTTGATTTGTCAAGGGATTGATTGTTATTAACATGTTTACATCACTACGAGAGACTTTGGTTATTTTGCCATATGTGTCCATTCCTGATAAATAAATTGTAAATGGAGTTTTAGTTATATCAACTTCTTTACTGGTCTTTTTATTTTCAATTTCTATTTCTATCGTATAAATAGTTCGGATATTTTCTCTTTCTAACTCATTTTCTTCTAAAAAAATTTGGAGTTCATTTTCTTCAAGAAAAATAGCATCTATTTTTTGTTTTTTTAACTCTTGTAACAAACTTTCAATATTCTCTTTTTTTTGCTCCTGATATTTGATTTCTTTTGTTAATTTTTGAATAGCTTGGCTCAATCCTTCTCTTTGGTTTTCTAAATATCCAATTCGTTTTTCTTGTAAATCACTTAAATCTTGGTATAGAGAGTTAGAAAGAACAATAACTTCATAATTTTCTGTTTTGTATTGATTAAAACCAAATTGTTTAAAGAAATCAAGAGTATTTAGTTCATATGTTATTCCTAAAGATAAAACTATTATATAAAGAATTGAGATAAGACACGATAATGCTCTTAAAAAAGGATTCTGATCTTTTAATAAACGAATTAATATTAAAGTTATAATAATTAAAACTATACATAGAATTATAAAATAATTTTGAGGTAGTATATCGATAAAATATATTAAACTAAGAGCAATGGTAGTAATTATTGCCAATATGATACCTAAATACTTGTGAAAATTAAGCGTTTTTTTCCTTCTTTTGGGCATTTTATTAATCACCTATGTTCATCATATCACTATTTCGGGGGAAATGGTACGATAACTTATTCTCTTTACAAAAGAAAATTACTAACTTTGTTTAATTAGCAATTTTCCAGCAACTGTGGTTTTGGTATTTTTAAGAAAATAATCTAAAATATTGGCCTTGGCAATGTCTTCTTTAACTGTCAAATCTACTTCATCAATTATATTATTATCCTTATCTACTATTTCGGCAGAACCAACGATATCTCCCTTTTTTATTGGGGCTTTAACTTTATCTATTTTTATATTAAAAGTATATTCAGATGGAGCATCGGTATTTTTTAATAGCTTTGTGGCATCATTCATTAAAATAATTTCTACAGAATCTTTTTTGCCGCCTTCAACTCGAACTTTACCGATGACTTCATCCTTTTTCTTGATTACATTTACTTTAAAAGTGTTAAAACCGTAGTTAAGAAGGCGAACTGTATCACTACTTCTATTTTCAGATGTATCTTCACCCATTAAGACGCTGATTAAGCGAAAGTTGTCTTTTTTAGCCGTGGCTGTTAAGCAAAATCCAGCACTTTCTGTAAAGCCAGTTTTTAACCCATCGACACCATCATAAAATCTTACTAAACGGTTGGTGTTGACAAGCCAAGTCTTGGTACCATCGTTTTTTTCTAAATATTCTTCATAAATACTCGTGTACTCAAGTATTTTTTCGTGCTTTAATAATTCTCTGGCTATTATTCCCATGTCACGAGCTGTAGAATAATGATTTTCTGCATCTAATCCGTGAGGATTTATAAAATTAGTATTTGTCGCTCCGATTTCTTTCATTTTCTTATTCATCATATCTACAAATTGAGGCCATGTACCTGCTACCTTCTCTGCTAAGGCAACAACAGCATCATTTCCACTGGCTATGGCAACGCCTTTTAAAAGGTCACTGACGGTGTAAGTTTCTCCAGCTTCTAAAAATACTTGAGATCCTCCCATAGACGCTGCTTCTTCACTAATTGTCACTTTATCGTCAAAAGAAAGATTACCACTGTCAATTGATTCCATAATTATTAACATGCTCGCTAGTTTGGTCATTGAAGCCGGCGGTCGCTTTTCATCAGCATTTTTCTCATATAATACTTCTCCAGTAGCCCGATCAATTAAGATGGCACTTTTAGCAGTTGGAGCAAGATCTTCTTCTGCCAAACAAACTATGGGGATACAAATTAACACAATTAACACTAAACACATTTTTTTCATACTTAAAACCTCTAGTTAATTTGTATGCCACATAAAAAAAATTATTCGTTTTAATCCAAGCGAATAATCTATAAAATAAATAATAAAAATATGCCAGTAATAAATATTTCTAAAATTATGGCAATTATTTATTTAATGTTCATTATATTTACTTTGATGTTTTCTTCGATACGTAAACATTAAAAAATAATTTTTTTTAGCTCTTCTTTAATCTTTTCTGGATCTTGCTCTTCTAACAATTCTATTAGCTTGCTATTTTTTTCTAATATTTGCAAGTCAGCTTCAAAATAATCTAGTTTTTTTTCCATCTTTTTTAAGACACTGCCAATGTAGCTACGAGATACACCTAGATTCTCAGCAATTTCCCCCATCGAAAGGTTTTCTTCATAATATAGGCGAAATATTTCTTGATTTTTTTCTGTGAATAATTTTTTGTAAATATCAAAAAGACGACTATAAAATATAAATTTTTCCATTACATCATGTCCTTAAATAAACCATAGATGTATGATTCAATATCAAATGTCATTAAATCTTCCATTTTTTCACCAAGACCAACAAATTTAACAGGAATGTCAACAGCCTCTTTAATTGCTAGGACTATTCCCCCTTTAGCAGTACCGTCAAGTTTTGTTAAAACTATGCCTGTAATATTAGTTATTTCTTTAAAACTTTCGGCTTGCATTATTCCATTTTGACCAGTCGAGGCATCAATTACAAGCAAAGTCTCATGTGGTGCACCTTCAATATGTGTTCCTATTACTTTGTTTATTTTTTCTAGTTCTTTCATTAAATTTACTTTGTTGTGAAGTCGTCCCGCGGTATCAATTAAAACGATGTCAACGTTTTCTTCTTTAGCTTTTACTAAACCATCATAAATTACTCCTGCTGGGTCAATATTTTCTTTTCCAAAAAATAAACTGCCAGTTCGATCAGCCCATATCCGAAGTTGCTCAACGGCTCCAGCTCGAAAAGTATCGCCAGCAATAAGCATGACTTTTTTGCCATCACTTTGATATTTATGAGCAAGCTTAGCAATAGATGTCGTTTTTCCAACGCCATTTACACCGACAACCAAAATAACTGTAGGTCCTTCCTCGGCCATATTAATTTTACTTGTTATACTTTCATTGTTAACATAAATGATGAAAAGCTCATCAACGATTACTTCTTTTAAATATGCTGTGTCCGTGATGTTTTCAGCTTTGACTCTTTTTCTTAATCTTTCAATAAAATCTAAGACTGTTTTAACACCGATGTCAGCCATGATTAAAATATTTTCTAATTCTTCAAAATATTCTTCATTAACCTTAGTGTATTTTATACCTAGAAAATTTAATTTAGAAACAAATTCATCCCTGGTTTTTTCTAATCCTTTATCATATTTTTCGATATTTTCATGACTTTCTTTGGTTGTCTCTTTGCCTTTGATAATGTTTTTTAGTTTATCAAAAATTCCCATTTAGAATTCCTCCTTTTATATAACATATTTTATCAAAATGTAGACAAATTAGCAATTTTTTGCTATAATTAATTTATTCAAAAAACTTTTTATTTTAAGAAAGAGGGAAAAATTATTATGAAAGATAAAACTATAGCTACGCAAGTAGTTGCTTTAGGCGGGCTTGGCGAAGTTGGAAAAAATATGTACATTGTCGAGCACGAAAATGAAATTATTATTATTGATGCGGGAGTTATGTTTCCTGAGGATAACTTGCTGGGCGTTGATTATGTCATTCAAGATGTCAGTTATTTAAAGAAAAATGAAAAGAAAATAAAAGCACTTTTTATTACCCATGGCCATGAAGATCACATCGGAGGAATTCCTTTTTTATTACAAGCAATTCATATTCCAGTGATTTACACGCCTAAAATTGCTAACGACTTAATCAATAAGAAATTGTTAGAAAGAAATATTAAGTTTGAAAATTTTCAAATAATCAAACCAGATTTAAAAGTAAAATTTAAACATTTTGAAATTGAATTTGTTAATACTACCCATTCTATTCCGGATAGTTTTGGTCTTTTAATCAAAACTCCTAATGGAACGATTTTTGAAACTGGGGACTTTAAATTTGATTTGACTCCAATTGGTCCGATTGCTGATATTCATAAAATGGCTAAAGCTGGTAGTGATGGTGTTACTTTACTTCTTAGCGATTCTACTAATGCCCTTTCGAGTGGCTATTCAAAAAGTGAAAGCGCTGTTGATGGAACTTTAAATGATATTATTAGCAAACACCACGGAAGAGTTATAATTGCTACATTTGCTTCAAATATATACCGAGTTAAACATATTGCCGAAACTTGTCGAAAATATGGAAGAAAGATTATTGTTTTCGGAAGAAGTATGGAAAATAGTGTGGAACTTGCTTTAAATAATGGACTTTTAAATGATAAATCTTTATTTATTGAAGCTAATCAAGCGAAAAGTTTGAAGCGAAATGAGATTTGTATCTTGTGTACTGGAAGCCAGGGAGAACCTTTGGCAGCTTTATCGAGAATTGCCAATGGACAACATAAACAAATCTCTCTTCTTAATGACGATTTAGTTATATTCTCTTCAAGTCCGATTCCAGGAAATGCAGAAAGTATTAATCGTATTATTAATAAACTTTATTTGAAAGGCGTAAGAGTATTTACTAATTCTGAATTTAGTGACATTCATACATCAGGTCATGCTAAAGAAGAAGAACTAAAATGGATGCTACGAATTATTAAACCTAAATATTTTATGCCAATGCATGGAGAATATAGAATGCTTAAACGACATACAGAAATTGGCGTTATGTGTGGAGTCGATCCTAATAATACTTTTATTTGTTCAAATGGCGATGTGATAGAACTTCTAAATGGGAAGGTAAAAAAAGCAGGACATATTCAAGCCGGAGATGTTTATGTCGATGGTTCAAGAGTTGGTGATATTGGTAGTGTCGTTATCAAAGATAGAAAATTGATGAGTCAAGACGGGATTTTAATAACTATTCTTAATATAAATACTTTATCTCGCAAATTACTTTTAAAACCAAACGTTACAGCAAGAGGTTTTGTACTCGTTAATGAAAATCAAGAACTTATGCAAAAAATTGAAAGAAAAATTGCTGATATTGTTAATAATTTCTTGGCTAAATCACCTTATACTTATACCGATTTAAAAAATCAAATTATTTTAGAATTGCTTCCATATATTAATTCTTTGACAGGAAGAAAACCAATAATATTACCAGTTATTATGGAAGTTAATCAAGCATAGAAAAAGAGACTTTATAATTGAGTCTCTTTTTTATTTATCCTCTTTTCCTTCTTTTATACCTTTAGAAATCTCTTTAGCAATTGTATTAGTGACTTTACCTATGGTTGGAGTTATTTCTTCTGCTCCCTCTTTTATTACTGGCATTGCTTGTTGGGCTGTAAAAGCCATGATTTCCCGACGTTTGCTAATCATATAGATTATTCCAGAAAGGATACTTGAAGAAATAATAATAAATGTACCAATTATGTATAATGGAATATATTTAGAAGCTTCTATGTTCGCTTTTGTGTCTTTAAAATTTTGTTCTGCATCTCTATAACCAGAATTAACCTTTGAAAGTTCAGTTTCAAGCTTCATTAGTGAAACATTTATTTCAAATTTCTCTTCTTCTTTTTGATTTATTTTGTTATTTTTAGAACTTATGTCATTATCTTTTTGGTTTATTTCATCTTCTATAGCATAATATCTATCACTAAAACCATTGTCTTCTTGAAAAACTTTATTTTGTTCATTTCTTAATTTACTCTTCTCAGTTGTTAAATTTGTAATTTCTTTTTTTAAATTTTCAATTTCTAAATCAATTGCTGCTATTTGTGATTTTGTATCGTTTATTTCTTGTTCTATATCGGCTTTGCTTCTTTCTTCAATCTTTGTTGGCGTATTTTTTATTTTTGCTTCTCTTGATTTAAAGATACCGGTTAAAATAAGACTTGAGCCTAGTAAAATTCCTACAATAAGGATGGTTAATGACAATCTTTTTAGTTTCTTTTTTCCTCTTTCATAGTTTTCTTCATTTAAATATTTTTTCTCATTCATTTTATCCAACTCCTTTTTTTTATTATAAAATAACTTCGGTTTTAATTGAGACTAATATATCGACTAAAGTAAAACCAAGACCGATAATCATTAAACTACTTGGTATTTGACTTTATTTATTTTACGTATTCACTGGAATACCAATAATATCCATCTGTTTCATTCTTTTTAAATGTTACTTTAAATATTCCCACTTTATCTTCATATTTATTTAAAACATATTTTATCAATTCATCACGATCAAGGTTTTCCTGTTTATCGGGAAGATAACCTATAATATTATTTTTTTCAGGATCATTAAATATTTCATTTGGTTCTAAAATTTTGAAATATTGTACCGTTATTATTATTTCATCATTTTCTTTTATAGCATCTTTATATTGCATGTAGGTTTGCCACGTTGTATCATCTAAAAAATGATTGCTATTACATATTATATATTTATTATCAAGTTTACAAAATTTCTCGTATATATTAAAATCTTCATAATTTATTTCTTTATTTCCAAAAATTTCATAATATAATTGTTCAAAGTCTTCTTTCAAAACTTTTTCTGTATAACAATTCTCTTCATTTTCACGAATTATTAATTCATGGTTTTCGTCGATGTCTTGGATTACACAGGCATTTTTATATTTCTGATATAATTGATTATCATGATCAAACATCCAATCCCCGTCATGGCCATAGTATTCTGATTTTTCAATCTTATTTTCTTCTAATAAACTATATATTATTTTAAGTTTAGTACTATTTTCTAAATCGCTTTGCTATACATTTTTTTTAGAATACATATAGTACTCATCGTCCATCATATTTACTAAAGTGACATTAAATAATGTTTTTCCTAGTTCATTTATTTCTTCTTTATTTGCTTCGGTTTGATTATTTAATTCACTACCTTTATTGGTAAAAAAGGCATAAGAAATTATTCCTATGCCAATTATTAATGTTATTATTATTCCCCTTTTCATTTCTTATTTTGCCTCTTCTTGTACTCTTGTTTCTCTTATAACTGTGATCTTTATTGTTCCAGGATATTGCATTTCATTTTCAATTTGTTCTTTAATATCACGTGCTATTTTATAACTTTTAGAATCATCTACTTCATCAGGTTTTACCATCACGCGAAGTTCACGACCAGCTTGCATTGCAAAGGTTTTTTCAACACCTTCATAAGAATTTCCTATTTCTTCTAATTGTTCTAATCTTTTGATATAATTTTCTAACGAGTCATTTCGAGCTCCTGGTCTTGCCGCGGATAGCGTGTCTGCAATTTCAACAAGCGTTGATATTATGTATTTTGCTTCAGTATCACCATGATGAGATTGAATCGAATTTAAAACAATTTCATTTTCTTGATATTTTTTAGCAAAATCATAACCAATTTCAACGTGTGATCCTTCAACTTCAAAGTCAATTGCTTTTCCAATGTCATGCAAAAGCCCAGCTCTTTTGGCTAAAGCAATATTTTCTCCTAATTCTGAGGCCATAAGTCCACATAGATTCGCTACTTCAATAGAATGTTTTAAAGCATTTTGACCATAGCTAGTTCGGAAATTTAATCTACCTACTAAATTAATGATTTCAGGAGCAACTTTTGTTAATCCTAAATCACTGACCGTTTTATTCCCTATTTCCATAATCTTGGTATTCATATCTTTAACAGTCTTATCATACACTTCTTCAATACGACCTGGATGAATGCGTCCATCTTTTATTAAAGTTTCAATCGTAATCTTAGCTATTTCACGACGAAGAGGATCGAAAGATGAAATGACTATTGCTTCTGGGGTATCGTCAATGATTAAATCTACACCAGTTACAGATTCTATTGTTCGGATATTTCTTCCTTCTCTTCCGATTAAACGTCCTTTCATATCATCATTAGGTAGGTCTATTGTACTTACTGTTTGAAGACCTACGACATCATCAGCATAGCGTTGCATGCTTTCAACAATTAAGGTTTTGGCTACTTCATGAGCTTCAAGTTTCGCTTTAGCTTCTTGTTCTTTGATATAGTTAGTTATCTCTACTTCCATATCATTTTCTACTCTTTCCATGATTTGAGCCTTTGCTTTTTCTTTGCTGAGACCAGCAATATTTTCAAGCTTTTCAACTTCTTCTTTAAGAAGTTTGTCCATTTTATCCTCTTTTTCTTGTAAATTTTTTTGTTTTACTAATAAATCTTCTTCTTTTTCTTGTAAAGAATTGTCCCGATTCTGTAACATTTCTTCTCTTTTGTCGAGACTATTTTCTCTGGCTAATAAGCGGTCTTCACTTTGTGTTATTTCCGCTTTTTTTTCTTTTATCTCTTGATCTGTTTGTTGTTTTAATTTAAAGCTTTCTTCTTTGAGCTCTAATAAAGCATCTCTCTTATTATTTT
>CAMNRN010000038.1 GCA_946553095.1 uncultured Mycoplasmatota bacterium
TAAGAATACGAACAAGAAAATTGAGGCAGAGGCGAAGATACAGGAAGAGGGAATAGAGTTTGCAATTTTAAGAAGTGGACCATATATAAATGATATGTGGGGACCTCAAGATGCTCCTTGGAATAATTCAAATATAAAAAAGGTGATATTTGAACCAATTAAACAAATTCATGAAGATGCAGTACAAACATACGATATGTCAAAAGAAGGAAACGGAAGTATAATCGGATACGAAGTACAAAATGAAAATGATAGTAGTACAATATTATATATAAATTCTGATAGTACAATGTATATGGAGGACGTAGAAAATTGGTTTGCTTTTTTAGGGTATTTAAATGGCATTAAAGGTTTGGAAAATGTAAATATTCGTAGGGTTAAGAATATGCATGGTATGTTTTCGGAAGTACATCGCCTAACTGAATTAGATATAAGTAGTTTTGATACCACAAATGTAACCAGTATGGGTAGTATGTTTTCAGGAGCAAGCAGTTTAACCGCATTATATTTAAGTAATTTTGATACATCTCAAGTAACAGATATGTCATGGATGTTTTCGAGAGCAAGTAGTCTAACAACACTAGATTTAAGTAATTTTGATACATCCCAAGTAACTGATATGGGAAGTATGTTTAGCGGTGCCAGTAGTTTAACAACACTAGATGTAAGTAATTTTGATACATCAAAAGTAACACTAATGTATGGTATGTTTTCGGATTGTAGTAACCTAATCGAATTAGATATAAGTAATATGACATTTGATAGTATAAATTCATATGATTCGAATTCTTATATAGATATGTTTAAAGGAGTACCAAATAACATCCATATCAAAGTAAAAGATGAAGCAGCTAAAGAATTTATTGAAGCAAGGCTTGCTGATGACGGTATAACTGAGGGTGTTGTGGAAATTGTGAGTAGATAAGTACTTGAAAAATGTATGGTTTGATGATAAGATTATTGCTAGGAAGTGCGTTGAGGCAGTTTTTAGTAGACTATATGGGCTTTTTAGAGAGAGATATGTTGGTGAAAATATCTTGAGTAGTATAGATTTGAAATTTCAGACTGTGGAGTACTTGTGGGGTTATTCCCTTAAAGATTAAAGTGTGTGAATTAAATTCATGAACTAAGGTGGTACCGCGGGTTTAGCTCGTCCTTAAATTAGTTTCATGAATTTTTTTATTTTTGGAAAGGATTAGAAATATGGAAAAAGAATTAGAAAATTTGAAAGAAGCTTTAAGAAATGAATTGGCTGAAACGAAAAAAGAAGCAGATATTTTAAATGTTAAATCGAAATATGTAGGTAAGAAATCACGTATTTTTGAACTTTTGTCTGATTTAAAAAATATGAGTGTTGATGACAAAAGAAAATATGGTAGTTTAATGAATGTCACTAAAAAAGAAATGGAAATGATGGTTAGTGATGCTTTGGAAAACTTAGATAGTCAAAGTAGTAATTTGTTTGATGATACAATAGAGTTTGAGAAAGAATTGGGTAGTTTGCATCCGATTACGATTGTAGCTAAGGAAGTAACTGATATTTTAAAAAGAATGGGCTTTACAGTAGTAAGTGGACATGAAATGGAAACTGAATATTATAACTTTGAAGCTCTTAATATTCCTAAAGATCATCCTGCTCGAGATATGCAAGATACTTATTATTTAGATAACGGGATGCTTCTTAGGACTCAAACTAGTGGAGATCAAATTCATTCGATGGAAAGGTTTGGTGCTCCTCTTCGAATTTGTTCACCAGGTAGAACATTTCGGAATGAAGATTTGGATGCTAATCATGAAAATACATTTTTTCAAATTGAAGGAATGGTGATTGATGAGGGAATTTCGATTGGTAATTTAATGTATGTTATGAAACTAGTCTTAAGTGAAGTGTTAAAACAAGAGGTTGATATTAGACTTCGGCCAGGTTTCTTTCCTTTTACAGAACCTAGTTATGAAATGGATATAAGTTGTACAATTTGTGGTGGAAGCGGATGCCCTACTTGTAAGAATTCTGGTTGGATTGAACTTATTCCTGGTGGAATGGTGCATCCTAATGTTTTGCGCTCTGGAGGAATTGATCCTGATAAGTATAATGGTTTTGCATTCGGAATTGGGTTAACTAGGTTAGCGATGATGAAATATAAAATTAATGATATACGTATTTTAAATTCTGGTGATATACGTTATTTAGAAAATTTTAGAATAGATTAAGGAGGCATAAAAAATGTTATTATCTTGTAATAAATTAAAAACTTATATAAAAGATGCTGATAAAATTGATTGGTTGAAAATATGGGATCTTTTTACGATTAGAACAGCAGAAGTAGAAAGTGTTGTCGAAGTTGGAAATTCTTTTGATGGCGTGGTTGTAGCGGAAATTAAAGAATGTGTTCCACATCCTGATAGTGATCATATGCATATCTTGAAAGTCGATTGTGGAGAAGACGAGTTACGACAAATTGTTTGTGGTGCTCCAAATGTGCGTGTGGGACTTAAAACAGCTTTAGTCAAAGTTGGTGGACATATTGATGGAATTGAAATTACAGCAAGACCACTTCGAGGGGTTAAGTCCTATGGAATGTGTTGTAGTGGTAGAGAACTATCAATTAGTGAGAATCATGAAGGAATTTTGGAGCTTGATAGTGATGCTCCAGTTGGGTTGGATATTAAAAAATATTTGCCAATTGAAGATATTATTGTTGAAATAGATAATAAGTCTTTGACTAATCGACCTGATTTATGGGGAAGTTATGGTATTGCCCGGGAAATATGTGCTATCAGTGGACACGAACTGTTACCACTTTTATTAGAAGATGTTAAAAATGATAAGGAAGACTTAGATATAGTTATTAAAAATGAAGATTTGTGTAGCAGATATTGTGGATTAAAGATTGAAAATGTATTAAATAATAAAACTCCTCTTGATATGCAAATATTTCTTCATTATGTTGGAATGCGTTCTATATCTTTGATTGTAGATTTAACCAATTATTTGATGCTCGAATTAGGCCAACCTATGCATGCTTTTGATGCTAGAGTTGTAAAAAGTATTGAAGTTGGTAATGCCTTAGATAAAGATGTGTTTACGACTTTAGATGGCGAAAAGCGTGAGTTAAATCATGATGTTTTAATGATTAAAAACAAAGATGAATATTTTGGTATTGCAGGTATTATGGGGGGACTTGATAGTGAGATTTTAGAGGATACGACGACTCTTTTTTTGGAAAGTGCGAACTTTAATGCGGGAAATATTCGAAAATCAGCAGTTTATTTAGGTCTTCGAACAGAGGCTAGTGCTCGTTATGAAAAATCCCTTGATCCTAATATGACTGATGTGGCAATAAAAAGATTTTTGTATTTGCTTCGAGAATATAATAAAGACTTAGTTGTCGCTTCTAATCTAACGGACATATATCCAAAACCTTTGAAGGATGGTCGTATTAATTTAACTAAAGAAAAACTGCATACTTATATGGGAATAAAGTTAAGTGATGAAGATGTTGTTAAAATTTTAGAATCATTAGGTTTTCAAGTTAATGTTTGTGATATGTATTACGATGTTTTGGTTCCTACTTTTAGACATACAAAAGATATACATATAGAAGAAGATTTAATTGAAGAAATAGCGCGTATTTATGGATTAGAAAAGATTGAGGCAACGCCACTTAAGTTAGAGCTTACTGTCAAAGAATTGGATACGATTTTTAATCAAGAATACGAAGTGAAGAGATTACTTGCTTTAAAATATAATATGAGGGAAGTTCATAGTTATATGTGGTATGATACTGAGCTTTTGAGAACTTTGGGAATAGAAAAAGAGGGTGTAAAGTTATTAGGGAAAAAAGAAAATAATGTATTGAGGGACGATTTAAGTTTTTCTTTACTGAATATTGTAAAAAGAAATTTTAAAAATTATGAACAATTTAAAATATTTGAAATTGGGACTGTGATTGAGCATAATGCTAATAAGAGAGTTTTAAGTATAATTTGGGCTGGTGAAAATAAAAAAGTTGTAGATTATTATATGGAAGCAAAAGAGGTTGTTCAATCATTGTTTAGTGCTTTGAAAAATAAAGATGTTTGTTTTGAAGAAAATGTAAATGAAAAAGATTATTTTGATAAAAATTTAGGAAAAGTAATAAAGGTTGATGGTGTTAAAATTGGGGAACTAAATGTATTTATGAAGAATCTTACGAATAAAATTCATAAAAAAAGAGAAGTTGTGGCAGTAGATATTGATATGGATACATATGTTACTTTAGAAAAAGAGCTTCGAGTTGCTAAGAATGTTAGCAAATATCCTACGGTTGATTTAGATTATACGATACTAATGAAAGATAAGAAGTATAGTGATCTTAAAGAAGCTTTGAAGGGATTTAAAAGTAGCATTATTAAAAATTATCGACTTATTGGAGTATATGAAGATAAATATACAATAAGATATACAGTAGGTAGTGATACTAAGACCTTAGAACAAAATGATTTAGCTAAATTTAAAGATAGAATGATCGATTATATAAGAGAAAATGGATTAGATATATTAGAATAATATTTGCTATATAGTAAATATTATTTTTTTGTTGACAAATTATGAGTTATCCACAATAATAAAATTGTTGGTGAGACGATGAATGTAAAAGATATTGAAAGAAGTATTATTAAAACATATCGTAAAGATATATGGCGTAAATTTACAGAAGCTATTAATTTGTATAATTTAGTGAAAGATGGAGATAAGATTGCTGTTTGTATTAGTGGGGGAAAGGATTCTTTTTTGATGGCAAAATGTTTTCAGGAATTAAAAAGACATGGTAGAATAAATTTTGATTTAGAGTTTTTGGTGATGGATCCCGGATATAGTAAAAAGAATGTTAAAATTATTCAAGATAATGCTTTTAAGTTAGGGATTCCGATTCATATCTTTCCTAGTGATATCTTTGCTTCGGTGCAAGCGATGAATCCTAAAAGTCCTTGCTATATGTGCGCAAGAATGCGAAGGGGATATCTTTATTCGATGGCCCAAAGCCTTGGTTGTAATAAAATTGCTTTAGGGCATCACTTTAATGATGTTATTGAAACGATTTTGATGGGAATTTTTTATAATGGGAAAATTGAAACTATGCTTCCAAGGATTAAATCAGAAAATTTTGTGGGAATGGAGCTTATTAGACCCATGTATTTAATTAAAGAATGTAGTATTATTAATTGGGCGAATTATAATGGGTTATGTTTCATCGGTTGTGCTTGTATGCTTAAAAAAGAAGATTCTAAAAGATCAGAAATAAAAAACTTAATTAAAGATTTAAGAAAATCTAATAAATTTATTGAATTTAATATTTTTAAAAGTGTGGAAAATATAAATATGAAACAAATAATGGGGTATATTGATATGGATTATAGATATAATTATTTGGATGATTATGATGAATGATTGCTTTTTGGGCGGTTAGTTGATATAATAATAACATAAGTTACTATGCAGACTTATAGAAAATTAAGGAGCTGATATTTATGCCAGCTATGATTGAGTTGGATAAGAAGTATGTTGTAAAAGTAGCAGTAAAAATGGTCAATGATAAAGGGTGGGATGCTGTAAATGCACGAAGCTTGGCAAAAGAACTGGGCGTTTCAACTAAACCTTTGTACCGAATCTATAAGAGTATGGATGAAATTAAGGAAGATATCTATACAGAGATTTATCATCAATATGATGAGTTTATCACGAGTAGAATTGATAGTAAAAAAGCATTGCTTACACTTGCTATTTCTTATGTGGAGTTTGCTAGTCAATATAAAAATTTATTTATTAGTTTGTTTTTAAGTCATAATTTGAAATGGAAAAGTATTAATGATGTATTAGATGAAAAATGGAATCAATCGACGATTATTAATCTGGTGAATAAACATGGTAAATCTTTT
Organism: uncultured Mycoplasmatota bacterium; assembly: GCA_946553095.1. Lineage (GTDB taxonomy): Bacteria > Bacillota_I > Bacilli_A > RF39 > UBA660 > Onthocola_B. The sequence continues at coordinate 5,920 of CAMNRN010000038.1, forward strand.
GAAGAAGCTAAGAATCTTTTTATGACATTTTGGCTATATACCAATGGATTTGCGACGCTTTTGGCAACAAATGATATTGTGATGGATGAAAAAGAAATATTAGTGCGTTTAGTAAAAATGTATAAAGTAATCATGGGGGGAGATTCTTTACAAAGTGATGAAAAATCTGTATAATTTATGAGGAGGAAGTTATGAAGAAGTTATTAGTTATAGTTATTTCTATTGTATGTTTGGGATGTTTAAATTGTAAGGCTGTTGATTTGCCACCTAAGACTGATCATGAAAAAGTAAAACTTTATTTGTTTTATTCTGATTCTTGTCCTCATTGCCATGATTTTATCAATTATTTTTTGGAAGGTTATCGGGATGATTATAAAGATTATTTTGAAATTGTGACTTATTTGTCAGGAACTGAAGATGAGAAAGATCTTACTGACTATATTAAGGCAAATGGTAATTTTGCTAATACTTTAGGAGAGTATTTTGGAATTCCCAAAATAAAGTTCGGTTTTCCTTTTATTGTGATTGGGGACTATTATACATTGGGTTTTGCTGATGGTAAAGCAAATGAAATTATAAACGAGGCTTTGAAGCAATATCAAAATGAAAGTTATGAAGATATCGTTGAAAAGATTGCTAAAGTTGAAGGTGAAGATATAAAAGAGGGAACTTTGTATGATGCTGCGAAAGCAAGTGGAATTAAGTTTTCAAAAGATAATATATTGCCTGATGGAGTTGTTATTTTCTTTATTGTTGCGGCTTTAGTTGGTGGTTTAGGCGGTTTAGTTTATCTTACACGTAAGCAAAGTAAGTGATGAACTTATCTTTACAAAAGGAAGATAAAAAAGTATAATGTTTTTTAGGAGGAAGTTATGAAGAAGTTATTTATTTTATTAATTGGAATCATTAGTTTATTAATGGTTAATGTTGAGGCAAAAATTGAGCTACCGGAGAAGACTGATCATGAAAAAGTTACAATGTATTTATTTTATTCGAAGACTTGTCCTCATTGTCATGATTTTATAAATTATTTTCAAAGTAATTACAAAGATGAATATAAAGATTATTTTGAAATTGTTGCTTTAGAAGCTGGTAGTGAAGGAAATGGAACTTTGTTTCAAAAAGTGTCTGAGCATTTTGGTAATAATACAGGTGGACAAATTCCTTATATTATAGTAGGTGATTATTCGACTTTAGGTTTTTCAGATAGTAAAGGACCTGATCTTGTGGAACAAGCTTTAAAACAATATCAAAATAGTGAATATAAAGATGTTGTAGATTCTTATGGCAAAGATATTGAAGGCTTAAAGAAAGAAAACTTACAAGATGCAGCAAGAACTGCGGGACTTAAGGTAATCGATACTAGTGAAGATAAAGATAGTATACCTGATGGAGTAATTATTGCTATTATTTTCGTAATCGTTATTGGCGGTTTAGGCGGATTAATATATATTGCTAGAAAAAAATAATGAAGTTAGTAAGTAGGAAAATTACTTACTTTTTTTATGGGCTTAAATTGTTATGTTAATTGTTTTATTGACCCATAAAAAAAGAATAATAAATTATTCTAGATTGTATTTGTTTACCGTAAATATTCTTTTTCCATCAAGAGTTAAGTCGTATTCTTCGACTAGTTCTGTATTGCCATTTTCAGTTATTTCCATTTTTACATGAAGGGTATAACCTACGATGCCGGTTTCTTCTTTGTTTAGTACAACTGTCGGGTTACGATATAAATGAATGGTTCCTGTTCCTTTTAACTTTTTGAATTCTTTTTGTAGGCGTTCTGTTTCTTCATCCATGATCCTATTTATCGCGGAATACTGTTGTTCTTCTTTGTAAAGGTTGGGATCTATTGCACAACCATTTTCACTGATGTCAACTGCTAAAATATATTTTTCAGAGTCGTATTCGTTATTTCCATATTTACAAACATTTGATGGAATATCATCGATTTTTCCAATTGTAAGAGTAGTACTTTTAATTGTGGTATTGTTTGATGAATCACTGGCAATTATTTCTATTTTGTATTTGCCATTTTCTTGGTAATTGGAATAGTCGATTTCATTGCCGTCTTGGTCAACTGCTAATGTGTAAAATTCGATTTTACATTCTTCTTCACTGTTATCTTTGCAGGAACTGACAAAATCTTTGGCACTATATTCTGTAGGTTCGTCAAATTGTAATTCTTCTAAGGTTAGGTCTGGTTCGATGGTATCGACTACGATAACTTTAGAGTTGTACTTTTTATTAAATATCTTTAGTGTAACTGGGTATTCACCTAATTCTTTGATGTTGACATCTACTAAAGATATATCAATGCTATCTTCACTGACATTTTCTAATTTAGAAAAGAATGTTGTTTTTTCTGGAAGTTCAGAATTTATTTCAATGTAAATTGAATCTCTTAATTCTATTATTGCATCTTTTGGTTTTCTGCTATTAAAATAATTTGCTACGACAAAACAGATAATTATGCCTATAATACAAATAAAAATAATGATAATTTGAGTCATTGTTTTTTTTGTACTATGGACTTTTTTGTTAAAAAATTTTCTAGCCACGTTAACCTCTCCATTCTTTATTAATCATATCATAAATTGAGTTTAAAACCAATAAAATTTTTTTGGTGATGTAAAGTTCGAAAATTTCTTGTTTTTCTTGGCTTTTTGTGATAATATTTTAATTGCAATTATATTTTTTTAATATAATTTAATAAGTGGACGGGAAAGAAAGCGGACTTGCCTAAAGACCACTTACGCGAAAAATTTTTATAGGAGGTGTTTTCGTGGCTAAAGAAGTCGTAAAGAAAATTAAGTTACAAATCGAAGCTGGTAAGGCTACACCTGCACCACCTGTAGGGACTGTTTTGGGACCTGCGGGAATTAATTTAGGAGAATTTTGTTCTAAATTTAATGATGCAACTCGTGATAAAATGGGAGATGTAGTTCCTTGTGAGATTTCTATTTATGATGATAGAAGTTTTGATTTCGTTTTAAAAACTGCCCCTGCTGCATTCTTACTTAAGAAAGCTGCTAAAGCTAAAAAGGGAAGTAAAAAAGGTGCAAATGAAATTGTGGCAACTATTTCTAAAGCTGATTTGAAAAAAATTGCTGAAGAAAAATTGCCTGATTTAAATGCTTATGATGTCGAAGCAGCGATGAATATTATTGCTGGAACAGCAAGAAATATGGGAATTGCAATTGAAGGTGTCAATGATGCTGAACTTGAGGCGCAAGCAAAAGAAGCTGCTACCCAAGAAAAGGCTGCTTTAAAACGTGAAGCTGAATTGGAAGCATTAGAAGCAGAGGCTAAAGAACTTGCTGAGGCTGGAAGTGTTGAAGTTCCAACTCATAGTGATGAAGAAAAAGATTCTGAAGAAGAATAGTTAAATTAAAAAAATATCCGCTTAATAAACCACAGTTAGGAGGTAAAAAATGAAAAAATATGGTAAAAAGTATGTGGAAGCATCAAAAAATGTTGAGAAAAATAAATATTACAATGTAACTGATGCAATTAGTTTAGTAAAAACAACATCAACAACTAAGTTTGATAGTACGATTGAAGTAGCGATTAAACTTAATATAGATGCTAAAAAATCTGATCAACAACTAAAGGGTTCTTTATCTTTACCTAATGGTACTGGAAAGACTAAAAAAGTTTTAGTTATTGCTAAAGGTGAATTTGCTACAGAAGCTAAAAACGCTGGCGCTGATTATGTTGGAGAAAAGGATTTGCTTGACAAAATTAAAAATGAAAATTGGTTTGATTTTGATGTTGTTGTAGCTACACCAGATATGATGCCAGAAGTAGGAAAAATTGGGAATATTCTTGGGCCAAGAAACTTAATGCCTAATCCTAAAACAGGAACTGTAACTACTAAAGTTGGAGCTGTTGTTGAAGATATTAAAAAAGGTATGGTTACTTATAAAAATGATAAGTTTGGTAATGTTCATACAATTATTGGGAAAGTTTCATTTGATGATGCTAAGTTGGTAGAAAACCTTGAATATGTAATTAATGCTATTGCTAAAGTAAAACCTAATAGCGTAAAAGGTGTATTTATTCAAAATATATCTATTTCTACGACAATGGGTCCTGGTATAAAAGTAGATAAAAATAGCTTTGACATTTAATTAAATGTGTAATATAATACGAGTTAGAAATGCGAAAACCGAAGACAGTAGGCATAAATATAAGTCCTACCGAGGGGATCTTAAAACTTGATTTTTAAGCTTCCCTAAAGGGAGCTTTTCTAATATTATAAGGAGGATGTATGGCAAGCACAAAAATTCTTGAAGAAAAGAAGCAAGTTGTTAATGAAATTGCTCAAAAACTTAAGTCAAGTGAATCTGTTATTATTTTCCAATATCAAGGTATGACAGTAGAAGAGTTAAGTGAACTTAGAAAAGAACTTAAGCCTGTTAATGCTGAGGTAAAGGTTTATAAGAATACTTTACTTAAAAGAGCTAGTGATGAATTAAGTATTAATTTGGATGGATTTCTTGAAGGACCTAATGCTATTCTTTTCGGAGAAAGTTTATTAGAACCAATCAAGATTGTTTCTGAATTTGCAAAAAAACATGATAAGTTAGATATTCGTGTTGGTGTCATTAGTGGTAATGTAGCTGATTTAACGGTTATTAAAGAATACGCAAGCATTCCATCAAGAGAAGGTTTACTTACTATGCTTTCTGGTGGTATGATGCAATATGTTAGAGATTTGGCAATCGGTTTAAACCTTTATGCTGAACAAAAGGAAGGGAATGAATAATTATGGCAAAATTGAAAAAAGAAGATTTTATTAGTGCTTTAAAAGAAATGACTATTCTTGAAGTTAAAGAATTAGTTGATGCAATGAAAGAAGAATTTGGTGTTGATCCTATGGCTGTTGCTGTTGCTGCTGCTCCTGCTGCTGCAACTGAAGATGCTGGATCTAGTACTAAAACTGTTGTTCTTAAGTCTGCTGGTGGAAATAAGATTGCAGTTATTAAAATTCTTAAAGAAATTACTGGTTTAGGTTTAGTTGAAGCTAAAGCTTTAGCAGATAATGGTGGAAATATTAAAGAAAATGTTCCTGCTGATGAAGCTGAGGCTATTAAAACTCAACTTACTGAAGCTGGTGCTGAAATAGAATTAGCATAATAAAATTTAAAGAACAAGGAGAAATCCTTGTTTTTTATATTATAGACTTAGGATATGGTTTTCTAATGTCGGTTTTACCAACAAGGTAGTCAATTGATGTGTTGTAGTATTCGGCTAGTTTATAAAGATAGTTTATGGGAATAAGTCTTTTTCCTATTTCATATTCACTGTATTGTTGTTGCTTAATTCCTAATACTTCAGCAACTTCTTTTTGTTTGAGATCTTTATCTTCTCTTATTTCTTTAAGCCTTTCAATATTCATAGTTATTCACCCTATTAATTATTTTGGCAAACAAAATATGTTTTGTATTGATTTTACAAAATATGTTTTGTATAATTTCTATTATAGGAGTGGATATTTGTATGAAGGAGACGAAAATAAGTAATGTGTTCTTGGTTTTAACTATAGTATTTTTATTGGTGGTAGTATTTGGTGCTACTTATGCCTACTTTCAAGCGCAAACAGGACTAGGAGCAAGTGCTAATATCAATGTGACCGCAAATACAACTGATAGTTTAATGTTTTTAGTAGGTAATGACTTAAGCTTAAATGTAACGCAAGAAAACTTTGGTGAAGGAGCAGGCAATCAAAGTAGTAGCACAATAGCTAAAGCAACGCTCATTGCCAATAACAAAACCAATGTTGCAAGTTATAATTATTATTTATACTTGCAAATAAATAAGAATGAATTTGTATATACAACTGAAGAGCAAACGCCAGAAGTGCTTTTGCAAATAACTAAACCAGATGGAACGGTACTTACAAGTCTAGAAGGATTAAATTATGTAACAGTTGGTGATACATCAGGATTTGATATAACGACTAGAAAAGGATTAATAACTATCGCAGATAGCAAACTAATTGAAGTCTTGGAAAGCAACGCTGAACATAAAACCGAAGAAGAATGGCAAGTGGGGATAGTGTTTGTTAATTTAGATATCAATCAACAAG
>CAMNRN010000039.1 GCA_946553095.1 uncultured Mycoplasmatota bacterium
AATAATCTGTATTACCATAGTTAGGTAACTTTACACAAAGTTTTTTACACACTCAGAATTGGTTGTGCACGGGGGCCAGTTCGTGGACAATCACACCGACTAATTATGTTAATTCTGTTTTTCATATATATTCTACTGGAAGCGTTAAGGGGCAAGTTTCTAACAAAAAAGTTTATGTGTATCCAACATTTTCTCTTAATTCGACAGTGCAAATAACAGGTGGATCTGGTAGTCGTAAAAATCCGATTCGAATTTCTTGAAATTAATGGTCATTATAAAGTCTTTAAGTTTTAATAAAAAAGAAGATGATAAAGAATAATGAATGTCTATTAAAGTATTTTAAAAAATTTCTTATCAAATATTGGTAAGATTTTTTTCTTTTGAATAAAATTTCTCATATTCCCTCAATATAAACATAGAATTACAAAGGAGGATTCTATGTTTGATAATTTTAGTTTAGAAACGAGTAAAATATTAAAAGCTGCTGAAAAAGAAATGGTGGAATTAAAACATCCGTATGTAGGAACTGAACATCTATTATTAGCCTTATTAAAACAAAATAAAGAAATAAAGGAAATATGTAAAAAAGAAGGTCTTACGTATGAAACTTTTAAAGGAGAATTAATAAGTATAGTTGGTAGTCACCCTCATGAAAATAAGGCGATATTATACACTCCCTTATTAAAAAGGGTATTAAATGCCAGTTTAATGGATGCTAAAGAAGATGGAAAAACGACGAATGCTAAATATTTATTGAAAGCCATATTTGATGAAGGTGAAGGTATTGCTATGCGCATCTTAATTAGCATGGACGTTGATATCGATGCTATTTATGATCAAATTGAAGTTAAAGAAAAGAAAAAAGAGAAAAAAGATTTAGAAATCATTCGTCTAGGAAATAATCTTGAAGAAGAAATTGATTTGGATGATAAAGTAATTGGCCGTGAAAAAGAAATCGAATTAATGATTGAAACGCTCTTGCGTAAAAATAAAAATAATCCCTTGCTAGTTGGTGATGCCGGTGTCGGAAAAACAGCCATAGTAGAAGAACTGGTAAGGCGTATCAAAAAAGGGCAAGTTCCCGAAAAATTGCTAAACAAAAAAATAATTTCTTTAGAATTAGGCTCGCTTGTAGCTGGAACAAAATATCGTGGAGAATTTGAAGAAAAATTAACCAGAATCATTCATGAATTAGAAGAAAACCGTGATATAGTTGTTTTCATTGATGAAATTCATTCTATTGTAAATGCTGGAGGTGCAGAAGGGGCCATTAATGCTAGTGACATTTTAAAACCTTATTTAGCTCGTGGCAAGATAAAGATAATCGGGGCAACGACTACACATGAATATAATAAATATATTTTAAAAGATAAAGCATTATCTAGAAGATTTGAAATGATTAAAGTTTTAGAACCGAACAATGAAGAAACGACAGAAATATTGACCAAAGTCAAAAAAAGTTATGAAAAGCATTATAATCTAAAAATCAAAAAAGAAAATATTAAAGACATTGTGAAACTTACAAATAAATATATTATTGATAAAAAAGACCCTGATAAGTCTTTAGATATTTTAGATTCTGTATGTGCCCATGTTAGTTTAAAGAAATTTGATTTTAAAGAAAAAGATGATTTATATAATGAACTAGTTAAATTAGAGATTAAGAAGAAAAATTATGTTCAAAAAAATCTCTTTGCTGAAGCAACATCAATTCAAGAAGAAATAATATCTCTTCAAGAAAAGCAAAAACAAATAAAGAATAAAGAAAAAATGATCACAAAAGAAGATATTCTAGAAATAATCGGCAAGAAATGTAATATTCCTATTTTAGAAGATAAAAAGACTTTAGTGGAAACAATCGAAAGTCATTTAGGAAAAACAATTCTTGGCCAAGATAAAGCTTTAGAAAAAATTGTTCTTAATCTGAAGACTCATTTTAAAAAAGAGATGGATAAACCACTGTGTCTACTCCTAACAGGTAATACAGGAGTAGGTAAAACAGAGACAGTTAAACAATTTGCCAAAGCTTTAAAATCCAACTTAATCAGGTTAGATATGAGTGAATATAATTTAGATATTTCGATCAATCGTTTACTTGGAGCTTCCGCGGGATATGTTGGCTATAATGATGAGGCCATCTTAAATCAAATCAAGATGAATCCATATTCTGTCTTATTAATTGATGAATTAGAAAAAGCCTCTCCAGCTATTATCAATCTGTTTTTGCAAATCATGGACGAAGGTTTTGTCACAAATGCCATGGGTGAAAAACTTGACTTTAAAAATTCATTTATCTTTATGACCAGTAATATTAAAGGAAGTAAAAAAATAGGTTTTCAAGAAGAGATGTTGGATTATAGTGAATCATTTAGTAAAGAGTTTTTAGCTCGTTTTGATGATATTATTAATTTTAAAGACATTGATAAAAAAATTGTTTGCCAATATTTAAAACAGAAGAATATCAAAGATTTATCTATTATAGAACATATCAATTATGAAAAATATGGTCTTAGAGAAGTAAAAAAAGCAATTAAGAAATATTCTATAAAAGAATAGGATAATAGATGACACTTAACTTTATATAAAATGAGTTGGTGTCTTTTTATGTTTTAGCTTTTTCTTCTTTCCATAATTATAGGTTTTTGATATAATAACTATATAAGAGTCGGAGGAGTTTATGGATATAGTAACAGGTCTAAATGAAAGACAAAAAAGTGCAGTAGAACATATCGAAGGACCTTGTCTAGTTTTGGCGGGAGCAGGATCAGGAAAGACCAAGGTACTAACTACACGAATAGCAAATTTAATTGAGCAAAATATACACTCGAGTAAAATATTAGCGATAACCTTTACAAATAAAGCAGCTAAAGAAATGAAAGAAAGACTAGAAAAGTTAATCGGCCAAAATTATGCCTTTGTCGGAACATTTCATTCTTTTGGCTTAAGAATTATAAAAGAGAATTATGAAACATTAGGATTAGCAAAAAATTTTACCATTATTGATTCTGATGATGTGACTACTTTGATAAAAAAGATTTTAAAAGAGTTAGATTATGATCCTAAAAATGAAAATCCAGGATTTATCAAAAGCAAAATAAGTTTTATTAAAAATGAGATGTTAACTCACAGTCAAATAGAAAAATATTTAGTTGATCCCAAAGAAAAAGTCGCAGCACAAGTTTATTATGAATATGAAAAAAACTTAAAGAGAAATAACGCTGTCGATTTTGATGATTTACTAAAACTACCCGTAGAATTATTTACAAATCATCCCGAGATTTTAGCTAGTTATCAAGAAAGATTTCCTTATATTCTTGTCGATGAATATCAAGATACTAATGAAGTTCAATATAAAATAATTAAAATGTTAGCTAGCAAATATCGTAATTTATTCGTCGTCGGTGATGCTAATCAATCTATATATGCTTTTCGTGGCTCAAACTACAAAAATATTTTAAACTTTGAAAAGGATTATCCAGATGCTCAAATAATAACATTGAATCAAAACTATCGAAGTACAACGACCATCCTCGATGCTGCCAACTCTGTCATAAAAAATAATAAAGAGAGTAAAGAAGTTGATTTATTTAGCAATCTAGGAGAGGGCTTAAAAATAAAATATATGCGTTCATATGATGAAAAGCATGAAGTGACTTTAATAACTGAGGAAATTGATAAATTATTGGATGCTGGCTACACATATAAAGATTTTGCCATCTTATATCGAACCAATGGTCAAGCAAGAACCGTCGAAGATGGTATGTTAAAGAAAAACTATCCATATAAAGTTGTCGGAAGTTATTACTTCTATAAACGAAAAGAAATAAAAGATCTTTTAGCTTATTTACGCTTAATTTCTAATCATGATGATGAAGTATCATTAAGAAGAGTCATAAATGAACCAAAAAGAGGAATCGGGGCTAAATCGCTTGATGATTTAAATGTCATTGCAAACAGTGAAGGAAAATCTATGTTTGAATCTTTATCTAAATCAAAAGAATTAGAATTTAAAAACTTAATTTTAGAACTTTCCGAAGATGCCAAAAATAGCAGTTTAACTGAATTAATTGATCTTGTTTTAGAAAAATCGGGTATGAAAAGAGATTTAGAAGGAAGTTCATCTTTAGAATCTGAACTTCGTTTAGAAAACCTTATGGAATTTAAAAGTATTACTGAAAACTATCAAAAAGAAACAGGGACTGTCAACTTAGAAGATTTTCTAGATGAAATAAGTATTGTAAGTGATATGGCAGAACATAAAGATTCTGATGATGCGATTACACTTATGACGATCCATTCTGCCAAAGGGCTCGAGTTTAAGATTGTTTTTCTAGCTGGAATGGAAGAAAATATTTTCCCACATTCTATGAGCCTTCAAGAAGAAAAAGGTATAGAAGAAGAAAGACGATTATGTTATGTGGCGATAACAAGAGCAAAAGAAAGACTATATTTAACGAATGCGAAGAAAAGAATGCTATTTGGAAATACAACAATTAATGCCCCAAGTAGGTTCATCACGGAAATAAAAGAAGAATTGCTTGATAAAAGTGATTATATAAATCAAATGGAAGAAAAAAACAAGCCGTTTAATAAAAGTGCGTTTTATAGTGACAAATCTATTTTCTATCAAACTGGCGAAGTAGTTTTTCACAGTGTCTTTGGTCGAGGTGTAGTTGTAAATATCGACAATCGTTTTGTAACTGTCGCTTTTAATAATCGAATCGGAATTAAAAAGTTTTTAAGTACCTATCAAGGACTAAAGAAGGAGAAAAAATGAAAGATAAAACATTAGTAATATTAGCCGCGGGCATGGGATCACGCTTTGGCGGTTTAAAACAAATAGAACCAGTTGGTCCAAATGGAGAAATCATCGCCGATTATTCGGTATATGATGCCTTAAGAGCTGGTTTTACCAAAGTTGTATTTGTTATAAGAGAAGAAAATCTTGATTATTTTAAAACACATATAACGGCGAAATATGCCCATAAGATAGAAGTTGAATTTGCTATTCAAAGTTTAAAGAAAATTCCAAGTGATGTAACTTTGCCGAAAACTCGCGAAAAAATGCTTGGAACTGGTCATGCTTTATTATGTGCCAAAGATAAAATAAATGGTCCATTCGTCATGATTAATGCTGATGATTTTTATGGACGCAGTGCTTATATGTTGGCTACTAAATTTTTTGAAGAAGAAACTGATGATTACACATATCTTTCTGTCGATTATCCATTTTATTTAGCCAAAAGTGAAAATGGCAAAGTAAATCGGGGTGTTGTATCTTCTCAAGCCGGTTTTATTACGAAAATAGAAGAAAGTTCAATTGAGACTGTAGAAAATCGCGTAATAGCTACCAGTTTTGCGACCCAAAAAGAAACAGAAATCTCGCCAGATCAACCAGTGTCATTAAACTTTTTTTGTTTTAAACCGACAATCTTTAACTTTTTAGAAAAAGACTTTGACGAGTTTATTCATGGTCCTATGACTGATAAAAATGAATTATTTATTACAGATACAATCAAAAAATATATCGAAACCAAAGATATAAGATTTAAAGAAAGTATATCTGATTCGGCTTGGTTAGGCGTAACATACAAAGAAGACCTTGCCAAATTAAAAGAAAGTATCAAAAGTTTAATTGCCAATCAGGAATATAAAGAAAATCTGTGGGAGGAAAAATGAAAGAAAAAACATTAGTAATATTAGCTGCCGGCATGGGATCTCGCTTTGGTGGTATTAAACAAATAGAACCAGTCGGTTCAAATGGAGAAATCATCGCCGATTATTCTATCTACGATAGTATTAGAGCGGGATTTACAAAAGTAGTTTTTGTTATAAAAAAGGAGAATTATGACTACTTTAAAACGCATATAACTGCAAAATATGCTGATAAAATAAAAGTCGAATTTGCATTTCAAAGCTTAGATGACATTCCAAGTGATGTTAAAATACCAGCATCACGAACTAAACCGTTAGGCACAACACATGCTCTTTTATGTGCTAAGTCACTAGTTCAAGAACCATTCATCATGATTAATGCCGATGATTTTTATGGTTATGAGCCTTACAAAATTGCTTCAAGATTTATAGAAGAAAGTGCTGATTCATACGAGTACTTGACCGTTAATTACGAATTTTGCAAAGCTAATAGTAAAAATGGCAAAGTAAATCGTGGGATAGTAAATGTTAAAGATGACTATGTTGATTTTATAGATGAATGTTCAGTAGAAACCTATCCAGATAAAATTATCGCTACTAGTTATGAAACTAAGATTTCTAAAGAAATTCCGAAAAATCAGCCTGTATCGTTAAGTTTCTTCTGCTTTAAACCTAGCATTTTTGCCTTACTCGAAGAAGATTTTAATGAATTTATTCATGGAGAAATTACCGATACCAATGAAAGAATATTAACTAATACGATTAAAAAGTATATTATTGATGGCACGATTAAGTTTAAATCGGAATTAACCTCATCTAAGTGGCTAGGTGTAACATATAAAGATGATTTACAAGAATTAAAAGAAAGCATAGTAGAATTAGTTAATAATAAAGAATATCCAAATAATCTTTGGGAGTAAGCATGAATCCTCAAAAAAGAATTGATGAATTAACTGAAATATTAAATGAAGCGAATTATAATTACTATGTTTTAGATAAGCCGACAATAACCGATCAAGAATTTGATAAATATCTTAGGGAACTGGAAAAATTAGAAATTGAATATCCAGGGTATGCCAAAGAAACATCGCCAACTAAACGTGTAGGTGGAGAAGTAATCGATAAGTTTAATAAGATTAGACATCGAATCCCGATGTTATCTCTACCCGATGTTTTTAGTGAAGAAGAAATTATAGCCTTTGATGAAAGTATTAGAAAAAATGGTTATAAACCGAGCTATGTCTGTGAATTAAAAATTGATGGGTTAAGTGGATCATTTCATTATGAAAATGGAATTTTAACAACTGGAGCAACTCGTGGAGATGGAAGTACCGGCGAAGATATCACTCATAATGTAAAAACGATTCGAACACTACCTTTAAAATTAAAAGAAGAAATTGACATCGAAGTTCGCGGGGAAATATACATGTCCAAGAATACTTTGCTTGCCTTAAATGAAGAAAGAGAAAAAACAGGTGAGGCAAAACTTCAAAATTGTCGTAATGCCGCGGCTGGTTCGATTCGTCAATTAGATTCACGTATTGCGGCCAAAAGAAATTTAGATACTTGGATTTATCATTTACCAAATCCTGAAGACTATGGTATTAAAACTCATTATGACTCATTAGAGTTTATGAAAAAATTGGGGCTTAAAGTAAATCCGGCTAATCGGCTCGCAAAAAACATCACCGAAATTCTTGATTTTATTCATGAATATGGTGAAAAAAGAGGGAAACTAGATTATGATATCGATGGTGTAGTTATTAAAGTAAATGATTTAGATATGCAAAAATCATTAGGTTTTACTGCAAAGTATCCCAAATGGGCTGTAGCTTACAAATATCCTGCTAAAGAGGTCTTAACGAAGCTAAAAGATATAATTTTTACGGTAGGAAGAACAGGGCAAATAACGCCAAACGCCATTCTAGAACCTGTTTTAGTAGCTGGATCGACAATAAGTCGCGCAACACTCCATAATGAAGATAATATATTGAAAAAAAATTTAAAAATTGGTGATATTGTTTCTATTCGTAAAGCTGGAGATGTAATTCCAGAAGTTGTTGAAGCTAAAATGGAAAGAAGAACAGGTCAAGAGAAAGAATTTAAAATGATAGACAAATGTCCAATGTGTCACACTCCATTAGTAAAAAAAGAAAATCAAGTCGATTACTTTTGTGTAAATAAGGACTGTCCGAGACGAAACATCGAAAGTTTAATTCATTTTGTATCACGTGATGCGATGAATATTGAAGGTTTAGGAGAAGAAATAGTTGAAGAACTATATAATTTAGGTTTTATTAAAAGAATTGAAGATATATATTCTTTAAAAGAAAAAACTAAAGAAATACAAGAATTTGATGGATATGGTGAAAAATTACTAGGAAAAATTATTGATAATATTGAATTAAGTAAAAAAAATAGTGTTGAAAAACTACTATTTGGTCTAGGTATAAAAGGAATAGGAAGTAAAACGGCTAAATTATTAGCTGAAAACTACAATGATATTGATAATCTTGCCAGATCGACCGTGGAAGAACTAGAAACGATCAAAGATATTGGCCATATATTAGCTGTGAGTGTTTTTGATTTCTTTAATAGTAACAGGGATTTAATTGCCAATCTCAAAGAAATAGGTTTAAATATGTCTTATCTAGGTCCACGAAAGAAAGTACATAGAGAAATAACGGGCAAGAAATTTGTCATCACTGGCACGATTGAAGGCATAAGCCGCAATGAAATAAAAGACTTTATTGAACTTAACGGAGGAACTACTAGTGAATCAGTAAGTAAAAAGACTGATGTTGTAATTGTGGGAATAAGTGCTGGTAGTAAAGAAACAAAAGCAAAAGAGTTAAATATTACCATCTGGAATGAAGAAAAGATTAAACAGACTATGAAAGAAGAGTAGGCAAACAACCTACTTTTTTCTTGTAAATGAATAGAAGATAATGTACAATAATAATAGAAAGTAGGGAAACTAAATGAAAGAAAAAAGCAAAGGATTCACACTAGTAGAATTACTAGGGGTACTAGTTATCCTAAGTGTTATAATAGGACTAGCCTTTGCTACATTTACAAGCGTGCGAGACAAAACGTTACAAAGTGATTATGAAAACGTAGTATCATACTTAGAAACAAAAGCTGGAAATTATGCAAAAGACACGGGAATAACAACTGTAAGTGTAGGAAAATTAATCGAAGAAGGATATGCAGAACCAGATGATGAAACAGATATATATGACCCAAGAAATAATAAAAGTCTAAATTGTTACATCATAATAAGTGAATATGAAGAGGGCGATTATAACTCTAAGATGGAAGAAGAACCATTAGAAACAGATGGTAAATGTGATCCATATACAGAAACAGTACAACATGAAATATGTCGGATGAATGCAAATAAAACAACTTGTGTAGAATTAATAGATAATGCAGGTGCAAAAGACAACACAACATGTAAAGTTGTTGCACAAAAAACATGGTGCAATGGTAATTTAACCCTAGGAGTAAAAAAGACCGCCGAAGCGGAAGACCTAATCGAAGGAACACCAAAGAGATATGAATGGACCAGTTCAACAGGAAACAGAAGTAGTGAAAGTACGATAGAAACTAACGTATCATTAGTAAGTCAAAGTATCTATAAAGTAAGAGTATACTATGAAGACAACAAGAAGGTTGGCGAAGCGACGAAGAATATAAATATAGATAAAGTAGGAAATATCAGCAGTGAAGCATATGAAATAATAGTCTCAAACAAAGATAAAGAAGCAGCAGATATGTACGATTTAACAGGCTCGCCAACAGAATGGACAAGAAACAATGTCACATTAACTGGATCAGCCCAAGATTATAAATCAGGACTAGTAGCTTACAAATTTGTAAAAAGTACAACAACACCAAATATAAGTGCAACAGATAGTGACTGGAAAACAGACATAGGAGTAGACAAAAATGCTGTAGTAAGTAAGACAAATGTAGTGACTGAAAATAACGTGTCTAATGAACGCTGGTATTACTGTGTAAAAGATGAAGTAGGAAATGTAGGATGTTCAAAAGGATATCAAGTAACGAATATAGATAATTTGGCACCAAATATAACTAGTATTACGCATACCCCAACAAATAGTACCTTATCTAATGTAACGCTTGTAGGAAAAGCTCATGATGAACAATCAGGATTAACTGATTATGTTTGTAAAAAAAACAGTGTTAATCCAAGTGATAATGAATAGAATGAAGTAACAGATGAAAACAATATTACTTGTGAAATAACCCAAAATGGCACATATTACTTTTGGACCAAAGATGCCGTAGGAAATCCAAGTTATAAAACATATAATATAAGCAATATTCATGTGTTGCCAAAAATAACGAATGTTTATATGACAAATATAACATCTAATAGTTTTACAATTAATGCTACAGCATTGGCAGGTACTAGCCCTTTAAAAACATATTATTTTAGTATTAATGGAGGAAGTTCTTGGACAACTTTATCATCTTCATCAACAAGTGTAAGTAAGACAATAACAGGACTTAATGCCAACACTTTATATAACATCAAAGTTAAAGTAATAGATACTAGTAATTATGAATCAAACCCTTATTCAACTTCAGTTAGGACGGCTAATCAAGTTTTACTTGCAATCTATGTAAAAAATAAATATACATCACAAGGTAGTAATAATTTATATTTTCACACTAGTAGTTTAGCTAATAGTGCTAGAGATAACTCTTATCGATATGCTGGAGCTAATCCAAATAATTATGTTTGTTTTGGCTCAGATGCAAGTAGTTGCCCAAGCAATAATTTATATCGAATTATCGGGGTATTTGGCTCGCAAGTAAAATTAATTAAAGCAACACATGTGGAAGGCATGGTAGATTGGTGTGGAAATACAGGTAGCAACAGAGTAGATTGTAAAACTTGGTCAAACAGCTATTTAAATAACTCAGTATTAAATTCAACATATTTGAATAGTTTAGGCTCAACTTGGAGCAATAAAATATCATATACAACTTGGTATACGGGAGAAGTTGATATGCAAAATGTATTAGGAAGCAATGCTAAAACCGCATATAACTATGAAATCGGATATAACAAACCATCAGGAACAACTTATGCCAAAGTTGGACTAATGTATGTTAGTGAATTTTTCTACGCCGCCAGTTCAAATTATTGGAGATATCCAGGATTTGGATGTGTAAATGGTGGCATGGATGAAAACGGTCGGTGTTTAAATACATCGGACTATAGATTGGCTCAAAACAATAATTGGCTTTTATCATCACCAACTAGTTCTAATTTTGGACAAGAAGTTTTAATTACCCGTTTTTATAAACCAAACACAGCATGGGGAACTATCGTAGGCTTTATTCATTTCCAAAACAATGGATCAGATCGTGGTACAGCATTTGCAGGATCAGCCCTAGCAAACAACGCCAGTTTTTATCGGCCAGCATTTAATCTAAATACAAATGTTTATTATACCTCAGGATCAGGTACAGAATATGATCCGATTAGGATAAAATAGAAGAAAGGAATTATTTCAATGCAAAAGAATCAAAAGAAAATTTTAATATTTATTTCAGTTATTATATTAGTAATATTAGTTATACTTATTCTTCATATTTTTAAAAATAATGATGAAAACAAAATAAGTAGCAAAGATGAATCTTTTAATAAAACAATTACAGATACAATTGATTCTGTAAATAAAATAAATGTCGTATTAGACAAAAATAATCTTGAAAAAACTAACGATGTTACTTATGAAGGAGACTTCGAGTGTTTTAAATATATTGGTAAAGATAAAGAAGAATATATTAATTTAATTAAAATAACATATCGTTATCCCTTTGAAGAATACAGTAACTTTAAATTAAAAGATAATGATTTATATATTTGTTTTCTTCCATCTTGTACGGTCGAAGATATCAAAGATTATGAACTAGTAATAGATGAGGAAAATGAAAAGAGCATAGATATTGGTAAAGGAATATATACCCTAAACAAAGAAGATGGCGGTTGGAAATTTGACTTTCCTGTCATAAATTGTAAGTAGGCAAAAACCTGCTTTTTTTATTGTAAATTTTAGTGAAATAATGTAAAATGATATATAGAATAGGGAGAAGGTATGGAAATCCTAACTTAAACACTTTTTCGAAAGCAAAATCTCCCTAAGCCTTTGTTTATA
>CAMNRN010000040.1 GCA_946553095.1 uncultured Mycoplasmatota bacterium
TAGCACTTTGATCACTATCTAAGTTAATCACTATTACTTCAATATTCCATTCTTGAGTTATTGTACTTGTTGTTTTTATTTCATAATTAGTTGCTATTTTTAAAACATTACTAGAATTAAGGGCGTCAAATCAAATCCATTTATGGTATTACCAAGGCCATCTACTACACTTGTATATGTTACTCCTTCTATACCTGAAGTTACTTCATTGCCATTTGGATCTGTTATCTTTAACATTATTTCTGGTTTGTTATCTATAGTTGTATAATTAAAACCATTCTTCTTCATATCGATGTAAACGTTGTAAGTATAAGGTGTATCTGTTGTTGATTTTAAAATGGCTCTGGCATAAGTACTACCTGACTGATTATCCATCCCCTCAGCAAAATTGTGTTGGCCTACTTCAACCGAAATATCACTACCTACTTCAAACATAAGTGAATCGCTTGTTTCAGCTTGAACATTAATATTAGCATTTTGACCCACACCAACATTTGCTTGAAAGTAGGCATAAGCAGCCCCAAAGACAATAACAATAAAAAAGATAACTGTTAGCCCTAGTAATACATTTTTCTTTGTTTCTTTTGTCATAATTCTTTTCCTACCTTTTTTATTTTATAAATTAAGCAATGGTTACTGTCCCATTTCCTGAGCCAAGTCTCGCTATAACAAATTCTTTAGCCGCTTGGTCTTTAACTATAACAGAAATAGATGAAGATGCAGAAGCAAACATATCACCATATTCTGTCACACTCGTAAAATCCGCATTCCTTAAATCTAAGGCATTTAACTTACTACAATTGCCAAACATACCATGCATATCTGTTACTTGCGAAATATCAAAACTACTTAAATCTAAGCTAGTTAAACTACTACAACCATTAAACATATAAGACATGGTGGTTACACGAGATGTATTAAATCCACTTAAAGATAGTGCTGTTAAACTACTACAACCAGTAAACATACCGCTCATATTTGTTACTTGGACGTTGTAAAAGCCACTTAAATCTAACTCACTTAAACTAGTACACATCTGAAACATATAAGACATATTTGTTACTTGAGATGTATCAAAATTGCTTAAATCCAGGGTATTTAAACTAGTACACATCTGAAACATCATAGACATATTCGTTACTTGAGATGTGTCAAAACTACTTACATCCAGCGTTGTTAAACTACTACAGCCATTAAACAAATACAACATATCAGTAACTTGAGAAGTATCAAAGTGACTTAAATCTAATGTAGTTAGATTACCACATAACACAAACATACTATGCATATCCATTACTTCTGAAGTATCTAAATTTTCCAAACCTTCTATCGCTGTCAACTTTTCAAATCTTCCAAACAACCACGAGCTATTGCTATTCGCTTTTACTTTTCCCTCAGTATTAATATATGTTGTATAAGTATCATCTCCATTATTTATCATATATGCCATGACACTTTTATCTTGTAACGATGAAATGTCATAAATATATTCTGCATTATCATAAACCTTAGCACTATCTTCAAATGCTATCTTTGTTATCTTATCTTTATGCCCCCAGATTTCCTTTGTATAATAATCATTTACCATTCTTATAGTTTTTGAAGATTCTTTTTTTATTGATACTTTTGCTTTGAAATTTTTCCCCGCATTATCTGATTGATCAACATCTAAATTAACATAAATAATCTCAATCTTCCATTCCTGAGTTGTGGTATGACTTTCATTATCACTAGATACACTTATAGGATAATTGTCTGATATTAATATTGAATCATACATTCCAACTTCAAGAACACCAAAACTAAGCAAATCATAACCACTTATTTCATTTCCTTTTCCATCAACGACTGTAGAATACTCATATCCAAACAAATTATCTGTAAGTTCATTGCCATTTGGATCAGTTATTTTAAGTAACAATTCTGGGACATTTCTCTGTATACTATGATTCATTGTAAAATCTTCTACATCTAAATATATACTATATTTTTCGTTCGCTTCATTAGTTTTATTATTTGCCTTTAATATGGCTTTTACATTCGTACTACTGCTGACATTATCCATTCCAGGGCCAAAATTAAATTGATTTATTTCTAGATTTAAATCTCCATCAGTTTCAAACATAAGGCTATCTGTTGTATTAGCTACTACATCTATATTAGCATTTTGCCCAACGCCCACACTTGCTTGAAAGTAAGCATAGGCAGCTCCAAAAACAATAACAATCAAAAAAATAACCGTTAGCCCTAGTAATACATTTTTCTTTGTTTCTTTTGTCATAATTCTTTTCCTACCTCACATACGAATTACGTATCTTTATACTAAGTATACTTGTTATCTAACAAGTAGTCAATTAACCATTTTTAGTTTTCACTTAAAAGAAAACATTTATACACTTTTTGACAAATAATTCTCAAGTAGATTCAATAAAAAAATCAATCATTTGATTGACTTTTCTACTCATCATGAAACCTTCAAACGAATTGGATCATTTTTAGTACCAGTTCCAGATGCATAATATGCAGATGATCGCAAATAAAACACAGGTCTAACAGGATAACTATTAGTATCAACACTTGTCGTATTAAAACCACCACCCGGAATTAAATTATAAGCACCATATTCATCGCCTTTATTTCTTGTCATCGTCCATTCAAACATTCCAGCATCAATCCAATTATTAGCCTGCATAGCCTTATTAATACCAGTATAGTTTGACATTGAGCTCCAATATGTCGGACTAGCAGCAAAAAGATAATCAGAAACATACATAAGACTAATACTATAATAAGCTGTACCCATATCACTCATTTCCTCATCATACCATTGTTTTGCAGTTTTACTAGAATTATAAGTTATTCCGCCTTGTCCCCAATATTGTGCAATCATTAAATTTCTCCAAACAGATTCAAAAGTTTCACCATAAACATCATGCAAATGTCTCATCAAAGAATTTCCTTGCCAATAATTTATGCTCATACCTGTCCACTCAAAAGAATTCCATATATGATCCCCGTACGAAGTATTTTTTATCACTTTAACAAGCGTACCCCAAACACCAATGATTCGATATAAATTATTATCTGGACAAACACTAGCATTAGTACCAAAACAAATATAATTATTTGGATCTGCCCCAGCATATCTATATGAATTATCTCCTGTTCCATAAGCCAAACTACTAGTATGATGATACAAATCATTTACACCTTGGTCAACAAAAGAATTTTCAATACAACTATATAGCGCACTACCAGATCTACATGTATCTGCTAAAGTTGCTCCCGTCCGTCCGGTAGTAGAATATACACTAGAAGATAAATTATTAGAATCTTTAACATAGACCTTTATATTATATGTTGTATTTTTTGTAAGTCCAGTAAATTCTCTACTAGCCGTCGTAGACGTCGAAGAAACCGAGTAATAAGTCGAACCGCCATTTACACTAAAATAATATGTCTGTAACGTTCCTGTTCCCGCTTTACCAGTTGCTGTGATTTTAAAACTCGTAGAAGTAATATCACTAACGACAACATTTGTTATACTTGGAGCGACATTCGACAATGTAGTTGCTCCAGTAGAATATGTTGTAGAAGACTTTCCACCACTATCAACAACATAAACTTTTATATTATAAGAAGTCCCCGCACTTAATCCTGAAAATGTTTTACTAGCACTAGTTGAAGAACTAGAAACACTAGAATATGTTTTTCCACCATCTGTACTAAAATAATAAGTCCTTAAAGAGCTTGATCCAGCTCTACCAGTCGCTGTCACAGTAAAGCCAGTTTGCGTAATATTAGTAACTTGTACATTAGTAACACTTGGATTTGTATATGGCGTTGTTGCTGATGTTGTAAATATGTCAGAAGATTTATTATTACTATCCTTAACATAAACTTTAATATTAAATGTTGTCCCTCCAGCTAAACTTGTAAACGTTTTACTGGCACTATTTGCTGTCGAAGACACAGATGAATAACTACTTCCACCATTAGTACTAAAATAATATGTTTTTAAAGTCCCAGATCCAGGAGTTGCAGTTGCTGTCACTGTAAATCCTGTCCCAGTTATATTAGAAACTGTAACATTATTAACCACTGGCATTACATAATCAGTAGTAATACTCATTTTAACAATTTCCGACTCTCTTCCATTTGCATCTATAACTTTCACCCAAACTTGATAATTAGTATTACTTGGAAGATTTACTTTAGAAGATGTATATGAATATGAAGATTCAGAACCCAAAGCAGTAGTTTCCCAAGTTGTTCCACCATCAAAACTAGTCATCAAATTACCCAAATTTGCAGTTCCTTTAGTCACAGTCCCCGCAAGAGAAATTGAACTAGATGAAGTAGTATATTTAATATCTATTTTCGGATAAACATATCCATCATCATAAATCATAATCGGATCCGCCAAAGTCCCCAAACCAGTCCCAAATTGAACATCAGAGTTTAAATAAAACGTTGGTCTAACAGCCCCAGATAATGGTTTAGTTCCAGACGCACTAGCGAACATTACATTTCCAGCAGCATAAATATAAAAAACCTGAGTAAGAGAGGAAGTCGGAGTAAGCATCCATTCATCTTTCCCAGAAAACATCCAATTATTTGTTTTAGTATTGCTTTGATCGAAATGGCTTAAACCAGTATTCCAGGCACTAGGATAAGCTGCATATCCATACTCACTTACGTACATCATAGCTACTTTAGAATTATAAGTCTCTGGTTTAGAAGACGAACCCAATTCATATCTATAAAAAGCCTTTGGTGTAAATGAATATTTATCAGAAGACAATTTAGCTACTTGCCAATCGTTATAAGAAATTTTACTATTCCAAGCTGTTTCAAATTCGTTTAAATACTCAGAATTTAATACTTGAGTATTTAAAGTGCTATCAGCCCAAACATTCGTATAATTACTCCCATATTTTCCAGGCCAATAGGCAGTTTTATAAGATGTGTTACGTATTAACTTTACTTTGTTTCCAAAAACTCCAATAATTCGATATAAGTAATTTTGATTGGAAAGACATTCATCCTTATCAGTGGTTCCGAAACAAACCCAGTTTGAAGTATCACTTGATGCTCCGGAATATCGATAACTTCCATCTTCCGTACTATTTGCAAGTGTACTTGTGTGATAATAAAGATTATTTGATCCTTGAGAAGTATATTGTGACTTAACGCATTCAGCTAAATTAGTTCCCTTAGGACATAACCCAGCATCTAAAGTAGTACCTTCTGTTTTATACACTGTTGACTCTCTTCCATTACTATCTACAACTTTAACCCATATTTGAAAAGTAGTACTACTAGTTAAGTTATTAAAAGTATAACTACTCGAGGTCGAACTATACCAATTACTTCCTCCATCTCGACTATACTTATAACCTGTAACACTACCATCACCATCTTTACTTGTTGCATCAATCTTTAAAGACGTTTCATCAGGTGTAATACTGACATTCAAAACTTGGGGTAAAATATAAGCTCTAGTCGAAATATTAGCAATTTCATATTCCTCTGATTCTCTACCTAACACATCTACAACTTTGACATAAAAGTTATAGTTTTGAGATTCACTTAAGCCCGTAAAAGTATAGTTATTTCCACCAACTTCCACCCAATTAGTGTTCATACCTTTTCTAAAGTAATACTTGGAAATCTCATTAGTTCCTGCCAGAGCTGTAACATCAACCTCAACTGAATTATAACTGGCATCTACATTAGCAGTAACTACACTAGGATTAATATAAGTCTCTGTTTCTACATCTTTAGTATACACATTAGATTCTTTTCCAATCGTATCTTTTACTTTAACCTTTACTTTATAAGTTGATGTATCATCTAAATTTTGAAAAGTATAAACACTAGAAGACGACTCTACATAACTTTCTCCATCATCAATACTAAACAAGTAACTTAAAACTTCATTAGTTCCACCTTGAGCAGTCGCCGTTAATGTAAAACTAAACAAATCGATATCACTTGCTAAAACATCACTAATAACTGGATACTCATATTGATCTGTTGTCACATCTGTCTCATAAACATTCGATAAGATTCCGTGAACATCGATAGCATATACATATAATTTATAAGTCGTATTATCCTTCAAATTTTTAAAAACAAATCTATTACTCTCAGAAGCCTCATAATTAAGTTCTTCTGTAGAACCAATTTCTCTAATAGCATAATAGTACTTTTGAACAAGAGCAGTCCCTGGAACAACTAAAGTCTCAGCTTCAACCTTATCATAAGAAGTAGTAGTATTAACCATTCTTATTTTTGTTAAACGATAAGTATTTATTTTATCTTGAGTAAAATAAACCTTCCCACTAAAATCTTTTCCTGCATTTGCTTTTTGATTAGTATCGAGATTTACAAACGTCACTTCTATTTGCCATTCCTGAACAGTCCCAACTCCATTATTAGCTGCAATCTCATAATCCGAACGAATTAAAAAACCTCCAGTTCTATTAGTAATATCAAATCCATTTCCCACATATCTTAAACCTTCAATATGTGTAACCTCATTTCCATTAGGATCAGTTACTTTGAGCAATATTTCTGGTTTTCTATCTTCTGTAGTATATAAAAATGTATTATTGTCTATCACAAAAAAACCATTATAAGTAGTTCTGGCTTCATTAGTTGTATTATTTGGAACAAGTCTTGCTGTCACTTTCATCTGATCATGCAAATCACCTTTTCCTTCTGCTAAAGTATCCTTGGTAACATGGATATTAATTTCTTTATCAGTCATAAACATCAGACTATCTGTTGAACCAGATATCGCTACAACGTCCCCTTGTGCTTTATTCGTATTTAAAGCTAAATATGAATAAGCTGCTCCAGCTACAACGACAAGTAAAAATAAAACTGTCAAACTAAGTAATACATTTTTCTTATAAAACTTCTCTTTCATACATCATCTACTCTTTAGAAATTATACAATATAATGTCATCCATTTCAACTACTTAGTCACAAAAAAAGCCTCTTCAAAAAGCTTTCTTATTCTTCATCTTCATTTACAATTTTAATAACTTCTTCACCCTTATAAGTACCACATTTAGTACATGCTCTATGTGGTCTTAATGTTGCACCACACTTAGGACAAAGTGTTAATGCTCCTACTTGTTTCTTCAAATGAGTACGACGCATTCTTTTCTTAGTTTTACTTGTTCTTCTAAAAGGAACTGCCATCTTCTTCTTCACCACCTTTTAATAAATCATTTAACTTGGACATCTCTTGATTTTTTTCTTCATTCGATATTTCACCATTCAGTTGCCAACCATTACCCTTAATTCTCTCATCTTCACAGCTAGTAACTCTGATAGGTACTTCCAATACAATATTCTCCCATAAAAATTCATTTATATCAAGTATATTTTGATTATTTTCTTCATTTTCCGTTAAATTCTCTTCAATTTTAAAAGAAAAAGGATAGGACAGAGCTTCTAAATTTACGGCATCTTCTAAAATCATTACTCCTGTAACATCCAAAACTATCTCAACTTCTGATGTCAGGTTATACCAAACCTTACCTTTTGCATGCACATTTTTTAATTCTAAAACACCAACTTTTTCATACCATTCTTTTGCTATTACAAAATCATCATCAATCAAAATCGGTTTATAAAGTGTATTCAAATTTATTTTCATGACTTCACCTTTACAATATATTGAAACCCTTCCTCTAACGTCGCCAAAGTTTTATTATCTTTAAAATCAAATATTTTATATGTATGATTATTAGAATAATCGACAAAATCTAAATAGCAAATAGCCTCATCAAAACAATAAGAACTAGCAATAGTTAAATCATCCGGGATAATATAAGGAGAATATTCTAGCTTATCAAAAAAAGTACTATAAGCAATTAAATAACGAGGATTTTGCATAGAATACAAGAACCCATGATTATACAAACTTAAATATTTATAATCTTCTTTAACTTTTACTTTTTCACTTAAATATGATATTTGTCCATTTACAAACCCATATAAGAATAAAACATCCCCATTTCTAAGCAATAAGTAATCATTATTTCCCCCTTCTATATAAGGAGAAAAATTATCATCTGTTGGCACTATAGTCACAACAGTCCCCTCATCTAGATTATATGCCACAATCCCTTCAAAATCTCTATAATAAACAATATTTCCTACTACTTTTATATTTTTATTAGTCAAATTACTAGCAACTAGCACTGATTCTTCTTCATCTTTCAAACTATATTTTCGACAATAAATAGAATTATCTTTAGTTACATAAACGATATAATCATGAGCAAGCGCCACTTGAACACTTGGGTCATAAAAAGAATTAACTTCACTCAAGAACAATCGATCCTCTTCGCTTTCATACGCTAATTCATTAATAGCATCGGAATAAATAACCAGTTTATTATCAATTACAGTTAAATCTTCAATTTTAAAATATGAATTGACGCTTTTATCGCTTTTGGTAAAATCAGGATTAAGCACAGAAATAACCTCGTATTGACTATCCTCTAAATACTGTACTCCCATATAAACATAATCTTCAGGATAAGGATCACTGACAAAAATAACCGTTTTATCTGATTTAATATATTTGGTCAACAAAGAAATCCCTATAATAACAACCAGTAAACAAGCTATTCCAATCCCCCACAATTTTAACATTCTTTTTCTATCTGGTAGCATAAAATCACCTTAGACTAAGTATATCACACTTTTTTTATTTATTCTACATCTTGTACTTTGATAAGTTTAGCATGTAAAACAACTCTATTCGTATGATTCATACAAGTTGATAACGTTAAAAACTTATCTGATATATTAACATCCGCTTTAAAATCATACTCACTTCGCTCTAAAATTGTCTCAATAAATTTTTGTTTACTATCCTTTGTTCCAAATTGACTTGTCAAATAATAAGTTTCTGATGGAATCATATAAACTGAAAATACTTGCCATAACATATTTTTATTTTCAGTTGATAAATAAATCACATAATTATCTGTATCAGTATACCAATTACTTTTCATAATATTTTTTAGTGATCCAAACATCGTATTATTAACTCTCCCATGAGCATAAATAATCGTATTATCATCTAAATTATTGACATTATTCCGATAATCCATAAATACCCAACCAGAAGAATTTTTACTCTTATCATAAGCATGATTTAAATAATAATCATTATCACCACGTTGAACAACTGGATAATTAATATTAGTCCCATTTACTTTCAAAAAAGCAACTGTATCTTCATTCTTTTCTTTTAACTTTGTAAAATCAACTTGAATAAGAGGTAATTTAATATAACTCCAATAATCACTAGTCGCCGTCTTTGCTGGAGGATTAACTAATTTTTCTTTCTTTTCATCAATTTCTACTTCTTGAATTTCAACTATTTCCTCCAATTCATTTACTAATCCATCTATTTTCTTATTATCACTTTGCCACTCATAAATTTTCATTCCTGATACGATAAAAAGAATAACAAATATAATTAAAACTCCTACCCATATTGCCTTCTTAACTTTCTTAGCCTTAAAATTCTTATCTTCTTTTTTCAATAATTTATTATCTTGTTCCTTATTTTTAACCTTACTTTTACTTACTTCATTCTTTTTTGTAACTACTTTACTTTTCGTTTCTTTCTTCTGCGTTCCTGTTTTTTTTGAATTTTCATTAGAAGAACTAGCATTTCTTTTTTTACTAGTAGTCTTATCAGGAACACTTTGTTCTTTATCTACTTGTACTTCTTTTTTCTTTTTCTTAACTTCTTCTCCAGATGTTTTTTTCTTAGAACTATTGTTTTTACTCACAGTTTTACTTGGCGTTTTTCCTTTACTAACTGATTTAACTTTTTCCGGGGAAGTTTTCTTAGAATCTGTCTTTACTTCCTTATTTTTACTACTAGCTGTTGTTTTAGCTGTTTTGGGTGTTTTCGTTGCATTGGTTGTTTTGGGTGTTTTCGTCGCATTATTCGTTTTAGCTCTCGTCTTTTTGGTATTATCGCTTTCCTTTAAAACAGTCTTATTATCTTTTTCTTCTAACTTTTTAGTATCATATTTCTTTGGCATAACAAGCCCTCCTTTAAATGAAAGGAAAAGATGATTTCTCATCCTTTCTTCCTACCATGAATTATTTTGTAAATACTTTTTTAGTAGCAACACCAAGTCCACTTAAGCTAAATAATGTTACTAAAGCATAACCTAATACTGCATCATAAGTATTTGGATTTTCATCAACAGTCTTATCTGGTTCTGTAGGTTCTTCAACTACTTTTTGATCTTCAATTTCTTTAGTTAATTTTTCAATTGTAATTTTTAAATTATCAAGATAAGTAACTAGAGAAACATTTGGATTATCAATTTTACTAATTTCAGCAGCTAAAGAATCTGCTTGATTTTTTAAATCCGATAATTGTTTAACAACATCTTCTGTTGCTTTATTTTCTACAAAAACACTTTTTAAAACTACATTTTTTGTAAGTGGTGTAAATATACTAAATACTTTATCATCTTCTGTTAAGAATTTAACAAAAGTTTTACCATCAACATCAATAATTTCTGATAAATTATATTCTGCAAGAGTACTATCATAAGCAGCTTCATATTCTACACCATCAACAGTAAGTACAATATAATCACTAACTTCAATATCATTTCCTTCAAATAAAGGGTCAATATTTTCTACTGTTCCATGTTCAGTATAAAGTTCAATATTTTGAATCTTATCAAGACCATTACCAGCAAGTAAATTTAAAACTGAAGCACTTTCTCTAACATCAACAATGATATCTTTTACAAGTCCAACAATATCTTTAACTACACCATTTTCCACTTTATCAGTAGCATCTGTTGTCGCAAAAAGATTTTTTACTTCACCACCTGTAATATCGATTTGAGCTTTATCTAATTGCCCATGATTTCCAGCTTGAAGATTTGTTACTTTTCCACCTTTAACAAGAATAGTCGCAATATCCATATAACCATTTGAACCATCACCTGTTAAAGTATCAATAACTCCACCATTTACAACAACTAAAGCATCTTTAGTATAGGCTTTGGATTCTCCTCCACCAAATACATTAGAAACTGTTCCATTATTAATAATTACATTTGCTTCATTAACAATAGTTTTAGCATCAGCTCTATTGGTATTTAATAGATTCATTGGATGAGCCTTACCAAAATCGACTTCATCTGGACAATTTGTACGAGCTAGAAAAGCAGCACCGCCTCCCATAACGTAACCAACTTGACCACCGCTGATAACAACGTTTGCTTCCAAAACGGTTCCAGCATGAAGACTTCCACCATAAATTTGTGCAACGCTTCCGCCAGTCATCAAAATATTAGTCTCATCAATAACTTCGCTTTGATTATGACCGCCACCAAAAATAATAGCTTTATCACTTACTAATTGTGTGTGAATTCCATCTTCTTCACTCCAGAAAATTACTGCTCCAGCAAGACCATCTTCACGAGCTTGAATTTGAATTGTTGCTCCATCAGCTATAAATATTTCTTCATCTTTTCTAGCATCTGAAACACCTAATGTTGTAGGATCAATTAATCCTGTTTTAGCTTGAGCATTTACGACAAAAGCAAAAATACTAACAAAAGCCAAAACTAATAAATTTTTAAATTTTCTCATTTTAAACTTCCTCTCCTTTCTAATTTCTCTATTATAAAAAAAAATGCGTAAAAATCAATAGCTTTTACGCAAACTTTACACTATTTTTGGTTATTGTAAAATAAAATATTAAATTCTCGATTCTAAAGATTTAGAGAATTTAGTTTTG
>CAMNRN010000041.1 GCA_946553095.1 uncultured Mycoplasmatota bacterium
TTTACAGCCTAGGATAGCATCTGTAATAGTAATTGGAACTTCAAGATAAATGTCAGCTCCATTTCTTTCATATATCGGATGATCTTTAATATTAAATTCAATAAAGATATCGCCATTTGCTCCCCCGTTTGCTCCAGCTGGACCTTTGCCACTTAGACGTAATTGTGAGTTTTCATCAACTCCCTCTGGAATAGTTACAGTAAGTGTTTTTTCTTTGCTAATTATTCCTCTTCCGTGACATTCCTCACAGCTTTTTTCAAATGTTTTTCCAGCCCCGCGACAATCGGGACAAACTTTCTGAGTTTGCATATAGCCAAATATGGTTTGCTGTTGATCTAATACTCTTCCTTGGCCACCACATGTTGAACACCGTTTCTCATTAAATCCACCTTTGCCACTACATTTTGAACACATGACATCAGTTGTCACTTTAATATCTTTTTCACAGCCAAAACAAGCTTCTTCAAATGTAAGATTAGTTACAACTCGCAAATCTTTTCCGCGGGTTGAACGACTTCCTCGACGACCGCCAAAAGAACCAAATCCAGAGAAACTTCCTCCAAAAAAATCATTTAATATATCATCTAAATTGATATCGCCAAAATTAAAATCTTGGAAACCTGCTCCGCCTGATGAACCACCATTTTGGAATGCCGCATGACCAAATTGATCATATTGTTTTCTTTTAGCTGGATCAGATAAGACGGCGTATGCTTCACCAATTTCTTTAAATTTCTCTTCTGCGCCCAATTCTTTATTCACATCTGGATGATATTGTTTGGCTAGTTTACGAAAGGATCTTTTTATCTCTTCATCAGTTGCAGTCTTACTAACACCTAAGACTTCATAATAATCTTTTTTATTCATTTTCATCATCCTTTGCTATTAATTCTTCTAATAAATTCAATTTTTCTTCAAATAATTTGAATGCTTTGCGGATAGTACGTGGATCTTCTATATCTACACTAGCTTTTTTGAGAATTTCTAATGGATATCCATTTCCTCCGCTTTTTAAGAATTCTAAATAAGAGTCTATTTTATCATCATTTCCGTTTAATATGTCGCTAGCTATGGAAAGTGCTGAGATTAATCCAGTTGCATATTTATAGACATAAAACGGGGTGTACAAATGAGGAATACGTGCCCATTCATATTTTATCTCTTCATCACTAACAACGTTTTTACCAAAGTAAAGTGTATTTAATTCGTAATACGTTTCACATAATTCTTGGCTAGTTATAGCTTCTTTTCTCGCATACTTATCATGTATAATCATTTCAAATTCAGCAAACATTGTCTGTCTGAAAATAGTTGTTCGAACTTTATCTAAGAAACTTTGTAAGTATACTATCTTTTCTTCTTTAGTTTGGGCTTTTCTATAAAAATAATCATCCATTAAAACTTCGTTTACAGTTGAGGCTATTTCTGCTAAAAAAATGGGATAGCCAGCATAAATAAAATCTTGATTTTGATCAGAATAATAAGAATGCATAGCATGTCCTAATTCATGAGCAAGAGTTGAGACGGAATCAGCATTATTTTCATAATTAATTGAGACATATGGGTGAACTTTATAACTTCCCCATTGGTAGGCGCCACTTCTTTTATAATCATTGGGATAGATATCAATCCAACCATCTGTAAACGCTTGTTTTAAATCTTCAATATATTTTTCTTTTAATGGCTTTAAGGCCTCGATTATATAAGTTTTTCCTGTGTCGTATGGAATATCTTCATCTGGAAGCGTAGATAAATCAACATATATATCATACATATGATTTTTATATCCCAAGATTTTATTTCGTAAGCGAAAATACTTGTATAATAAAGGCAAATAACCGTGAATTTCAGAGATGAAATCAGCATAAAAGTCTGGTTTGATTTTATCACCAAATAAACTTTGTTCTAAAGGACTATTGAAACCCCTGGTCTCACTTAAAAAGAAACCTTCTTTTATTTGTCCTAGGTAAAGTGTCGCGATTGTATTAATATGATTTTTATAAAATTCATACATTTTTTTAAAAGCTTCTTTTCTGATGCGACGATTTTTGCTATTCATGTATTTAATATAATTTGAGCTAGTAAGACTTATCTTTTTGTTATTTTCATCTTTGATATAGCCTAGATTTATATCAACGTTATCCAAAGCTTGATATGCATCACTTGGAGTTCCAAATGCTTTTAAAGATGCTGCTATTATCTTTTCTTCTTCAGCACTCAAAACATGTTTTTCATAACGGAATGTTTTTTCTAAATAAAAACGGTATTTTTCTAAATCTGGATTTTCTTCTAGATACTTTTTTATTTTTTCATAACCAGCTTGTAAAAGCTCACTACTTGTAAACGAAAGTTTTATACCAACGTCATTTATGAGTTCATCGGCTTTATTTTTGTATTTCAAACCAGTTTCATCTTGCATATCTTGATAAAAATATAAATACGAATATACATAGATTCTTTCTAATTTTTCATCTAAAAGAGCGCTCGATTTTAAATAAGTATACAATTCTGCACTCGATCCAGTTATGTGTCCTTTCATTCCTACAATCTTACTAGTCAATAAATCTATTTCTGCACCTAAACTTATGTATTCGTCTGGCGACTTTATTAATGATGATAAATCCCATTTATCTTTCTCAGCAATGTCTTTTCTTTTTGCCATAGTTCCTCCATATCCAATGAAAGAGAGAGTTTATTCTCTCCCTGTTTGTTATTCTTTTTCTTCAAAAGTTGCGTCTTCTACTTTTTCGTTAGAATCATCTTTATTGTCTTTTGCTTCTTCTGATTCAGCATTTTTAGCAGCTTCTTGATATACTTTTGTAGCTAAGTCCATCGCTGTTTTTTGTAGTTCTTCAGTTTTCTTTTTGATTTCTTCTAAGTCACTACCTTCTAGCGATTTCTTTAATTCAGCAATTTCTTCTTCAGCTTTCTTTTTATCGTCACTAGATACTTTGTCTTTTAAATCACTTAAGGCTTTTTCTGTTTGGAAGATTAAAGCATCAGCATCATTGCGCACCTCAGCTTCAGCCTTTCTTTTTTCATCTGCTTCTTTGTTAGCTTCAGCTTCTTTCATCATTTTATCGATTTCTTCATCAGAAAGATTAGTCGATGATGTAATCGTAATTGATTGTTCTTTATTGGTTCCTAAATCTTTAGCTGTTACATTGACAATACCATTAGCATCAATATCAAATTTTACTTCGATTTGTGGTACACCTCTTGGTGCTGGTGGAATATTTGTCAATTGGAAGTTTCCTAAAGTCTTATTGTCACTAGCCATTGGTCTTTCTCCTTGAAGAACATGAATGTCAACAGCTGGTTGATTGTCTACTGCGGTTGAAAATACTTGACTCTTGCTCGTCGGAATTGTTGTATTTCGTGGGATTAAAACCGTCATAACATTTCCTAATGTTTCAAGTCCTAATGATAATGGTGTAACATCAAGTAAAACGATATCATCTACTTCACCAGTTAATACACCACCTTGGATTGCTGCTCCCATTGCCACAACTTCATCAGGATTTACCCCTTTGTTAGGTTCTTGACCAAGTTCTTTTTTAACAAGTTCTTGAATATAAGGAATACGTGTTGATCCACCAACTAGTATAACTTTGTCTAAATCACTCGCTTTTAACTTAGCATCTTTAAGAGCTTTTTTAACTGGTTCTAAGGTTGAATCAAATAAATCACGACATAAATCTTCAAATTTAGCCTTTGTTAATGTATTTTCTAAATGAACTGGACCATCATCGTTTTGAGCTATAAATGGCAAGCTAATTTGGGCAGATGTAACTCCAGATAAATCTTTTTTAGCTTTTTCAGCAGCATCTTTGATTCTTTGCATAGCCATTTTATCTTTAGATAAATCTACACCTGTTTCTTTTTTGAATTCAGATACTAAATAATCAACAATTTTATTATCAAAGTCATCGCCACCTAGACGGTTATTACCACTTGTTGCCTTAACTTCAAAAACTCCATCTCCTAATTCAAGAATAGATACATCGAATGTTCCTCCACCTAAATCATATACCAAGATTGTTTGAAGTTTATCTTGTTTATCAAGTCCATATGCTAACGCCGCGGCAGTCGGTTCGTTTATGATTCGTTCAACTTCAAGACCAGCAATCTTACCAGCGTTTTTAGTAGCTTGACGTTCAGCATCGTTAAAATATGCTGGAACCGTTATAACAGCCTTAGTTACTTTTTCTCCTAGATAACTTTCAGCATCTTTCTTTAATTTACTCAAAATTTTGGCACTTATTTCTTCTGGGGTCCAATCCTTGCCGTTAGCTTCTGTTTTTTCAGCAGTTCCCATTTTTCTTTTAATAGAAGAAATAGTATTTTTGTTAGTTACTGCTTGACGTTTTGCTACTTCACCTACCAATTCTTCTTCACCTTTGAAAGCAACAACTGAAGGCGTAGTTCTATTTCCCTCAGCATTAGGAATAACTTTTGGTTCGCCTCCTTCTAAGACAGCAACACATGAATTAGTTGTCCCTAAATCTATACCTATAATTTTACTCATATTTAATCATCCTTTCTTTTATTTATATCAGGTAGTTCTTCTACCCAATGATAGAGTATATTACAATATTCATCTAAATCTTTTTCAATATCATTTCTTTTTCTTTTTTGATTGTGTTCATCAAAATAGTTTACTTTATAATCGATAGAAATTCGTTTTCTTCCTTCGTATTCATCTTCATATGGATTGCATTTTTCAGGAAGAGAGTCAAAATTATATTTATTTTTAAATAAGATATAAATATAGGCTTTACGATTTTCTATATAACAGTCAAACGTATTCTCCTTTATTTCTCTAATAAAACAAGTTGGATCATCTTGGGCTTTTTTTAGAAACTTTATATCTACATCGAAGTTCTCACTACAACCGCCTTCATAATGCCCACCACAACTAGCTAATGTTTCATAACCTTTTTGATTTAATAAAATATGTTTTTCTATCAATAATACTATTATGATCCATTATTCACTTACTTTGACCATCGCAACACGTATGGCTTTGTCTTTATACACGTATCCTTTTTGCATTACATCTAGGACTATGCCTGGTTCTATGCCATCTTCATGATCTGTTAAGACTGCTTCCATCAAAATTGGATCAAATGGTTTTTTTAATGCTTCTATTTCTTTTACTTCACTAAGTTGTAAAACATCTAATAAATTACCATAAATCATTTTAAATCCACTTAAGAATTTTGATAATTCATCTTCTAAATTGTTGTCATCTAACTTTATTGCCCTTTCAAAATTATCGACAATAGGAAGAATTTTCTTGATGATTTCTTCACCATCATATTTGCACATTTTGGCTTTTTCCTCATCATGTCTTTTACGCATATTTTGCATTTCTGCGGTAAGCCTTAAAACTTTTTCGTTTAAAGAATTTATTTCTTGTTTTAATTGCTCATCGTTATTTTTGTTCTTTTTTTCTTTGATAGCCTTTACTTTTTGTTTTCCCTTTAAAATTTCTTTATCAGATATTTTGTTATCTGTTTTTTGTTTTTCCATTATTCATCCTTCCTTTTATCTATCGATTCATCAACGTAGTTTAAGAGTCCTACAATCCGGCTGTAATTCATTCTTTTCGGCCCTATTATCGCAATTGTTTTTTCCTCTCCATCTATTTTATATTTTTTTCTGATGATGGTTACATTGGGATCGAATTCAGTTTCTTCGCCAATATAGATTTTAACCTCATCGCTGTTTCCAGACATTTCCTCAACCTTTTTCATAAGAGACATGTCCTCGAATTTGTTGGCGAGCCTTCTTATTTCTTCAGCATCGTCATATTCAGGCTGTTCATATATCTTAGCTTTCCCACTAATATGGATGTTTCCACCATTAGCAAATTCGCTTAACGCATCATAAAAGATATTGTAAACCGCCTCATATTGATAGACATTTTTCTTAATGATCGGCTTAATTTCCATCTCTAATCGTTCGCTTACCTTTGTAATTGGGGTTCCAACTAGCATTTTATTGATTAATTCACTTGTTTTTATCAACTCTTTTATGTCAGTTTCTGGCGGAAGAGTGAAAGTTTTGTTTTCGACATGTCCTTTATCAGTACAGATTACGGCCACAACTTGAGCTTTGGATAGAGCAATTATGTTTACTTGCAATAAAGCGTTATCATCACTATTTTTTCCCAACACCACGCTGGTGTAATTTGTCATTTCGCTAATTATTTCCATACACTTTGTAATAGCATCCGACAAATTAAGCTCAGTGTTGGTAAATATTTTTTGTAAAGTAAGCATATCTTTCCCGGTTAAATTATCCGGTTCCATAAGATGTTCAACATAATATTTATAACCAGCTTCACTAGGAATACGGCCAGATGAAATATGATTTTTTTCTAACAACCCTAAATCTTCTAGCGTTGCCATTTCATTACGTATCGTTGCACTTGAACAACTAAACTTATCACATAATGATTTAGAACCAACTGGTTTTACTGTTTTAATATATGTTTCGACGATTTCTTTTAAGAGATTATTTTGTCTTTCATCCATACATTTACCTCTTTAGCACTTTTTATTCTTCAGTGCTAAAACCATTATAACTATATGTTTAGCACTTGTCAATATATAACTGCTAATATTTTATATTTGCCTTTCGTTATGTTGACAGCAATTTGACAAGAATAGAAAAATGTGATAGAATTTATTAAGATATAGGTATAAAGCGGAAGGGTGAATTAGAATGAAAAGTATTGAGTGTAGTGTGGATGGAGTTTGGAACCAAGAAAAGCAAGCATATGAAGTATCTGCTCATGATATTGCTGTAGCTTTAGGAAAAGTTGCTAAAGAAGAAGATTTGAAATTTAGAAGAGAAGTTAAACAAATATTACCACTAGAAGATGACGAGGCACTGGAGACGAAATTAGCAGCTTTGCAAATGAAGAATAGCGTTCTAGAACTATATAGAGCTTCAATTATGGGAGGTCAATATCCTTGGCGTAGTCCTGATGCAGTTATCGGCGAAGCTTTGGGATTTGATATTTGTTATAGAAAAGAAAGCATCGATTTTCACGAGAATGAAATCGCCGATTTATTAAGTAATTTAAAACCATTAGAGAACTACTTAGACTTGGCTATTTTGGCATCAGGAAAAAAATGGACTGAGGCTAGACAACCTATCAATTTACTACTATCTTTAGCAAATGCTGCCGGATTATTGGATTTTGATAGACAAGCTGTATTAGATGGAAATGATAATCCCCAACTTATTCAACATAAAAAAAATGATATTATATTGTAATGTCATTTTTTTCTTGCAAATATTTAATAGCAGTCATGATTCCTAATAATCCATAAAAATAAGTTAGACTTCCCTGTAAGTAAGCTACATATGGTTTTCTTATCGGACCATCACATGATAATTCGATAGATGATCCTTGTGTGAAACTACCAGATGCCATAATTATTTTATCTCCATAGCCAGGAGTATCAACAGGAACTGGAGATACATTTGAATCAATAGCACTTCCCTTTTGGATTCCTTCGACAAATCTGATTAGTTTATCCGGTTCTTTAAAATAAATCATTTCAACTATATCATTTCTTTCTTCATTCCATTTTGGTTGGGTAACATATCCAAGTTTCTCTAACATGAAACTGGCAATAATAACCGTTTTTAAACTACTAGCTACTACTGAAGGAGCTAGATAAAGACCTTGTAAAAATGACTTGTTGGCTCCTAGAGAAGGACCCACTTCCTTTCCTTCTTTTGGCATGTTTAATCGTTCACTACATAAATTAACAAGTTTTTTAGTTCCGACAATATAAGCTCCATTGGATGCTATTCCCCCGCCTAGATTTTTAATTAGTGAGCCTACTACTAAATCAGCTCCAACTTCACTCGGTTCTTTGATGCTTACCAATTCACAATAACAATTATCAACCATAATGATTACATTGGGAGCGATTTTTTTTATTACTTTTATTACTTTTTCAATTTTAGCGATACTAATACTCTTTCGCAACGAATAACCTACTGATCTTTGAATTTCGATTAACTTTACAGGACCTTCTTTTAATCTTTTAGTAATTCTATCATAATCAAAGTCATCATTTAATAAATCTATTTGTTCATAGTTAATACCAAAAGCTTTTAAAGAACTGGGATTTTCTTTGATTCCTATCACAGAATCTAAAGTATCATATGGTTTTCCTGTTATAGATAATAGTGTGTCATTTGGTCTTAATACGCCAAATAAAGCTACTGTAAGAGCATGAGTTCCAGATATAAATTGATTGCGCACTAAGGCATCTTCAGTATGGAAAATACGGGCATAAATTTTTTCTATTTTATCACGGCCTCTATCGCTATAGCCATAGCCTGTGGTCGTCGAAAAGTCACTCTCACTAACATTTTCAGCATGAAAAGCATCAAGAATTTTTTGGCTATTTTTAAAAGCAATCTGGTCGACTTGTTTAAATATTTCTTGCGTTTTCTCTTCTGCTTCTTTTCTTAAATTCTCTAAATCCATTATAATCCTCCTTTATGAAAATTAAATCACCACTTCGGTTTTTTTGGTCTATTATAGCACAATTTACTTTTTCAGCAACTTCTCGGGGAGTTAATAGTCTATTTTGACCAGTTCTTCTTAACTCAGATGCTAAATATTCTTTATCCATTTCTTTTACTACTTCTGTTTCAATCCAAGGCAAAATTATTCCAAGAACTTTTATTCTAGGAAAGGTTTGTGCAAATATTTTAGTTAGAATGTTTACCCCCGCTTTGGACGCTGCATAATCAGTACATAACTCATTATAGGTATCAATACTATCAGTAGATGATATATTTAATATTGTCCCATTATTTTTTATAATGTCAGAAATACATTTAGTTATAGCAAATGTTCCATATACATTTACTTCTAAAGTCCGCATAAATTCTTGTTTGTTTTTGTTTACTAATAACTCGTCTTGTTGATAGGCTGCGTTATTAATTAAAATATCTATTTCTCGATATTTTTCTTTGATTTCTTCCTTCATTTTTAAAACATCTTCATCGTTTGATATGTCACCATGAAGCAATGTTACTTTTACAATATATTTTTTTTCTAATTCTTTTTGCAATTCTTGTGCTTCTTTTTGACTATTTAAATAATTTATGATGATATCATATTTTAATGAGGCAAATTTTTCTGCTAAGGCCCTTCCGATTCCTTTCGCAGCTCCTGTAATAAAAACAACTTTTGACATAAATACTCTCCATTATAATGATTTGATTTCTCGGTTTGTTCGATTTATTTTATTTTCAATATTTACTCTTTGTATAACAAAAAGCATGGCTAAGGCATTCATTGTAAATGATCCCCCGTAGCTTAGAAGTGGAAGTGGAACTCCTGTTAAAGGTATTAAAGCGAGGACTCCTAAAAGATTGATTAATATGTGTAAGACTAAATACCAAAACGTTCCATATGCAAGAACAGAACACCTAAGAGTTTCAGATTCTTTGGCAATCTTTAGTATTCTAAAAAGCATCCACATATATCCTAATATGATTAAAATTCCAGTTACTAAGCCTAATTCTTCAACAATAATAGGAAAAATAAAGTCTGTATGACTTTCGGGCAAATAAAGATATTTTTGGGTGGATTTACCTAAGCCTGCACCAAATATACCTCCATTTTTAATTGCGATAAAACCATTACATACTTGATAACCTGTTACTTCTGTATACCTCGAGCAAGGATTTTTAAAATTAAATCGATCTAATTGCATACTATTTAATATTTCTTGGCCAGAATAAATCAAAACAATAACCGCTATTACACCGGCAATACCAATAATTTTGATGACACGTAAAAGGTTACTTTTTACAGCCGGAATACTAATGAATGTTAAAAAGACAATTCCTCCAACTATGACTGCACTTCCTAAATCAGGTTGCATCATTATCAGTCCTGATGTTATAGCACCAAAGCCCAAAGGAATCAAATAGGCATAAATATTTTTGACCTTTCTTTTATGAAGACCATTATATATACAGGCAGAAAAGACAATTAAAATAGATTTAGAAAATTCGCTCGGTTGAATTTTGAAAAATCCTAAGTCATACCAACTGACTACAGAATTAGTAAGTTTTCCTTTAACAAATAATAAGGCTAAAGCAATAATTATACCAATCATGGCTGGCCAAGCTAAGGCGGTGTAATTACGGGTGGGTAGTTTTAAGATAATTCCAAAACCAACAATTAATGTCGCTACAATAAAAATGACTTGCTTGACAAAAAAATAATATGTCGGAACATTATATCTTATTAATGCCGTAACACTTGATGCACTATAAATCATTATTAATCCTAAGATACTAAAAAGAATTGTTAATATAAATAAAGGTATATCCATTTTGGAAAATAGTTTTTTCATATCTTTGTCTCCTACTAAAATTTTATCATATTATAATTTAAAATCGATATCTTTTTAAAAAAATAGGTATTTTTAATGTCAAAAAAAGACAATTAAGAGTAAATTATATTAGATACATAAAGGAGGTATAAATATGTATTATTATGGAAATAATGGCTACTATGGTGGTTCCTACGGGGCACAAAATGCATATTGTTGTCCACAATACGCTGGAACAACAAGCGGCTACGGAATCGGTGCAGCCATATGGATTGTACTATTCATTTTGTTAGTTATTATCTTAGGAGCTGGCTGGGGCTGGAATAATAATAACAACAATTAATACTTAAGGGAAGATTATACTTCCTTTTTTTTATAAATTTTGTTAAAATATTTTTTAGGTGGAAATAATGAAAAAAATACCAGATATAAATATTTTAGATGAAAAGAATAACTTATTACATAAAAAAAGTGTTGATGCAACTTTTCCTATATCAGAGGCCGAAAGAAAATTATGCCACAATATGATTAAGTATCTAGAGCTTTCGCAAGATGAAAAAGTAGCTGAGGAATATGACTTGCGAGCAGGAATGGGACTAGCTTTTGCGCAGGTAGGTATATTAAAAAGAATATTTGTTATCGCTAATGAAAAAGAAGATAAATCTTTTGAAGAATATATTATTATTAATCCCCAAATTATCAGTATGAGCGAAGAAATGATCTTTGTGGGTGAAGGCGAAGGTTGTTTAAGCGTTAATCGAGAAGTCGAAGGGATAGTTCCTAGACATGCACGAATCA
Organism: uncultured Mycoplasmatota bacterium; assembly: GCA_946553095.1. GTDB lineage: Bacteria > Bacillota_I > Bacilli_A > RF39 > UBA660 > Onthocola_B. Next base: position 11,187 of record CAMNRN010000041.1, read on the forward strand.
CAGTTTCTTATTTTGACTTCGAAGGAAATAAACAAACTATTAGAGTAAGAGAGGATTTGGCTGTTGCTTTTCAACACGAAATTGATCACTTGGATGGAATTTTATTTACTGATAGAATTGATAAAAAAAATCCATATAAAAACGCTAATAAAATGAGAGAAATTTAAAAAAACTATGGAGAAATCCATATTTTTTTATGCGAGTGTGTAAAAAACTTTGTGTAAAGTTACCTAACTATGGTAATACAGATTATTA
>CAMNRN010000042.1 GCA_946553095.1 uncultured Mycoplasmatota bacterium
ATTTACAGTCTGCCGCGTTTGACCACTTCGCTATCCCTCCATAAAAATGGTGCCGACAGAGAGAGTCGAACTCCCAACCTACTGATTACAAGTCAGTTGCGCTGCCAGTTACGCTATGTCGGCATTTAACAAAAAAATAAAATGGTGGGCGCTATAGGACTCGAACCTATGACCCCCTGCTTGTAAGGCAGGTGCTCTAACCAACTGAGCTAAGCGCCCATTTTATAATCTATTTCCACACTGAAATTCATCAATGCACAAATAAATTATATAATTATTAATAATATAAGTCAAGCACTTTTCAATCAAATTTTGCCATTTTTTTTATACATAAGACCATTTTTAACAGCATAAGGAGCAAAATGATCGGTAATAGCCGAGGAAACATTATAACTATCATCCCCTAATCTATACCAGTGATAGTATAAAATTTCTTCATTTGGAACTAACTTTACATCAATATCTTTCTTCGCAAGAAATAATGTCATTTTAATCATCAAATTAGGATCACTTGCAGCCACATCTTCAAAACTCATAATCGGAATTAAATCTTTTTCTTCGATAAAAAAACCACTGTGAATTTCCTCAGAAACCTCTCTAATTGCAGCTTCGATATCGCTTTCGCCATCTTCTACACCGCCCCCAACAAACGTCCAAGAATTCGTTTTACTACTTCTCTTTGATTGAACAATTAAAAGTTTTCCATCTTTAATAAAAGCAATTCCTACAACTCTTTTCATTTTGTCATTCACAGAATATCTTCCTTTTCTTCTTTATTAATATAATTTCTAACTAAAGTATTATTAAGAATACTCATTAAATAAAAACGATTTGTTCTTAAAGCCCCAATTAAACTATAAATATCCATTTCTTCATTTAACACATATACTGTATCTTTAAGCTTAGTATCATCTGGAACACCAATAATCATATAATCAATATCATCACTAATAACTGGACAAATTTTTTTATTAACAAGCACTGAACCAATTGCCTTAGTTATCCCATCTTTATGGCCAATCGGAATTATCGCCAAATCAATATTTTCTTTAGCCCGAAAATTTCTTCCCACCAAAGTACCTTTCAAAGCCTTATTAAGCCCAATAATTTTAGCTTTAATTGTAAAAATAAGCAATAAATCTATATCCGGAAAAGCTAAATCATCATATTTCTTTTCTATCATCTTAATCTTTCTATTAGAAATAAATCCATCATCAATATTTTCCTCAATTCCTAGTAGTGACAAATCAAATCGAATTCCATTAACTTTTTTATTTTTTTTATGATACATAATTGGCTCATTAAGATGAATAATAATCTCCTCATCAATGCCTTCAATACATCTCAAAAAGTGATTAAAAGCGTGATAATAATCATTATCCAAAACTCCATATGTAGTAAGCTCAGTATAAACGCCTTCTAATTGTATTTTCTCATTTTGTCCAATAATATCCAACGCTTCTTGAACTTCTTCTTTTGATTTAAGACCTACTTTATTACAGCCATTATCAATTAAAAAATGCACCTTCAAAACATCCTTAAACTTTAAAGAAACAATATCCCTTAAATTTTCTAAATCACTAATAGATATAGTGATATTTCCCAAAATAGCATCATATACAAAATCGTTAGCTAACACTGATTGCACCAAAATTGGCACTTGTGTATTTATTTTTCTAAGCTCTAAAGCCTCACTCAAAGTACTAACAATTACATAATTTATCCCATTTTGAATCAAGGTCTCTAATATACCACAGCCCATTCCAAAACAATTATTCTTTAAATTAGCAAAAGTATAAGAATAATCATCATAAGTATCTTTAAGTGTACAAACATTATATTTTAATTTATTTAAATCAATTTCTATCTCAGCATTAAAATTCATAATTTAGTCCTCATAAACTATTGTATCAAAATCATATTGAAAAAGAAAGAAAATTATGATAATTTGAAATGGGATAAAACAGAAAGGAACCATTTTGTATATTGTCAATAAAAAAGTCGACCCCTACCAAGAAAAAGCGATTTTATGCCAAGAAAATTGTCTTTTAATTGCTGGAGCTGGGGCCGGAAAAACATTTACAATTTTAGGAAAAATAACCTACTTAATAGAAAATAATATTTACAGAGAAAAAGAAATATTAGTAATATCCTTTACAAACAAAAGTGTTTCAGATTTACAAAATAAAATTAAATACCAAATAGACATCTTTACCTTTCATAAACTCGCTATGACAATCTTAAAAGACCACAACATTTCCTTTAAAATAGCCCCTTCTTCACTTCTGGAGTATATTACTGATGAATTTTTCCAATCATTACAAGACGAGAAACTAAAACAATCAATCTTAAAAATATTTAAAGAATACGACTACAGATCATTTTTAAAAAGTCAAAAATATCGAAATTTATCAAAAATAATTATTACCTATATTCGTTTATATAAAACAACAGATAGCACTAAAAACGAATTAAGTAAATCTTTTAACTTAAATCCTCTTCTTACTAAATTAATAATAATTATATTCAATTTTTATTAAATTTAATAAAAATCAACATGTCTCTTATATTTTTTTTATCTTAAAAAAAAAGCGACCGAAACTTTAACTAAAACATATAAATATAAACTTATAATTATCGATGAATTTCAAGACACTTCTCTTCTTCGATGGCATCTCATTGAAAAAATCATCAAATTAAATAATGCCAAAATCTTTGCAGTCGGTGATGACTTTCAATCCATATATCACTTCACTGGATGCACCATCGACTTATTCTTAGATTTTCAAAAACTACTTCCCAATGCAAAAGTTTTAAAACTAAAATATACCTACCGCAACTCCCAAGAATTAATTGATATCGCGGGAAAATTTATCACCAAAAATCCCCATCAAGTACCAAAAGAATTAAAAAGCCACCTAAGTATTGATAAACCGATTAAATATCAAAAATATTTAAATCCATCTAAGAGTTTATCAAAACTTTTAAATAAACTAATTTACCAATACAAAGACATATTAATACTTGGAAGAAACAACAAAGACATCGAAGTATTTTTATCCTCACAAATGTCTTTTGATAAAAATAACATCATCTATCAAAATCATCAAATAAGGTATTTAACCGTCCATTCATCTAAAGGTTTAGAAGCAGATGTCACTATCTTAATTAATATAACTAATTCACCCACTGGCTTTCCCAGTCAAATAAAAGAATCTAAATTATTAAACCATTTAAATTCCTCAAAAGATAATTATTTATACGCTGAAGAACGAAGACTTTTCTATGTTGCCCTAACCAGAACCAAAAATGAAGCATATTTAATGATACCTCTATTTCACCCTTCCATTTTCGTAAAAGAGTTAAAAAAAATTACTCACTAAATCACATCGGATTTACATGAATAACAGTTAAATAAATCTCTGGAATCATCGCCGCGATTTCCTCTTCAATCTGATTAGCAATTTCATGGCTAAAAAAAGTAGACATATTTCCATCAACAAAAATTGTAAAAGAAATTTGATATTGAAAACCGACTGGAATCGAATTAAAATGAGATATCTTTAAGATTTCTTTTTTCTTCTCCACAATTTTTAAAACCTTATTTTTCGTTTCTTCTCCAATTGCTTTATCCATCAACACATCATAACTTTGACGAAAAATATCCCAAGCGGTCATAAATATCCACAACGCAATTCCAATTCCTACCACACCATCAATAAAAAGAAGTCCGTTCATTCCCCCGATAAATGAAAAAAGTGTAAACAAAGAAACGACACAATCGTTTCGATGATCTTTAGAATTTGCTTCTAATAACAAACTATCATACCGTTTAGAAATCTTTTTAGTATAAATAAACAAACAAAACTTCACAATAATAGTTATAATGCATACTAAAACCAACCATTTTGAAAAAACATAATCATTTTCATAAAAAAAGGAAGAAACACTTGATACAAAAATTTCTAAAACCAGAAAAAACATCACCACGGCAATTAACATTGAATAAATATATTCAGCCTTCCCATGCCCTGAATTATGGTCTTCATCAGCTTGTTTGCTAGCAATTTTATTACCTAAAAAAGTCATAATTGATGATAAAACATCTCCAAGACTATTAAAGGAATCAGCTAACATCGCTTGACTTTGGGTAAAAACACCGATCATAAATTTGATTATAAACAAAAATAAATTTCCTACCACACCTAAAACACTAGCAATTTTTATATTTTTAAATTTATCCATTCCTATTTCTCCATCATCATTTTCAAATTCATTTTTCCTTCTTTAAAAATTCTTTCATCCATTAATTTCAAATCTTCAGCTATTAAAGGTGTAAATTCCATTTGTCCCAAAATATCCTTTTCTAAATCCACTCCAGGAGCAATCTCAATCAACACAATTCCTTTATCACTCAATTTAAAAACGGCTCTTTCTGTGACATATAAAATATCCTGTTTATTTTTTATTGCTTCTTTAGCTGAAAAAGTAATTTGTTGGGTCTTTTTTACAAACTTTTTCATAGTTCCGTCTTTAAGAATTTCAATTTTCCCTAATTCAATCTTTTCTTCTAATCCTTTAGCAGTAAAGCTTCCCATAAAAATTATTTTTTTTGTACTTTGTGTAATATTAATAAATCCACCTGGACCAGTAACTCTTTCGCCAAATTTACTAACATTTACATTTCCTTCTTGATCGACCTCAGCAAGACCAACAATTGCCATATCAAGACAACCACCATTATAAGCATCAAACTGTTCCGCTGTTGCTATTACAGAATCTGGATTAATTGATGCCCCAAAAACAATTCCCCCAATCGGAACTCCACCCGTCGGACCAGATTCCACGGAAAGAAAAATATTTTCGGCAACTCCCTCTTCTGCTGCAACATTAGCAACACTATCAGGCATTCCTACCCCTAAATTAATGACATCTCCATTTTTAAGTTCCATCGCACTTCTTCTACCACACACTTTTCGATAATCCAAATTGCGAATTTCCATTTTATCCAACTTAATTTTTTTATCTCCCGTCAACTCAGGACGATACACAGGAACATTATATTCACCTAAAGACAAATCCGGTTTTGCCACCACAACATAATCAACATAATTAGAATGAATTAAAACATCACGAGCTCTAAGTACTCCTGCTGGTTTTATTTCTTCCACTAAAGCGATAACAATTCCCCCACAATTATGAGCTGCAATTGCCATATTGTACTGTTCTCCGATCACAGCTTCATGTTCTAATGAGAGATTTCCATCAGAATCAGCATATGTCGCCTTAATAAGTGCCACATCAACATGAAAAGACTTATATAAAAGATTTTCTTTTCCATCAACAACAACTAATTCCACAATCGGATCCAATTTCTTAGCTAAAGAATTAGCACAACATCCTTCAATTCGTGGATCAGCAAAAGTATTTAAGCCGATATGCGTTAAAATACCTATTTCTCCTCCAGCAATAGCTCGATACAAATGATTAATCACCCCTAAAGGAAGAGCAAAAGCTGGAAACTGATTTTTCCCAATAGCCTCTCCAAAAACTCTCCCCATACCCAAATGTGAACAAATAGCTTTGCCAACCAATCCTGGTTTAGCAAGCATATTCATTCCCACTTCACCACAAGAGAGATTTCCTGGACTAATCCCACAACTAACCGTAATATTTTTAGGATGTCCCCACCTCACAAAAGAATCGCTAACACTTCGAATTAAATCCTCAGGGCTTCCAGAACCACCCGACCCAGAAATAAGCACCGTATCATTATCTTGAATTAAAGCTCCAACCTCTTCCTTACTAATTATTTTCATATTATCACAACCTAACTCATTGTAGCAAAACAAAAGGAAAATAACAAGATTTTATTTTCCTTTTTCTTTTTTCACTGTCTTATTTTTTTTAATTCCAGTTGTTTTCTTAATAACTGGTTCTGGATTTTCTTTAACTACCTTTTTTTCTTCTAGAACTCGAATGCTATCTTGTGCAACTTCTTTTTTCATCAAAATAGTATTATCCATAATTATTTTCAATAAAATTGAGAATAAAATAGTAATAATAACAGTTGGAATGAAAATTAACCAAAACGAATATGGTTTTTCAGCACTATTAGTTCCTAACATTCTAATTAATAAAATCGCTATTGGATAATGAAGCATATAAATATACAAAGATATACTTCCTAAATATTGAAATAAATTATTCGTATACTTGTTATTCAATAACTTTGTTAAATAATCTTTATTAAGAAGTGATAAACCAATTACAACAATACAAAGTAAAGCAACAGTCCATCTTTCTAAATTAAAATATGTCGGTTGATAAATAACATACCAAATAAGCAACCAACTACATGCAACATTAAGAGCTGTTAAAGCATATTTTCCACCAACACCTATATTTTTAGACTTCAACTTATTAATCAAATAATAAAGCATCATTCCTGCTAACATACCGATTAAAACGAAAACAAGTCCATTATTAAAGCCGATAAAGGCTGTAGAATTAGTTGCACTTCCTCCCATTCCATTACTTGATGCTAATTGCAAACCTAAAGTAGACCACGCAGTTTGAGCTGCTCTTGTACCAGTAAAACACCACCAGCCGCTTAAAAAGATAAACAACCATGGAGCAATAACTCCTGATACAAAATCTTCATTTTTACACAAACCCCAATAAAGAAAATATCCGACAATAATAATTGCTGATATAAACCACAAAGGTCCATTCAAATTGAAGAATTCTCCACCCATACTTCTTAAACCAGCCGCATGAAATCCTAAAAATTCCCAAATGCTATTGACTAACATTGTGCAAACTTCTTGAATGCCATACTGAGGATAATAGAACTTTGTACAAATCACTGCTCCTAAGATGTATCCTAAAATCAACACAGGCAATAAACTTTTAACTCTAGACCAAGTATATTCCCATGCTCTTGATGAAGCACTCCTTTCGTTATAAGCTTTGTCTTGACTTTTCTTTTTATGATGGGCTACCATAAAATATCCAGCCGTCACTGTAAATATTAATAGAACTTCACTTGATCCAAAAAACCAATTTGTCGTTTTCATCCAGTATCCATTTTGTCCATTACAAGTTCTCGCAATAATCCAGCCAATATGAAACCCGACAATAGCTATTGCAATAAGTACTCGCCACAACTCTATGGCTACATTTCTTTGTTTGACTTCTCCTTGAGCCATACATTCCCTCCTTATTCTAGTAGTATCCTACTACTCTACAATTATTTTAGCATTTAAAAAGCAATTTAGCAATTATTTTAAAAAAATTTTTTCAGATTCTATTTCAACAATCATCAAAAAAGTCTTGAAATTTTTTTAAAAAAATCAAGACCACTTTTTTCTCTTTGGCGTCCTAGGGCAGATTTGAACTGCCGACTTACGACTTAGGAGGTCGTTACTCTATCCAGCTGAGTTACTAGGACATAACTAAATTATATCAGAAAAAAAGAAAAAAATCACATTTTTCTTTATCTAGGTATAATCATAAAATTTAAAAAATACAAAAAACTTGATCCCATCACCAAAGGCACTTTATACCTTAAGCATTCATAAACTGCAATCATTTTATCTGCCATAGATACAATAAAACTTTCCTTTGATCTTGGCATAACCTTTACCACCGGAAACATATGCGATTCAATTATATTTCGTTCAAAATCACTGATATGATAAACCCTCGCAGCATTTTCCGCAGCCTTCATTGGGTGATTGACAAACGCATTCTTTTTAATTTCTTCAGTCTTAAAATAATCATGCAATAACGCTGCTCTTGTCGTTTGTTCCATCTTTTTAACATGAAAAAATTTACATAACAAATAAGAAAGCTTCGCTACATGAATAGAATGCTCCATTCTTGAGATCCCATGATGAATCTCATATTTTAAATTAATAAAATATTCATCTTTTAATATATCATTAACAATTGTATTAAATTCCACTTCTTTTTTTAATATCATTCTCATCACACTAAAACATTATATCATTCATCTCTAAATTTTTACACCTTTTTTTAATATTTCACATAATTTTCACAATCTAAAATTAAAAAAACTCGTAAACACGAGTTAATTAACTAAATGGTCGAGAAGACAGGACTTGAACCCATGAATTTTGCTCCTGGTCATTTATGACCTGGAGTAAAATTCATATAAAATAATCGGAAAGGAAATTTTGGAATATTTTGTTATTTATGATATTGATGATAATGTTGTTGCATTATGTGATAATTTATGTGAATTAAGTTTATTTGTTAACAGACCCATTCGTGAATTAAGATATAGGTTTAAAAATAAAAACACTTTTCAAATTCAAATTCCTAAGGTATTAAATATTTATAAATTTAGTTGAGGTGTCGTACCTCGGCTTTTTATATGTTTTAATTAAATTATAAGGAGGATATGTCAAATGAAAATTGAAACAGAAAGTTATGTAGTTGAAAAGATTTCAAAGGCCGGTAAACCATATAAGGCAATCGAACTATTTATTACAAAGAACGTAAAGAAACAAGTATTTTTATCCGATGCCGAATATGAACTTATCATGTTAAATCAAAAAACTAACATTTCACCTACAAATACAAAATAATTACTTAGCACCTAGACTTCTAGGGTAACGTACTATCCCCCTATTTTAAAATAGTACCATTCAACTGTTCGTGCTTGGGTTGAAAAGAATAAAAGGGAGGTTATTGGTTATGAATGAAGGTCAATCTTCTACCAACGCGTTTGATTTTTCCGTAGTTAAAAGTGGTATTGAAACTGTTCTAGCATCTTTTACTGCTAATTTAACTGTTGCGAATATCGCTAGCGTTTTGGGAATTGTAATTGTCGCTTGTTTAACGTTATACCTATTCTATTGGGGTGCACGTAAAGGAATTGCAATGCTACAATCTGCGTTCTCAGGTCACGGCTTCCGTGTGTAATGTAGAGGACTTCGGTCCTCTATTTTTTAAAGAAAGGAAAATTTTATGATAAATGGTTTATTGAGTATAGTTCTATGTTTTTTAATTTATAAAGGATTAAATTGGTTATGGAACAAAATATTTAGAAAGAAAGGTGATCCAAATGGAATTGACAGAAATTTACGTTGAAATGATGACAGTGATTAAGCCTGTACTTATTATATCTGGGATGATTTCGCTTACTATTGCGGTAATTGTAATGCTAGTTAATATGATGATTGACGCATTTACCGGGAAAGGTTTTAGGATTGGTTTAAAATGATTATGTTAGTTTTTAAAATAATTATAATTAGTATTTTAATTATTGTTGGTATTCTTTGTATTATTGCTGGTTTTGATGAACATTTTTCTTATATGCAATTAAATCGTGCTAAAACAAATTTTTACTATTATCTAAACGATTTATTATTCGATATATTAATTGAGAGGAATGTTTATGATTTGGATGTCGAAAGAATGGCTAATCAAGATAATGACGACGAAGAATGATATTGATTTTAATAATTTTAGAAAATATGAGTTAGTACAAATTTTAAATAAATTAAGACTAATGTTGGATGAAAGGAAATTTAAAAATGAAGAAGATTTTTGATGTTACAGAAAAGAGGTCTGGTAAATTGTTATTTTCGTTTACTGTTTATGATAAAAAAATAGAATCTCTTTTATTGAAACAATTTAGAAAAATGAAACAAGTAAACTTGATTGAGGTTAAAGATGAGCGATAATTTTAAAGAAGTATTGTGTTCTATTACAATTTTGTTATGTGTTACGCTTGTTATTTGTTTTATAATTTATATTCCTACTTTGGAGAGGTTCACTAATGATAGAGAAATAGATTGTTATGATTTTTATCAAGAAAATGGTTATATTCTTGATTATTGTAATAAATATAAAGATAAGTTGGAGAATTCTAATAAATGAGAAAGAAAGACCTTAAAGGAGAGGTAAATCTTCTTGCTTATCCAGTTCATCGTAAACTATTAAAAGAGCTTAATAAAGGTAAGTTTCCCTATCACGGTGTATATGCTTTCTGTGGTAAACAAGGTTCAGGTAAAACACTTTCAGCCGTAAGAATGATTAGTAATATATTTTTAGATTATCCAAATACTTATCTTATTACTAATGTTGATATTAATACGGATATTCTTACACATATACCAAAAGAAAACATTATACGTTTCACGCGTTATTATCAATTATTCTTTAATTATGATAAACCTTGTATATTCTTAATTGATGAGGCTCACATTCTATTTAATAGTCTAGAATCCAAAAATGCTGATGTAAATATGTTCCAGGTAATTAGCCAAAACAGAAAAAGACAAAGAATCTTCGTTCTTACAAGTCAAGTATTTAGTCGTTTACAACTCGTTATGAGAGAACAAATCAATACAATAGTAGATTGTCATACTTATTTAAACTTTTTAACTCATTGCGTTGTATATCATGATTTTGAAAAACAAAAAGATGAGTTAGTGGGTAAAAAAGAATTTGGTGCTTTTTATACTCACAAAAAATTACATTATGATATGTATAATACGTATCAAGTTATAGATTTTAGTAAAGATAGTCCATTTTGGACAAATATAAAGGAGGATATAAAAGATGGATATTATGAACAATATGAAAAGTATATTGAAAAAGATTAGTTTTTGCATTTTAACTGCAACTGTTTTTTGCGTGAGTGCCACGGAGGTGGCCCACGCAAAAACAGTTACTAATAACTATACTTATATAGATAGTTCTAGATTAGATTTTTTTAATAATATTTATATGAGGTCTAATTATAAATCTTATCTTCTTGCTACTGAAATAACTTCAAGCGGATATAATAATTATACTAGTTATTATTACTGTTTGAGTAATGATATTATTGATACTACTGATACTTTAAATACAACTCTTAATTGTGATAAATTATATCGTTATGTAAGGAATTCAAGCAATGAGTATGTTTTAGAACCTATTACAGATACTGAACTTAAAGTAATTGATTCAATTTATTATTCTAATTCGATGTATGACAAAGGTATTCCAACTAAAGCTTATTTACTTGCTATTATAATTGGTTGTTTTACAATTTGGCTTACAATTATCTTATTTAAGGTTTTTGGTGGTTGATTATGAAAAAGTATTTATTTTTATTAATTGGTTTATTTTTCTTTATTCCTGGTGTTAAAGCGATTAGTTCTGCCCCTATAGGTATTCAAACTACTACTAGTACATCATCATATGAACCTGGTATAAAAAAACTACCAATTAAGATTTATAATGATGTTTATCCTAATTGGGATGTATCTCAATTCTTAGAAATCTATTCTTATGAAGAATATCCATACATAATAGTGGAATTTTGTTCTTATTATGATACATCTT
>CAMNRN010000043.1 GCA_946553095.1 uncultured Mycoplasmatota bacterium
AGGGATCAATCAATAAGAAATTAATTAATATTTCTATAAGATTGATTATACGTGAATTTATATTTTTTTTTCTAAAAGAAAGACGAATTTTTAGAGTTATCGAATGGGATTTTAAAAATGATGTTTTTTGGAAATCGGTTATTTTTAAATTGCGGGTGATTTATCTTTTTTTAATTGCAAAATCACTTGTTTAATTTTCTTTTGTTCTGTATAATTGTTTTAGAGGTGAATTTTTATGAAAATATTATCAGTGAATGCAGGAAGTTCTTCTTTGAAATTTACACTAATCGAACTTCCTAGTGAAGAGGTTATTGCTAGTGGTGTTTTTGAAAAAATAGGAATGGATGGTAGTTTTTATACTATAAAATATAATGGAGAAAAAATAAGAAAAGAGAAAAGTTTAAATGATCATTCAGTGGCTGTATCTTGTCTTATGGAAGATTTAGTAGAACTACATGTATTAAATAATTTAGATGAAATAGAAGGAGTAGGTCATAGAATATTACATGGTGGACAAGAATTTAGTGAATCTTTAATCTTAAATGAAGATATTATAAAAGAGATTTCTAAATATAATGAGTTAGGTCCACTTCATAACCCAGCTAATTTAATGGGGGCTATGGCTTTTATGAAGGCTCTACCTAATGTGGTGCAAGTTGGTGTTTTTGATACAGCTTTTCATTCTAGTATGAGTGAAAGAGAATTTTTGTATCCAGTTCCATATTCATGGTATGAAAAATATGGAGTGCGAAAATATGGATTTCATGGAACAAGTCATCGTTATATAGATAAAACTATGAGAGAATATTTACAAAAAGATGATGCTAAAATTATTAGTTGTCATATTGGAAATGGAGCTTCAGTTACAGCGATTGATTCTGGTAAAGTTGTCGATACTTCAATGGGATTTACACCTTTGGCGGGAGTGATGATGGGAACTCGTTCGGGAGATATTGATCCTAGTATTATTCCTTTTGTGATGAATAAGACAAATATGAGTTGTGAAGAAGTAATTAATTGTTTAAATAAAGAAAGTGGACTTTTGGGTGTTAGTTGTTTAAGTAGTGATTCAAGAGATATTGAAGATGCTATGGAACAAAATAATGAAAAAGCTATATTAGCCCAAGATATTTATACACAAAGAATCGCTAACTATGTTGCGATGTATAATAATCTATTAAATGGTGCTGATGCTATTGTTTTTACAGCTGGTGTGGGAGAAAATAGTAGTCAAGTTCGAAAAACAGTTTGTGAAAAAATTAAGTCTTTAGGTGTAGAACTCGATTTAGAAAAGAATAATTGTCGTGGTGAATTTCGTCTTATAAGTAAAGATGATTCTAAAATTGCAGTTTATATTTTACCGACTAATGAAGAACTTATGATAGCTTTAGATACAATGGAACTTATAAATAAAAAATAGAAAGTGGTGAGTATAATTAAAAAAGAATTATACAAAAAAATAATTAAAATAATAAAAGAATATGATGAAATTGTCTTGGCTAGACATATTGGCGCAGATCCAGATGCGATTGCAAGTCAAATAGCCTTGCGTGATTCTATTAGACTTACTTATCCTAATAAGAAAGTTTATGCTATTGGGGCTGGGGTTCATAAATTTCGTTATTTAGGAAATCTGGATAAAGTTAATTTAAAAGAACTTGATGATGCCTTATTGATTCTTTTAGATGTTCCTAATTTTATAAGAGTTGATGGAATTGAAGATTTAGAATATAAAGCTATTTTAAAGATAGATCATCATCCCGCGGAAGATATTATTGGTGATGTCGATTGGACCGATGATACGATGTCTAGTACATGTGAAATGATTACTAATTTGATTTTAGAAACTAAGTTAGATTTGGATACGAAGATTGCAGAGAATTTGTTTTTAGGAATGGCTTTTGATAGTGATCGATTTTTACTTCAAAATACAAGTAAGGAAACGTTTAAAACTGTTTATAAATTACTAGATATTAGTAAAATTAATTTTGTTCCTTTGTATAATAATTTGTATGAAAGAAGTATTGTGGAAGAAAAATTTAGAGCTTATGCAGTAGAGAATATTGTAATTAGTGAAAATTCGTTTGGGTTTTTAAATGTGACGGCAGAGGCTTTGAAGAAATATAATGTAGAGTCTTCGATTGTTTCACATCAAGTTAATGACTTTTTCTTTATTAAAGAACTTATTTGTTGGATGTTTGTTGTTTATGATGAAAGAAATAGTATATATAAAGTTAATATTAGAAGTCGGGGACCAGTGATTAATGAGATAGCAAGTAAATATAATGGGGGAGGTCATAAATATGCATCTGGAGCTAGAACGCCTAATTTTAAAGATATTGAGAAATTGGCGAAGGATTTAGATGCGGCATGTAAAAAATACATGAGTGAACAAGATAGTTAAATGGAAATTATAAAATTTAGAAAAAAGAATGATAAGCAATATGTAGTACAATTTAGTGATAATACTTCACTAAATTTTTATGATGATACAATTATTTATTTTAATTTATTAGGGAAAAAGAGTATTAGTCCAGAAGAGCTAAAGAAAATAGTTTTGTATGATAATAATTATAAGGCGTATTATAAAGCTTTAAAGTTAGTTACAATAAAGCTGCGATTAGAAAGTGAGATTGAAACAAAATTAATTAAAGATGGTTTTACGAAAGATAATGTTTTGTTTGCTGTTTCTAAGTTAAAAAGTCAAGGTTATATTAACCGAGAAGTTTATTTAAAAAGTTATATTAATGATCAAATTAATTTATCTTTAAAAGGCCCCGATAAAATTATAAGAGAGTTAAAAAAATTGGGATTTAGTGAAGAGGACATATTTAATTATTTGATTGTTAAAGATGATGTTTGGCGTGATAAAATAAAAAAAATAATTGATAAGAAAGTTAAGAGTAATCATAATTTATCTTTGTATATGTTGAAAAGTAAGATAAAGAATGAGTTGTTACAAATGGGGTATTCTTGGAAATTAATTAATGAAGAAATTGAAAATATTTCTTTTCAAGAAGATAAAATTATGGAAAGTGCATTAAAAAAAGAATATCGAAAGCTAAGTAAAAAATATGAAGGAGATATTTTATGTACCAAACTAAAACAGAAAATGTATACGAAAGGTTTTTCGATAGCAAATATTGATTATTTAATAAAAAATATAGGGGAATTATAAAAAGCATGATATAATTTATTAAAGTGGTGATTCGATTGAAGAAAATGAGTAAGTATTTATTGTTGATAGTTTTCATATTGCTTTTATCTGGCTGTGGTTGGGAGGATGTTGCTAAAGAGTATGGTGACATATTAAAAACTAATCCTACTTGTTCCTATAAAGATGCAACAGGAAGATTAGACGGAGCTGTGGGGTTTAGTTCAGTAAAGTTTTCAGCAGATATGAATGGGATTTATGTAGTTTATAATGGAACTTCTAAATTTGATTTAGTTAAAGATGGAAGGCAGCATTATTTAAACGATAAATTGATTAATTATAATGATTTTGATGTTAAGAGATTTTTTGATAGTTATAAAAGTTATGGTTGTCTTTCTACAATTTATGTTTGTGTTGATACTACAACTATTTCTGTAACGGATGTAAATACAAAAGGGGATGCTTGTTATGCTTACTCGAAAACAAGTGGCACTTCACCAGGAGGTGTTACGCAGGGAGGGACTGTTCAGTCTTCTGGGAAACCTTGTGCTAATACTAATGCAATTTCTTGTGAACAAACTTTTAAAGTAGATCAACGTAAAAATACTGTATCAGTAGAAATTGGAAAAGAAAAAAAGCAAAATGGCTCGGAAAATAATTATTTTATTGTTTCTTATGACAATTTTAAAACTGCTCCAATTATTCGAAATAATGATACTTATATGGCAACAAATGGAGACGTTTTTGTTGTTAGTGATTCAGTTTTTGAACTTAAAGATGGAAAGTATAATAAGGATATTCCTTGGAAATATTCGCTAGAAGGAACTACTGGTTATTATTACTTAGGGGATCATGAAGATAAAGTAGGTGTAGACATTGGCTCTTCTGGTGTTGTAAATCCTAACGAAAATGTTGGTGATCAAACTAATGTCAATGGAAATGAAATAGTGGACATTAATATTTGTGAAGATGGAAATATCTTAAAAGGAATTCGCGTTGTCGGGTTTGTATTCTTCGTTTTAAAGATTTTAGTTCCTTTGATTCTGATTGTTATGGCGACGGTCGATTTTGCTAAGGCTGTGATATCAAGTGATGATAAATCTAATAAGGATGCTATAAATAAACTTGTCAGAAGAACGATTATTGCTGTAATAATATTTCTTATTCCGACAGTGTTAGATTTTGCTTTTTCTTTTGTAGATAGAGCTGTTAACACAATGAGATCATTTGATGCCTGTAGTACGTGTTTATTCGATCCTTTGAATTGTGATATTAGTGAATAAATTAAAAGATAGAATTTTATATCTAAAACTCTATCTTTTTAGTTTGGTTACTATTATTTTTCTTCTTCAGTTTGCTTAAAACTTGCAAGTAAGTTTTGGATGTATGTAGCATATTGTTTTTGAAGTTCTGAATCTTGGATTTCCATACCATGTTTTTTACGGAAATGTTGTAATGTTGTAACTGTGATATCTTTATGGTCAGTAGCATATTTTTCTGCTAATTTTTCTCTTATTTCATCTTTTAAATCTTCAAGTGATTCTTTTTCATAAGATTTAGTTCTTAAGATAACATGATATCCTAATTCTGTTGTTATAACTTCTGTAGAGAATTCTCCATCTTTTAATTTATAAGCGGCGTCTAAAAGTTCATCATAGTTTGTTGATAGATCACCATATGTTATTTTTCCTAATGAACCAGTTTCTTTATGTGATTCATCTTTGTTGTATTCTTTAGATAATTTTTTGAATTCTTCTTCAACGTTTTCAGCAGCTTTTAATTTTTCAATAATTTCTTTTACAGTATCTTTAGCTTTATTTTCTGCTTCTTTCTTTTCATCAGCAGTCATCGATGTTTTAATATCAGCTGTGATTAAGATATGACTTAATTCTAAATCACCTTTAATGGTTTCATTGTAATATTTTTCAATGTCTTTGTCTTCTATTTGCTCTTTAGTATATTCTTCTATAGCATGATTTTGCATTAACATTAAATAGAAATATTCTTTATAAGCATCAATTGTTTGGTAACCACTTTGACGAACAGCTTCTAAAAATTTGTCTTCACCACCATATTGTTCAATATAAGCTTCAACATAGGCTTCGACAGATTCGTGAGCTTCATCTATATATCCAGCAAATTCTTTTTCAAGAATATAAGTATCAGATAATGTAATTAAGGCTTCTAAAGCAAAGCTATTTTTAACCTTTTCATATAATTCATTAGCACTGATCATATCTCCGTTTTCAAAAGTAAGAACAGCATCATCTCCATTGGATAATTTAGGAACTTTTCCACACCCTGTTGTAAGTAAAGCTATCATACATAACATACATATTTTTTTCTTCATAATCTTTTCTCCTTAACAATATTAATTATAACAATAATTTTAGGGAAACACAAGAAACTCTTTCAAAATCAAGCGAACTATATTGAATCTTTTACTTTTTATTATTGGGTATTTAGCACGCACCAATCATAAAAAGAGCCATACAATACTAGTGAAAAGACAATAAAAGGGGGGAGACTCATGAATCATTGTGGAAATGGCCTAGGTGCTGCAATTATATTAGTATTATTTATTTTATTAATCATAATTTTAGGGGCTTTCATTTAGTTTTTATATAAATATTAAATATTAAGGAGGTATGAAAATGAGCTGCTGCAAACATGAATCTGACTCATGTGGAAATAATAATCATAATAATGGTGGAAATTTCTTTTTTATAGTATTAATATTATTTATTTTATTAGCAATCATATGGGGTGGAGCATTTTATTAAGAGTGTAAATCACTCTTTTTTTAAAGTTGTAATTATGTTATATTGTTATTAATAGGTAGCGTTAAAAGGAGAAGAATGATGAAAAAAGTAATTGAGGTAGAGCATTTAACTAAAAAGTATAAGGATTTTATAGCAGTTTCAGATTTGTCTTTTGATGTAGAAGAAGGGGAGGTTTTAGGCTTGCTTGGTCCTAATGGAAGTGGGAAGTCTACGACAATTAATTGTCTTTTATCCCTTTTAAATTATGAAGATGGGATAATAAAGATATTGGGACAAGTTATGAGTTCGACAAATTATGATGTAAAAAAGGATATTGGTGTTATTTTTCAAGATATAGCAGTTTTTGAAGAACTTACTGTTTATGAAAATATTGACTACTTTTGTGGACTTTATATTGAAGATAAACAATTGAGAAAAGAATATGTTATTGAAGCAATAAAATTGGTGGGGTTAGAAGATTTTCAAAAGTTTTATCCTAAACAATTATCAGGTGGTTTGCTAAGAAGACTTAATATCGCCTGTGGGATTGCTCATAAGCCTAAGATTATATTTTTAGATGAACCAACTGTGGCTGTTGATCCGCAGAGCAGAGAAAATATTTTGGCAGGTATTTTGAATTTACGAAAAAAAGGGGCAACTATTTTATATACGACTCATTATATGGAAGAAGTGGAAATGATATGTGATCGTGTTATTATTTTAGATAAAGGGAAGATTATTGCAAGTGGGTCACCTCTTGAGTTGAAAAACTTGGCAAAAATTGAAGAAAAAGTGACTATTGAAGATATTTCGTTAAAGAAAACTGATTTAGAAAAAATAAAGAGTTTAAAAAATGTGGAAGAAGTAAGCTATAATAAAACTACTTTGATTATTACTTATAAAAAAGGACAACATAATTTGCCTTTGTTGGTCGAGTTTTTAAAAAAAGAAAATTTAGAATATCAGAGAATATTTTCAGAAAGACCAACTTTGAATGATGTGTTTTTAGAACTTACAGGAAAGGAACTAAGAGACTGATGTTTAAACATAATTTTATTTATACGCTGAAAATATTAGGGAAAAATAAAGTTTTAATTTTTTGGACTTTTGCGTTTCCAATTATTTTGGGGACTTTTTTCTTCTTGGCTTTTAGTGATATTGAAAATAATGAAAAGTTGGATGTTTTTCCAATTGCAATCGTGGAAAATGATAATTTTAATTCTCGTATGGGATTTAAAGAAACTTTTGAGGTTTTAAGTGATGATAATAATGAGGATAAATTGTTTGATGTTTCTTACGTTTTGGAAGAAGATGTTGCTTTAGAAATGTTGGAAAATAAAGATATTGTAGGTTATATTCTGGTTTTAGATGAGCCTACAGTAGTAGTGGCTAAATCAGGAATTAATGAAACTATTTTACAAGTTACAACAGATCAAATATTGAGTCATGAAAAAGTTTTGGAAGACTATATCAGAAAAAATGGTAATTCTAGATTAGAAAATTTCGTTAAAGTAATGATGGATGATTATTCGTATGTGCTAGATAATTCTAATAAAAATATGAGTTATACGATGGTTGAGTATTATACTTTGATAGCTATGACTTGTCTTTATGGGGGGACTTTGGGATTGACTGCTCTTAATCAAAATTTGGCAAATATGAGTCAAAGAGGAAAAAGAATAGAAGTTTCTCCTTCACCAAAGTTTAAAGTTGTTTTAAGTAGTATATTAGCTAGTTTTTTGATATCTTTGATAGGACTTTTCTTGTTGTTTTTATTTCTTGTTTTTTTATTGAAAGTTGATTTTGGCTTGTTTGGTGGACATGTTGTTCTTTTAGCTATTGTAGGGAATTTGGCCGGTTTGGCTATTGGTGTTGCTATTGCTAGTTGTTTTAAAGTAAAAGAGGGAACTAAACTGGGGATTTTGCTCTCGGTTACGATGCTTGGTTGCTTTTTGGCTGGAATGATGGGAATTACGATGAAATATGTAGTTGATAAAAATGTCGGATGGATTAATATGATAAATCCAGCAAATCTCATTACAGATGGCTTTTATAGTTTATATTATTATGATACTTTGACAAGATATTGGTGGGATTTACTGGGCTTATTAATATTTATTGGTGTGATGGTGATAGTTTCGGTTTTAGCATTAAGGAGGAATTCTTATGACAGTATTTAAAACATTTTTAAAGGTTTTAAACAAGTGTAAGGCACCACTTATTCTTTACACAGTTATTTTAATTTTCTTTGGAGGATTTAGTTTAAAAACTAATGAGGTTAATACTTCTTTTAATGCTTATTTGCCAGATGTTTATATAAATAATTTGGATGAAAATGCGAAAATTACAGAAAATTTTATGACTTATTTAAAAAAAGTTAGTAATGTTGTTTTATTAGATGAAGAAGATATTTCCGATGCTTTGTTTTATAGAGATATAAATATAGCTATAACTATTCCTGAGGGTTTTAATCGTGATTTTTTCTTAGGGAGAAAACCTAAGCTCGAGATTCAATGTACGGGAGATTATGCCTCTAGCTTAGTTAATATTTATATTGAGAAATATATGCAAGTAGCTAATACTTATCGGGTTTTAGCAAGTAGTGAGGAAGAACTTTTGCGTCTTATAAATGGAAATCTTGATTTGAAGACAAATGTTTATTTAAAAACATCACTTGATACAGAAGCTATGAGTAAGGCTACTACTTACTTTAATTTTACAAATTATTGTATTTTGGCAGGTTGTATATTTGGGGTTTGTTTTTCACTTTTTAGTTTTAAACAAAAGAATATTGATGATAGAATACGGATAAGTAAAATAAATTATAAAAAGTATTTAATGCAATTATTCTTATCAACTTTTGTTTTTGCTTTCTTTTTATGGTTATTATATGTGCTTCTCGGTTTTGTTTTGGTGGGCAAAATAATGTTTACTTATCATGGTCTTATTTATATTGTTAATTTGTTTTTATTTACACTTTGTGCATTATCTATTGCTTTTTTCTTAAACCAAGTTATTTTAAATAAAGATACGATTAATGGAATTGTAAATGTAATTGCTTTAGGAAGTAGCTTTTTGTGTGGAGCTTTTGTGCCTGTGCAATTTCTTCCCGATTTTGTTTTGAAAATTGCAAGAATTTTGCCATCTTATTGGTTTATTCATGTTAATGAACTTACTACTTCATTAGAAAAAATTAATTTGATTACTTTAAAACCTATTTGGCAAAGTATGCTAGTGTTATCTTTATTTACTTGTTTCTTTTTCTTAATGTCGTTATATGTTAAGAAAAGAAATTAGAAAAACTTGCTTTTATAAATTAAAGTGTTAAAATGAGTTTAAGGGAGAGTAGTATGGAAGAAGATTTATGTTTAATTGTTTTGGACAATTGCAAAGAATTAGGGGAAAAGCTAAATCGTGAGATACAAAATATAAGAAATACAGAAACTAATTATTTATTGCCAGTTTCTCTACCAAGGTTTCAAGATGGTGAGGGAAAAGCAGTGCTACTTGATTCAGTGCGGGGGAAAGATGTTTATATTATAAGTGATCCACATAATTATAGTATTACTTATGAAATGTATGATTTTATGCATCATATGTCACCAGATGAACACTTTATGGATGTAAAAAGAATTGTTTCAGCGATAATGAAACATGCTAGAAGTGTAAAAGTGATTATGCCTTTGTGGTATCAATCAAGACAACATAGACGGAAACATGGTGTAAATGAGTCTTTGGATATGGCCATGGGACTTAGAGATTTAGAAAGAATGGGAGTTAATGGTTTTGTAACATTTGATATGCATGATGTTAATTCTGCTCAAAATGCTGTTGATGTTCCTTTTGATAATTTTTATGCTACTAATGATATGCTAAAACTTTATCTCCAAAATGAACCACTCGATAGAGAAAATACTTATGTTATTTCTCCAGATGCAGGAGCAGTTGAAAGGGCTGGATTTTTAGCAGGTATTTTAGGCGGTGTTAAATTTGGTACTTTCGAGAAAGGAAGAGGTAGTAGTGTTGTCGATGGAATGAATCCTATTGAAAAACATGCTTACTTAGGTGAAAGTACTTATGGAAAAAATGTTTTAGTAGCTGATGATATGCTAGCTAGTGGTGGTTCAATGCTCGATGTTGCTATAGAACTTAAAGCGCAAGGAGCTTTGAAAGTAGACTTCTTTACAACTTTTGCTTTGTTTACAAAAGGAATTGAAAAATTTGATAAAGCTCATGATGAAGGATTATTTAATGGGTTTTATACAACTAATTTATCTTATATTCCTAAAGAATATTTAGAAAGACCTTGGCTTTATACGGCAGATTGTTCCCGTTATTTGGCTCATATAATTGATACACTTAATTTAGGTCATTCGATTAGAGCTTTAAAAGAAGATAATTCTGCTAGAATGTTGGCTCGTGTTAAAAGTCATTGAAAATTTAGAGTATAGATTGATTGATATGAACCCCGTTTCTTGGACAAAATAGAAACGAGGTTTTTATATGGGGAAGTTAAGTTATGATGATAAAATTAAATTATATGAAGAAAGAAACAATGGGTTATCATTAAAATCTTTGAGTATCAAATATGAAATAACAACTAAAAATGCACAATATTTGTGCTGCTTAATAGATAAACATGGATTAGATGTATTAAGAACCATAAAAAATGAAAGTTATCCTAAAGGATTTAAAGAGGAAGCAGTAAATAGAGTTTTGATAAATCACGAGTCAGTATGGTCTGTATCACTTGATTTAGGTTTTTCAAATGATGGAATGTTACAAAATTGGATTAAAAAATATAAGGAAAAGGGTTATAATATAGTTGAACGAAAGCGAGGTCGATCGACTATGCAAAAGAAGCCTACAAAGCAAAAAAAGAATGAAACTATTGAAGAAAAAGTTAAAGATTAGAAGAAGAAAATCTATATTTGAAAGCAGAACTAGATTACTCAAAAAAATTGAGAGCCGTTGTTCAAGCAAGGAAGAATCAACAACAGAAGAAAAAGTAAATGTTGTAAGTGAACTTCGGCTAAAATATCCATTAATGATTCTTCTAAAAGTATCTGGTTTAGCTAAATCAGTATATTATTATACTTTGTCTAAAAATGATAAAGATGATAAAAATAAAGAAATAGTAGTAAAAATAAAAGAAATATTTGAACAAAATAAAGAAAGATATGGTTATCGTAGAATTACATTAGAACTTAGAAATCAGGGTTATAATGTAAATCATAAAAAAGTATATAGAATTATGGTCAAATTAGGACTGAAACCATTAAAAAGAAATAAAAGAAAGTATTCTTCTTATAAAGGAACTGTTGGGAAAATAGCTGATAATTTAATTGA
>CAMNRN010000044.1 GCA_946553095.1 uncultured Mycoplasmatota bacterium
TGAAAGTAGATTAAATACAATTCATCTAAATGGGACATACTTAAATAATCTGGGAACAACATGGACAGACAAAATAGCAACAACAACATGGAATGTGGGAGGAATGAGCCGTGCTAATGGGGTGGAATCAAATGCCAAGAGGGCATATGATTATGAAGTAGGAGCAAATAAGATAAATAAAACATACGAAGCAAAGATAGGATTAATGTATTTAAGTGATTATTACTATGGAGCTCTACCAAACCATTGGACAAAAAAGGGGTATGATAGTACAAGTGGAGGAGAAACAAGAGATTATAGATCAGCAATAAATGAAAACTGGATGTATATGGGACATTACGAATGGACAATCTCGCCGTATACGGACATTACGAACCGTGCGTTCTGTGTGGATGCGGGTGGGAGCACGAACATTAGCGTCGTGTATGGCAACGGTGCGGTGCGCCCGACCTTTAGTCTTGCTTCAAACGTAGAACTAGCAAGTGGATCTGGAAGTATGACAGATCCTTACAGAATTGTTTAGATAAAAATTGCAGAAAGGAAAGTTGATAATGAATAAAGATAAGAGAAAAGAAAATAATATTGATAAGACTAAGAGAGAAGTATTAGATTTAAAAGAGTTTTTATTGTTAAAGACTAAAGAACAAGATGAAAAAATTAAAGGTATTTTAAATGAATTTTATGAAGAAAAAGTAGATATTACAAAAAATATGATAGAAAAGGTTTTGAATATTGCTTTTGATGTTAGTGATAATGAAATTTATTTGCCTCATTCTCTTCGAATTGAAAAAATAGGTAGTAGATTAATCTTTTCTTTTAAAGAAAAAAGTAATTTGTTGTTGATTATTCTTTTCTTGCTAGGTTTTTTTCTAGTTGGTGGTTTTGCTACATATACAGGAATTCATTATCTTAGATTGTCGCAACTCAATGTGGATCTTGATGGTGATGGTGTTGCTGATTTAAATATCGATTTAGATGAAGATGGAATTTGTGATATAAATTGCGATACTAATAAAGATGGAAAACCTGATCGAAATATTGATTATAAAGGAAATAGGAAAGCGATATTTAATGTCCAAAGGGAAGATGGAAGTATTTTTAATCCGATTAATCAAGATACAAATAATGATGGGGTTTGTGATTTGAATTGTGATACTGATGGTGATGGATGGCCAGATATTAATATTGATTTAGATGGTGATGGTGTTGCTGATTTAAATATCGATGTTGATGGAGATAAAGTTCCTGATATAAATATCGATACAAATGGTGATGGTGTTAGTGATGTCAATATTGATAATGATGGTGATGGTAAGTGTGATGTAAATTGTGTCGATAATTCTTCGCAAAATAATAAGCAAACTAACATCGATTTAGACGGCGATGGTAAATGTGATATAAACTGTGATACTAATAATGATAATAAACCAGATATAAATATTGATTATGCAGGAAATAAGAAACCAACGTTTAATGTGGAAGATGAAAATGGAAATATTAAAAATAAAGTAAATCAAGATACAAATAATGATGGAATTTGTGATATAAATTGTGATACAGATAATGATGGATGGCCAGATACAAATATTGATTTAGATGGGGATGGAAAACCTGATGTTAATATCGATACTAATCATGATGGAAGTCCTGATATAAATATTGATAATAATGGCGATGGCATTTGTGATATGAACTGTGATACTGATGGTGATGGTGTTTGTGATAGTAAATGTGCGATGATTTTAACGCCAGATAATAAAGATGGAGTTTATGAAGATGGTAATGGAGGTATTACTAGTGAAACAGCTCAATTAATTGTTTTATTTGAAAATCAAAATGCAATTGTGACAGATAATTTATATCCTGATGATCAAAAAGAACCTGGATTAAATACGACGGTTCCAGATTTGAAATTCTCAATTGAAAATACGACAGATGAAATACTTTATTATGATCTTAATTGGCTTATTAGTACAAATACTTTTGAAAGTACGAATTTCTGGTATAAGGTTTCTAGTACCAATAATGGTTTAAATAAAGATTGGACAACTACTCCTAAAACAGATGGACTTATTCAAAAGCATATTGCAATTAGACCTCATACTAAACAAAATTATACAGTGCAAATGACTCTTCATGGAACTGGAGAAGAACAAAATTATGATCAAGGGAAACATTTTAAAGGAAAAATTCAAGTAGTTTTAGAAAAATAAGATAAAGAAAATGACAAAGTAAATTTAATACTTTGTCTTTATTTATATATTTTGTCAGGGAGGAGGATATCTAAATAGTGGAGGATATCTTCTTTTTGGTATTTGTGGGGATTTTTAATGTAATTAAGACAGATGCTAATTACAGCACTAACATAGAATTTGGAAATTATTTCGCTAGGTATAGCAAGGGATATGGCATCTTTTTTGATATGATTTTCGACGTCTATTAATAGAGTATCGAAGACCATATCCATTAAGATACTATTATTGTTCTTTTTTAAAATAGAGGAGTATATGTTGAGGTTTTCTTCAGCGTGATCAAAAAAAAGACGGATTGTTTCCATGTAGTATTCTTTGGAACTGGCAAGTTGCGTGTTTTCTTTTAGTTTTTCGATTAATCTTTTTTCAAGATCGTTAATTAGCGAGTCTAAAAGCTCGAATTTGTCAGTAAAATGATCGTAGAATGTTGAGCGATTGGTTAGAGATATGGCACAGATGTCAGATACTTTAACTTCTTCAAAAGTCTTATCTTTCATTAGGGTTAAGAGACCTTCATAAAGGTTTTTTTTAGTTTTTGTTATTCGTAAATCTTCTTTTTTGGGCATTTTTATCACCTAATAATAGTATAAGCTTTATTAAACAAAAGTAAAGATAAACTACATATAGTTTGATAATTAGCGGACAGTTATAGTTGATTTGTTGGAAAACAAACAAAATAGAAGTTATGTTAATGATTTTTTTGGATGTTTTTAATATATTGTTAAAAGAAATGGAGGAAAATATATGAAAAAGTTTTCAAAATATATTTCAGAGCATAGTAAATTAATTGTTCTTTTAAGCATTGTATTATTAATTCCAGCGATAATCGGTTTTATCAATACAAAGATTAATTATGATATTTTAGTTTATTTGCCAGAGAGTGTAGAAACAATTAAGGGTGAGAATATTTTAACTGATGATTTTGGACTCGGGGCTTATGCATTTGTTATGACTGATTGCAAAAATATGAAAAAGTTATGGCAACTAATCGAAGAAATAAAAAGTATCCAAGGGGTTAATCAAGTTTTTAGTATTGTTGATCTTGTTGATGTAACTATACCGATTGATATGTTGCCAAGAGAGATATATTCGAAAATAGAAAATGATGATGAGAGTATTATAATGGTTACGTTTAATGGTGGAACTAGTGATGATGAGACGATTGCGGCGGTTAGAGATTTACGCGAGGTTGTAGGTGATGCTTCTAAAGTTAGTAGTATGACTTCCTTGGTTATTGATACTATGGATTTATCAAATAATGAAATAGTTTTGTATGTTGTAATTGCAGTTGTTTTTTGCTTATTTGTTTTGGAAATTGCTACAGATTCTTATATTATTCCATTTTTGTTGTTAGGAAATATAGGGATAGCTATCTTATATAATATGGGAACTAATTTGTTTTTGGGAAGTATTAGTTATATTACCCAAGCAATCACAGCTATATTGCAGCTTGGAGTAACAACTGATTTTTCAATATTTTTGTATCATAAATATGAACAGGCTAAAAAAGATAAAAAGAATGTTAAAGAGGCAATGGCAGAAGCTATTTGTGAAACATTTAAATCAGTTATGGGTTCGTCACTTACTACTTTTGCAGGGTTTTTAGCTTTATGTACAATGGATTTGACCTTAGGAACTGATATCGGGCTTGTCATGGCTAAGGGAGTTCTTTGCGGGCTTATTTGTGTATTAACATTGTTTCCAGCTTTATTGCTTATTTTTGATAGACAAATTAATAAAACTAAACATAAAGTTCTATTACCAAGTTTTAAAGAAATACAAGATGGCTGTATTAAGCATTATAAATTGTGTATTTTGTTGTTTTTAATTTTAATTGGTCCTGCGATTTTAGGTAATTCGAGATATGATGTTTATTATAAACTTGATAAAGGGCTACCTAGTGATATGCCTTTTAATGCTGCGAATAAACATTTAGCTGATTCTTTTTCTATCGTTTCACCTCAGATAGTTTTGCTAGATAAAAGCGTTAAAAATGAACAAATTTATCAGCTTGTAGAACAAATAGAGGCTTTGGAAGGAATAGAGATGGTTGTTTCTCCAAGTCTTGTAAATGATCAAAATGTTTATGAGTTAATTCCTCAGGATTTATCACAAATATTTACCAATGATTCTTATAATTTGCTACTTGTTTTATCAAATTATGAAGTTGCTAGTGATGAGTTAAATGATCAAATAAAAGTTTTAAATGATTTAGTTAAGAGATATGATGAAAAGGGAATTGTCGCCGGGGAAGGTGCTCTTATGCGAGACTTAGTAACTATTGCTGATCACGATTTTAAAGCGGTTAATTATACCTCTTTAATAGTTATTTTTATCATTATGATCTTGGTCCTAAAACAAGTTGAATTACCAGTTATTTTGATTATGACAATCGAGTTTGCTATCTTTCTTAATATGGCTTGGGCTTATTATACAGGCGTGGAATTACCATTTGTCGCTTCGATTGTAGTGGGAACGATTCAACTAGGAGCAACGATAGATTATGCGATTTTAATGTCAACTAAGTATTTGGAAGAAAGAAAGATTAATAGTGATAAAACGGGAGCAATGAGAAAAACTTTAAGGTTATCTGTTCCATCTATTATTACATCAGCTATGTGCTTTTTTGCAGCAACTTTTGGAGTCGCTATTTATAAGAAAATTGATATAATAGGTTGTATTTGTAATCTTCTTGCTCGAGGATCAATTATAAGTATGATTGTGGTTATTTTTGTTCTGCCAGCGATGCTCTTGGTTTTTGATAAATTAATTATAAAAAGAAAGAAGGAAAATTAATGAAAAATAATAAAAAAATGGCAATTG
The DNA here is from genome assembly GCA_946553095.1 of uncultured Mycoplasmatota bacterium. Taxonomy (GTDB): domain Bacteria; phylum Bacillota_I; class Bacilli_A; order RF39; family UBA660; genus Onthocola_B. The sequence goes on from CAMNRN010000044.1 coordinate 5,076, forward strand.
CTTTAATTATAGGAGCATGTTTAATGCCTCATGCTACTTTGGCAAAAAGTAAAATAGAAAATGTTTATACTCATTTAGATTATTCTGGTGAAGTTTATAAAAGTGTGGTCAGTAATCATCTTTATGTGGATCAAAAATCTTTAGTGACAGATGATAGTATATTAGAAAATATTTTGAATTTAAATGGTGATGAAACATACTTGCAAAATGGTGATAAAATTACGTGGGAGACAAAAGGAAAAGATATATTTTATGAGGGGGTTACTTCAAAAGAATTGCCCTTGTCGGTAAAAGCAACTTATTATTTAGATGATGTGGAAATGGATCCGAATGATATGATAGGGAAAAATGGAAGAGTTAAAATTACTTATCGCTTCTTTAATAATTCTTATTTTAAAAGTAAGAAAATGTATCAACCTTTGATGGTTTTACTCGCTAGTGTTTATGATAATGAGAATAATAAAGTGGAAAAAGTTTTAAATGGGAGAGTAATGGATACCGGGAATAAAAGTTATGTATTAGGTATTTCATCTCCTGGTCTTTACGATAATACAGGAATAGGCGAGTTTAAAGATATGGATAGGATTGTTTTAGAATATGATACTAAAGCATTCTCTTTAAAAGAAGTATATATTGTTGCAACACCTAAGTTGGTTGATGATTTAGATTTAAGCGTTTTTGATAAAATGGATAAGTTAAATAAGGCAATCAATTTATTAAGTTCTAATATGGATGATGTATCTGCGGGAGCACATGATTTAACGATGGGATTAGGCGAAATTGTCAAGGGATGCGAAGAATTAGATAATGGTTTAAAAGAAGTAGTAAATTCTGTTCAACTTCTTCTTGAGGGGAGTAAAAAAATTGATGAAGGCTTATTACAAGTATTAAATCGGTTAAAGGAAGTTAAAAGTATTTTAGATGATGAAAATGTAAGTGGATCTTTAAAAGAAGTAGAACAATTAATTGGAAAGAATACTGAGGTAATCAGTTTACTAAAGAAAAATCCTAGTGGAAATGAAGAAATGATCGGGCTTTTGATGAAAAATAATGAGGCTTTATCAAAACTTCTTTTAGGACTTCAAAGTGTTAATGATAAAGTGATGAAAACGATTAGTGTTTTGGAAAGTGCCTTAGCAGAAATTGAAGATGGGACAAGTATTTTGACTAAAAATTTGGAAAAATTAAAGCTGGGAATAAATAAATTGTGGGCTGGAGAAAATCGCTTATATGAAAGTTTACAAGTTGCTTATAATGGATCTGGTACTTTAGATAAAGGAATTTCATTAATTAATAAAGATGGAATTAAAGTATTAGAAAGCAATATGAAAAAAATTAATAGTTATAGTAATAAAATAAAAGATGTTATAAAGCTGTCAAAAGATTATAATGGATTTGCAACTAATACGGCTTTTAATACTACTTTTGTTTATAAAATGGAAGGACTATATTAGTCTTTTTTTTAGTTATTGAAATATAATTGTTTAGAGGGATAATTATGTTTTATAATAATATTCATATAAGAATAAGATATGTTTTTTTAGTAGTTTTAATTTGTTTGGTAATTACAATTATAAAGGTGTTTTATATTCAAGTTTTTCAATATGAAAAATTAAATAATTTAGCAGAATCTTTGTGGAGTCGGAAACTACCAATTTCGGCTGATCGTGGCGAGATTGTCGATCGGAATGGGAAGTTGTTAGCGACTAATATTACGACAACTTCGTTAGTCATTATTCCAAGTCAAGTTAAAGATCCTGAGGATACAGCGAACAAATTATCACAAATCTTGAAAAGTGATTATAAAGATATGCTTAGTCATGTTACCAAAAAAACTTCGATTGAAAGAGTTCATCCAGAAGGAAGGCGACTTAGTTATGAAGTGGCGGAGGCTATTGATAATTTAAAACTCGATGGGGTTTATTTGGTTAAAGAATCAAAAAGATATTATCCTTGTGATAATTTGCTTAGTCATGTGCTTGGCTATGTCGGGATTGATAATCAAGGATTGTCGGGATTAGAACTATATTATGATAAGTATTTAACTGGGGAAGATGGTAGTATTAAGTATTTTTCTGATGGCAAAGGACATAAATTAGAACTTTCAGAGATATATGAGGCTCCAACGCCAGGAATTACTTTACAACTTTCAATCGACTTGGATTTGCAACTTGCTTTGGAAAATGAACTGGATAATGCGATGAGTAAATATGAAGCTGATAGTGCAATTGCCTTAGCAATGGACCCTAATACAGGGGAAATTTTGGCAATGTCTAGTCGTCCAGATTTCGATCCAAATAATTATCAGAATTCTTCGACGGAGATAATTAATAGAAATCTACCAATTTGGATGACTTTTGAACCGGGATCAACTTTTAAAATTGTCACTTTGGCATCAGCACTAGAAGAAAAAACTATCAATTTGTTTGAAGGATCATATACTGATACGGGAAGCGTCAATGTCGATGGGGCTACAATTCATTGTTGGAAACATGGAGGGCATGGGACACAAAGTTATTTGGAAGTTGTCGAAAATTCTTGTAACCCAGGTTTTGTAAGTATCGGTCTTGATTTGGGAACAGAAAGATTGATGGGTTATGTAAAGGATTTTGGATTTGGAGCAAAAACGGGAATTGATTTAAACGGAGAAGCTACTGGTATACTTTTTAATCCTTCTAAAATGGGACTTGTTGAAACAGCGACGACAGCATTTGGACAAGGGGTTAGTGTGACTCCAATTCAACAAGTAAGAGCTGTAAGTGCAGCGGTTAATGGGGGGAGTTTATATCGACCTTATCTTGTTAAAAATTTCTTGGAAACGGAAACTAATTCAGTTATTAAAAAGGTTGATGTTGTTAAAGATGCGCAAGTGATTAGTGGTGAGACTAGTGAACTGGTGAGGTTTGCTTTAGAAAATGTTGTAGCTCATGGATCAGGTCATAATGCCTATATTGAAAATTATCGAATTGGGGGAAAAACAGGGACTGCTCAAACTGTGGAAAATGGAGTTTATTCTTCTTCAAAATATATTTTGTCTTTTATTGGTTTTATGCCCGCGGATAATCCTGAGATTGTGGTTTATGTAGCTATACAAAATGCGAAGAATACTGTTCAATATGGGGGAACTGTTTCGGCTCCAATTGCAAAAAATATTTTTAAATCGGCGATTGATATATTAGATATTGATCCGAGTGAAGAGGCAATTCCTAAAGAATATACTTGGCTTGATACAAAGTATGTAGAAATGCCTGATGTTACCGGTTTGTCTTTAGAAGAGGCCAAGAAAATATTGAAAGGTTTTAAAGTTGAATTTAGTGGAAATGGAAATAAGGTAGTCTATCAATCACCGGGGGCGAAGATGTATGTTAAAGAATCTTCAACTGTTGTTTTGATGTTAAATTAATTTGTAAATTATTGTCAAAATGACGGGATTAGAAAAAGTAAAAACTAAATTTGTAGTATAATAGTTAAAAGAGGTGCATATTTATGTTGATACTAGCTAAAGCAGCTATGGCTTTGATGTTGGGCTTTGTTTTGTCTTTGATAACAGGATTAATCGTAATTCCTTTGTTTAGGAAAATTCATTTAGGTCAGTCTGTAAGTAAGTTAATTAGCAAAAGACATTTAGAAAAAGAAGGAACACCAACGATGGGGGGAGTTATTTTTATTCTTCCTGTGGTTATTTCTTTAATGTTATTGCTTATTAAAGGAAGTATATCTATTTCTTATAATCTGGTTATTATTATCTTTGTATTTTTAGCTTATGCTTTTTTAGGGTTTTTAGATGATTTTAAAAAAGTAAAATATCATAATAATAATGGTATATCTCTAGTAACAAAATTTTTGATTCAAATGATTATTGCTTTAGTATTCTTTTATTTATTTATGAAAGGTGGAGGAGATTCAACTTTAAGATTTACTTTTTTAGGACTTTCGATACCTTTGGGATGGACTTTTGGATTGTTTATTTTGTTTTTGCTGGTGGGGACAACTAATGCGGTTAATATTACCGATGGATTGGATGGTCTATCTGGAGGGCTTTCAGCAATTGCCTTTTTTGCTTTCGGAATTATTTCGTGGAATTGTGGTTGGCTTGAAGGATATCAAGAGATCGCTATATTTTGTTTCCTTTTAGTAGGTTCTTTAGCAGGATTTTTGGTGTTTAATACTTATCCAGCTAAAGTTTTTATGGGGGATTTGGGTTCACTTGCTTTAGGTGGTGCTTTAGCTAGTATTGCAATTATTACAAGACATGAGTTGTCTTTGGCTTTAATCGGGGGAGTTTTTGTAATTGAGACTTTGAGTAGTTTAATGCAAATTGTATCAATTAGACAATTTAATAAAAAAATCTTTTTGAAGGCTCCTCTTCATCATCATTTTGAAGAATTGGGTTGGAAAGAGCAAGATATTATTAAACTTTTTTGGGTTGTCGGTTTTATATTGGCTATGGCAGCTATTACTTATGGAGTTTGGTTATAATTTAAAAAAAATTAAAAAGTAAGGAAATGATTACTTTTTTTTATTGTTCTTTAATAAGATTTAGTGATGAGTAATATGAAAAATAAAAAATTTGATTATAAATTATTCGGGGCTGTCATTTTTATTGCTTTGTTTGGAATTGTGATGATTTATTCGGCAAGTAGTATTTGGGCCAATTATAAGTTCCATGATTCTTTTAAGTTTGTAAAGTCTCAAAGTGTATTTTTTATCGTGGGAATTTTAATTATGCTGTTTTTAGCAAAAATTGATTATAATAAGTATAAAAAATGGGCTAATGTAATTTTGCTGGGATGTTTTGTTTTACTCGTTCTCGTTTTAATTCCAGGAATTGGGAGTGTTAGAAATGGTTCGAGAAGTTGGTTTGGTATTGGTGGCTTTGGGATCCAACCTAGTGAATTTGCTAAGATAGGACTAATTATTTATGTTTCAAAATATCTTGCTAATAATCAAAAAGATATGCGTTATATTAAAAAAGGAGTTTTGCCTTTACTTCTCGTGATTGGAGTGTTTTTCTTGCTCATCATGTTAGAACCCGATTTTGGGACAGCGATGGTTATTGTTTTGACATTAGTTGTGATGATTTTTATTTCGGGAGTTAAAATATCTTTTTTTGTAAAGATAGGATTGTTAGGACTTTTGGGAATTGTTGGTCTTGTAATAATTGCTCCTTATCGAATGATGCGAATCGTGGCATTTTTAAATCCTTGGAGTGATCCTTTGGGAAGTGGATATCAAATTATTCAATCACTTTATGCAATTGGGCCAGGAGGTCTTTTGGGACAAGGGTTTCTAAAATCAAGGCAGAAACAATTTTATTTGCCCGAGCCTCAGACAGATTTTATTTTTTCAATTATTTCTGAGGAATTTGGTTTTTTGGGAATTTTACTCATAACAAGTTTCTTTGCTTTTATCTTTTATCGAATAATTAAAGTTTCTTTGCAGTCAAGTGATCTTTTTGGTAAATATTTAGCTTTTGGGTTAGGAACAGGAATTATTATTCAAGCTTTGTTAAATATCTCTGTAGTAATTGGACTTCTTCCTGTTACAGGTGTTACGCTGCCTTTTTTTAGCTATGGAGGATCATCACTTTTAGTTAGTATGGCAAGTATTGGAATTATTTTGAATATTAGTAGAAAGTAATCATATGCCATTGAACAAAAATGCCGCAATTGGCAAAAAAAGTCAATGGAGGGTATAAGAAGAAGTGGTAAATCATATTTACTTGATCCAATATTTAATTTAGTAGCAAGTGGATCTGGAACGAAGGGGGATCCGTTTAGGATAAAAATTTGATAAGAACACAACGTCAATTTGTGTTAATTTACACGGCAAAATAAGAAAATTTCAATATTTTGAAAAAAATCATTGAAGTTTTTTTTTTTTTTTTTTTGTAAAATGGGGGTATGTTAAGAGACTAGCATATTATGTGAAAGTGTCAATTTACACTTGGAAAGGTGGAGTTTGCTCGATGAGGACTGATAAGAAAATAGTTGTTATGGCTTTTTTAGGCTTTTTTGTTGTTCCTATTTGTACTGGGATTATTAGTTGTTATTATTTTTCGCGAGGGGATAAAAAAGTAGAAGTAAGACAGAAAATAGATGTTAAAGATGAAGTCATAGGAACAAATACTTTAAGTATTTATTTAGAAACAGCCGAAGGTAGTGGAGAAT
>CAMNRN010000045.1 GCA_946553095.1 uncultured Mycoplasmatota bacterium
AATTGAAGTCTTAGAAAGTAATACAGAACATAAAACAGAAGAAGAATGGCAAGTAAAAATAGTGTTTGTGAATTTAGATATCGACCAACAAGAGAATACAGGAAAGCAATTTGATGCAAAAGTAATGATACAACAGGAAGAGATGGTATTAAATATAGCGATGATTTGTCAAGGTCAAAATTTAGCAGAGTGTATCAAAGAAAACTATACAATAGATGGTTCAATTTATTATCATAATGAGGCACTAGCCAATGGAGCAGAGGATAGTAGTTATCGTTATGCGGGGCCACATGATATAGTTGACAACTTTGTGTGCTTTGGAACAGATGCAGAAAACTGCCCGAATGATAATCTGTATAGAATAATAGGCGTGTTCGATAATCAAGTAAAACTAATCAAATATGATTATGCGACGAAAGAACAATTAGGAACAGGAGGCGATTATTATGGAGAAATAAATCCAGATACAACATATTACAAAGGAAGCCAAAACCAGATTAGTACATATAAGTGGAATGGAAATACAACGAGTAATATCTGGAATGTAAGCGGATTAAATACAGTCAATTTAAACGAGGAATACTTAAATAATCTGGGAGCAACATGGACAGAGAAAATCGCTACAACAACATGGAATGTAGGAGGAATGAGTGATTCTAATGGAAGGTTGTCAAATGCCAAGACAGCATATGATTATGAAGTAGGAGCAAAAAAGATAAATAGAACATATGAAGCAAAAGTAGGACTCATGTATTTAAGCGATTACTATTATAGTGCATTACCAACACACTGGACAAAACCAGGATATAATAGTGATGCAACAAAAGATTATAGATCAGCTGTGAATGATAACTGGATGCATATGGGGGATACGGATTGGACAATATCGCCGAATACGCGCACTTCGAGTCATGCGTTCTATGTGCACTATAATGGGAACGTGTCTTCCAACGGTTATAGCACCAACCATGTAGTCCGACCTACATTCAGTTTAATATCAAGCGTAGAACTAGCAGGCGGATCTGGAACGAATAGTGACCCTTACAGAATAAAAATCTAATAACTAAATAGCGTATAAAATCGTTGCGAATACAGCGATTTTTTCATTTTTAATAAAAAAAACACTAAATTTGTCGAAATATCGTCTAAAAAATTGACAAAGATAATAGATTTTAGTATACTTCTAAATAAGGATAGGGATTGGTGTTATGCGTTTAAGATTCAAAATGATGCTTACAATTATATTTATTCTTATACTAGGTTGTAGCTTTATAGGTGTAGGATATCTATTTTATACCAAAGTAATTCATGACGATACAATAGTTATTGCTGATGGCAATATTACGATAAACTTTTTAAATGGTAACGAATTTTCTGCAACAGAGGATAAAACATTGCAATTTTCTGTTACTAACAACGGCCGAGATCAAGCTTCATACTATATCCAAATTAGTGATGTCAAAGGAAATACTGATACTATAACTTACGAGATAATATCAACTGACAGCAATGTTGAAGTATCGAGCAATTTAAAATCAGAAATAGTATCTAATTATATTACTATTGATGGCAATAAGACCGATAATTATACTGTAGCATTTAAAACAGATGGCAACGAAGCTTACTCAGGAAAAATAATTGTTGGTGTAAAACAGGAAGAAAATACCACTTTAGCGGATATTATTCTTAAAAATAATGAAGTAAAAAAGGAAACACTTAGTAAAATAGGTGAATCTGCTACAAATGATGAAGGCTTAATTGAAAGTAAAGGCGATTTAGGAACAGCTTATTATTTCCGTGGCAATGTTTCTAACAATTATGTAACATTTGCTGGACATAATTGGCGAATTGTCAAAATTAATGGCGACGGATCAATAAAATTAGTATTAGATGGTATTACTGATGTATTAAGTAAATATTATGAAGATAATAACTATAGCTTTGCAGAATCTAAAATATATGAAAGTTTAGAAAACTGGTATAATATTAACTTAGCAAATTACTCGGACTACATCGCAAGTTACAAATTCTGTAATGATTTATTATATGATAATGATTCCAATACCTACCAAGCATATAATCGAATAATCACAGATAATATTCCCATCTTTATGTGTATTGGAGATACAGGGGTAAGTAAAATAGGTTTATTAACAGCTGATGAAGTAATGTTAGCTGGGGCAAGTATTAATGAAAATAAAGATTATTATTTATACAATAGTTCGATTGAAACTGACTATTTCACTATGACTAGTGCCAAATCTGATAATAGTTATTATCCTTTTGCTGTAGGAATCAATGGAGCATTAAAAACTGACACCAGTGGAACTGTATTTCGAGGTGTTAGACCTGTAATAAATATAATTCATAATATAAATGTAACAGGTGATGGAACAAAAGAAAATCCATATGTTATCGATATAGATAAAAAAGAAGGAGAATAAAAATAAATTAGAATGTAGGTCAAAAATATTGCCTACGTTTTTTATTGGACAAAAATAATAACGAGTAGTATAATGGTGTCAATATTTTACATATAAAAATGTAAATATAATGTTTTAGTGTTTAAAAAATAAGTCAAATAGTGTTAAAATAAAAACGAGGTGGTAATTATGAAATTATTTAATGATATAATAAGCTTTTTAAAAACTCTTTCTTTTGCAGATATTATTTTCTTTTTTGCAGTATTAGTATTAATGATTCTTGTTGTTACATTAATATATTTTATTAAGATCAATAACGAAAAAGACGAAGAATTAGAAGAAACAACAGAAATGAAAATAGTTAGAGAAATAACTAAAAATTTAGAGAACGAACCAGCCCCAGCGGTTGAATTCACCGATTATGAAAAAGATCAAGAAACTAAAGCCATCATCAGTTATGAAGAATTATTAGGAAAGACCAATAACTACGAATTAAATTATGAAAAAGAAGAATACTATGATGATTTATCCGTAAAAAAAGTTGACTTAGATAACTTAGTAAATTTAAAAGAAAAAAAGGACCAAAAAATAGAAGTACGAGTGATCAGCTATCAAGAAGAAGAAGCATTTCTCCAAGCTTTAAAACAATTGCAAAAAAATTTAGGATAGGGGTTTTGATATGAAATTTAGCATCATTACTTTTGGCTGTAAAGTAAATCATTATGAATCGAATATGATGAAAGAAAAAATGCTTCATCATAATTTTTCATATACAGAAGATTTATCAGAAGCTGAAATTATTATTGTCAATACGTGTACAGTCACCAATACAGCTGATACAAAATGTTTAAAATCGATAAGAAAAATAAAAAGGGAGTATCCGTCAGCTCTTTTAGTTGTTGCTGGATGTAGTACTCAAAATAAGCCAAATACTTATCACAACTTAAATGTCGATATTTTAATCGGCAATAAGGACAAGAGTAAAATCGTTGACCTTATCAAAGAGCATGATAGAACCAAAAAATCCGTGGAAAGAATTTATGAGGAAAGAATGGCTTCCTTTGAAGATATGTTTATTAATGACTATAAAGAGACTCGTGCTTTTATGAAAATCGAAGATGGGTGTGACAATTTCTGTTCTTATTGCATAATTCCTTTTGTAAGAGGTAGTGTTCGGTCAAAGAATTTTGATATTGCTTTAAAAGAAGCAAAAGAACTAGTGAAAAGTAATCACCAAGAAATTGTTTTAACCGGGATTCATACTGGTCGATATTTTTCAGAAGGAAAATGTTTAAGTGATTTGATTCATGAAATGTCTAAGATTGAAGGCTTAAATAGAATTCGTCTATCAAGTATTGAAATAACGGAATTAAATGAGTATTTTTTACAAGAATTAAAAAATAATCCTAAAATATGCAATCACTTACACATTCCATTACAAAGCGGAAGTGATTTTATTCTAAAAAAAATGAATCGAAAATATGATACTAAGTATTTTTTAAATAAAGTAAAAGAGATTCGTAAAATTAGGCCTGACATTTCGATAACAACAGACATAATTGTAGGACATCCCTATGAAACAGAAGAATTATTTAATGAAACTTTAATATTTGCAAGAGAAATCTCTTTCGCTAAAATTCATGTTTTTCCGTATTCCAAAAGAGAAAGAACAGCCTCAGCGCTTATGCCAATGCAAGTAGATGAAAAAGAAAAAAAAGAGCGAGTTAGAGCTTTAATGGGACTCTCAAATGAACTAGAAAAAGCATATTTTGAAAAATTTAAAAATCAAAAACTAGATATATTAATTGAACAGGTAGTAGAAAATAAAAGTATGGGACATACAAGTAACTATTTATATGTATGTGTGGATGAAAAACTGGAAGTTGGAAAGATTTATAGTAGGTTAATATGAATTATATAAAAGGTAAAATAAAAAGAATTATATATCAAAATTCCGATAGTGGATATGTCGTAGCTTTATTTCGAATTAAAGAAACAAATGATCTTAATTTAAAAGATAAAGTTAATAAAACGATAACTATCACAGGAACTCTAAATGAAACAAATTTAGAAATTCCTATTAAACTTTATGGTGAGTTAAAGGTCAATGAAAGATTTGGTCCTCAATTTGTTGTCGAGCGTTTTGAGGTAGAAATGCCTTCTACAAAAGATGCTATTATTGAATTCTTATCCAGTTCTTTTATCGACTCTTGTGGTGAGAAAACAGCTAAAAAAATTGTTGATCATTTTGGTGAACAAACCCTTGAGAAAATTAAAGAGGATCAAAACAACCTTTTAGAAATAAAAGGAATTACCCCGATAAAGGCAGCCAAAATTCACAATTCTCTAATCAATTATAGCAAAAGTAGCGATGCCATAATTACACTGCAAAATCTAGGCTTTACGATTGAAGAATGTAGTCGTATTTATAATAAATTTAAAGATAATTTTTCTGCTATCATGAATGATTGTTTTTATGATATGAAAGAAGTAATAGATTTTAATCGTTTAGATAGCATATATATAAATAATTATGACAAAGAAAGTGAAGTTAGAATTCTAGCTTGCATTCTCCAATCGATGACTATTTTAAGCTTTCAAGATGGGGATACATTTTACTACAAAGAAGACATTATTAAAACCCTTCAAAAAAACTTCAATATCTTTTTAGAAGAAGACGCTTTTGATGAGAAAATAAATTCATTAACAGATCAAAAAAAGGTTATCGTAATCGACCGTCGTTACTATTTAACTAGTTATTATGAAAAAGAAAAAAACATTGCTAAAACCTTAAAATCTATTGATTCTTTCCCGCCCAAATCAATAGCTAGATTAGAAGAAAAATTAGCTAAATTAGAACAAATGAGTTCAATTATCTACAATGAAGAACAAAAAAAAGCTATTTTAAGTGCCTTAAATAACAATGTAACAATTATATCAGGTGGACCTGGGACCGGAAAAACGACTATTATCAACGCTATAGTTAAACTCTTCATTGAAGAAAATAGACTCTCAGCAATGGAAATTTTAGAAACAATTGCGCTTTTAGCTCCAACAGGAAGAGCTAGCAAAAAGCTTGCTACTTCGACAAACCTTCCAGCATATACAATTCATCGTTATCTAAAATGGTATAAAGACAGCAACGATTTCTTTTATAACGAATTTAACACAACAGCCCATAAATTAATTATAGTTGATGAAGTAAGTATGATTGACATAGATTTATTTAACGCCTTACTAAACGGAATAAGTTCTAACATTAAATTGATCCTAGTAGGTGACATTTTTCAGCTTCCAAGTGTTGGTCCTGGATTAGTTTTAAATGATCTTATAGATTCTGACTATTTTAACTTTGTTCCTTTAAATCAGATTTATCGTCAAAGCAACAACTCATATATTCCTTTTTTAGCTAAAGAAATTAAAAACGTCGATTTAAGTGAAGATTTCTTAGAAAAGAAAGATGATTATTCTTTTTTTACTGCTACCAAAGAAAATATTAAAGATATGGTGGAGCAAGTCATCAAATATTCTGTTCAAAAAAATATTGATGAAAGAAAAATGCAAATATTAGCTCCTATGTACAAAGGAGAAAATGGGATAGATAATTTAAATCTATGTCTGCAAAAAATCTATAATCCACCCCATCATGAAAAGGCCGAAATTGTATATGGTGAAATAACTTTCCGTGAAAAAGACAAAGTTTTGCAGTTAGTAAATGATTTAGATCGAAATGTCTTCAACGGTGACATCGGCTATATAACATCCATTTATAAGAACACAGTTACGATTGATTTTGAAGGGAATAAAGTTGAGTATGAGAAAAAAGAATTAAAGCAAATCAAGCATGCGTATGCAATTACTATTCATAAAAGCCAAGGCAGTGAATTCGAACATGTAATCATGCCTATTTGCCGTAGTTATTATAAAATGCTTTACAATAAGCTTGTTTACACAGGAGTCTCTCGAGCCAAAAAGAGTCTCACAATTATTGGGGATCCTCATGCTTTCATAGGTGCTGTAAAAAATAATTATTCTATGTATCGCAAAACGAGTTTAAAAGATCACATTATAGAAGTATATAATAAATAAAAAAATCCATACTAGCAGTAGAGGTGGAAAAAATGAAAAAATCAGTTGGAATTGCATCAAGTATCGCAGCAATGGCACTTGCTGGCACAGGTCTTTATATGATGATGAGTAAAGACACTAAAAAACATGTCGTAAGGGCCGCAAACAGTGTAAAAGAAGATGCTTGTCGCGCAGCAAATAAAATGACAAACTCAAAGTAAATATTTGAGTTTTTTAATTTTTCTAAATCAAAGGATAATAAAAACAATCTTATTATCTTTTTTTGACATTTTTTTTATCAAAAATATAGTATAACTATGATGGTGATGAAAATGAAGAATTATTTAAAAATCGTAATTGGAGCTATTTTTATTGGTGGAATTATGGCTTTTTTCTTCTACCACGACATAAAAAAAGAAGTAATTGCTATATCAAACCCTGAAAAATCAGTATATGTTTTTCAAGTAGGCGTTTTTAAATCATTAGAAAATGCCCAGAAATTTGTCCAAAACTATCCCAGTGGAGAAATATATCAAGACAAAGACATATATCGGATAATCATAGCAGCCACCATCACAAATAAGGAAAAATTAGAAATACATTTTAAAAATAATGAAATTGAATATTTTGTCAAAGAATTTTCTTTAACTAAGGACTTAGATAAAATAAAAGAATATGATGAATTACTGTCTAAAACTGATAAGACTGAGGTAATAAATAGCATAAATAAGTCAAGTGTTGCATTATTTTTGCGTCTTGTTACATAATAAGAATATGAAAAAGAAATATAAAGATTTTATAATTATGTTAACTATATTTATGGTATTTTTATTGCGAAATAGTATTAATGAAATAATTATCATTATAAGTAAGAATTTCGATTTTTCTAATGCCTGTGAGTATACATGTTCTGCTGTTATGACAGAAAATAAAAGTTTAAAAGAGATAATTGATTTTAAAGAGAATCCTGAATATGAATACATCACAAGTAGAGTGAAATATCGTGATGTTTTAGATTTTACAGACGAACTTCAAATATTTAAAGGAAGTAAAGATGGCATTAAAGAAAATCAAGCAGTCATAAATGATAAAGGTCTCATCGGTATCATAAAAGAATCTGACAAACATATATCCAAAGTAGAATTAATTACTAATAAAAATAGCAATATTTCGGTACGAGTTAATGACACATATGGAATATTAAAATATATTGACAATAAATTAATTATAAGCAATATCACTAATTCGTCTAAAATTGTCGAAAAAGGTAGTGATGTATACACCTCAGGCCTTGGCAATCTTCCAGGTGAGATTTACATCGGCACTGTCAGTGAAGTGGCCTTAGATGACTTAGAACTTGAACAAATTATCACTGTAACCCCAGCTGTTGATTTTAGTTTTATAACATATCTCATGGTGGTGAGTGAAAAATGATCTATATTTTTTTAGACTGTATTGTCTATAATTATACAAAGTATTCTTCCTTTTTCTTCCTGGCAAATCTAAATAAAAGAAGTTTAATCTATAACTTCACTGTAGCTTTTATGCTTGATTTTGTTATATTAAAAACATATTTTATCAATATATTTCTAATCTTAATCTTTTATTTTCTTAGAAAAAAAGTTTTTAAGTTAAACTACCATATTTTTTTAAATTATCTAGGTATTAATATGCTTTTTGTATTAATATATCATCTTATTACATCTTTTATTTATAGTTATTTAAATTTACTCAAAATAGGTAGTATTATTTTAATTAATTCGATCTTTTATGCCATTTGTTACATTAAAGATAAAGACGATCAATTAAACATATAAACTTAACATTAAATAAAAAAAGTCCAATATCTTAGTGATATTAAGAAATCTAGGGCATATACTTACTTAGGGTGAGCTAAAGTTGGAAGATTATCTACAAGCATTTAAAAATAAGAAGAAAAAAACATATCCTAAAAATGATTTTAAAAATTTAGAAAACATCAAAAATCATATTTCGAAAATCCTTTTGAGCATTATATTCTTTTTAGTCAGTATAATTTATACAAATTTAAGTGATAAAAATCTCCTTTTATATAAAGAACATGTTTTAACAGAGTCCCTTCCTTTTACTAAGATAAAAGGGTGGTACGAAGACCTTTTTGGTGAGATACTACCAGATCCTCCGACTGACCAAGCTGTCTTCAATGGCCGTCTTGTTTATAAAGACATAGAAGACTATCAAAATGGAAGTAAATTAAAGGTAAATAATCATACTTTAATTAATAATTTAACAGGTGGAATCGTGGTATATGTTGGAGAAAAAGAAGATTTTGGCAATACAGTTATTATCCAAGGAGCTGATGGAACTGACATTTGGTATGGAAATTTAACTAATATTTCTGTCAAATTATATGATTACATTGCTGCTAATACTTTATTAGGAGAAGTAGATGGAGAAGATTTATACATCGTTATTAAGAAAGAAGATAAATATCTAAAATATGAAGAATATCAAAATACATAGTTTTACTTGGTATTTTCTTTTTATCTCCTTTTTATGTGGATATATAAAATATAGTTTAATTATCTTTTTTATTGTAATTATTCACGAAATAGGCCATCTTGTATTTATCAAACTATACCATTTTTCTATTATAAGTGTAACTATCTATCCCTTTGGAGGAATGACCAAGATAGAAAAAAAGATTAACACGCCGAATAAAAAAGACTTCATGATTGCTTTAGGTGGCCCCATCTTTCAACTTTTTTTATTTCTTATTTGTTTATTTCCATTTAATATTACATTTAAAGCAACCTTTATAAAGTATAATTTATCAATCCTTTGTTTTAATTTACTGCCCATTATTCCATTAGATGGAAGTCAGTTATTAAATACTTGGTTAAATATGTTCTTTTCCTATAAAACTTCATACTATATTTATTGCCTAATATCTATCATCAGCATTATTATATATCTACTTGGAAATTATTGGTTTTCCCTAAATAATTATTTAATTATAACGTTATTTATATTAAAAAGTTATGAAGCGATAAAAAACTACAAATATGTATACAATAAATTTCTTTTAGAAAGATATTTAGATGAATTTTCCTTCAAGCGTATAAGTACTAAAAAAGGAACATTAGACCTATTAAAAAAAGAGACTTATCAATATTTTAAAGAAGATAATAAGATTATCAGTGAAAAAAAACTTTTGGCAAGAAGGTTTGACAAACAGTAATATTTTTGATAAAATAAACCTGTTTATTAAGTAATTTCTTAAAAAACCGCACAGAAAAGGCTTAGAAAAAACAAAAAAGTTTGCCTTCATGGCGCGACTTCAAATAATAAGGAGGTATGAAATGAAAGCAATATTTACTACAGGTGGAAAACAATATTATGTTTCCGAAAATGATAAAATTTATGTTGAAAAATTGGATGTCGAAGTAGGAAAAGACATTACTTTTGA
The DNA here is from genome assembly GCA_946553095.1 of uncultured Mycoplasmatota bacterium. Lineage (GTDB taxonomy): Bacteria > Bacillota_I > Bacilli_A > RF39 > UBA660 > Onthocola_B. The sequence goes on from CAMNRN010000045.1 coordinate 9,940, forward strand.
TCATGTATTATTTGCTGATGGTAAAAGTGGAAACCCTTATGTTGCTGGTGCATCTGTTGTATGTACAGTTGAAAAGCATGGCAAAAACAAGAAAATTAAGGTGTTTAAATACAGACCTAAGAAAAAGTATCGTAAAACTCAAGGGCACAGACAACCATATACATGCTTAATTGTAAAAAAGATTAATGGCTAAGAATGATAACCGTTTTAGTCCAAAAAAAAGTATATAAAATAAGCGGTCATGCTTGTTATGACCTTCCAGGAAAAGATATTGTTTGTGCTAGTGTATCGAGTGTTGTTTATACAACTATTAATGCCATTATGAATATAAAAGAAGATGCAATTGAGTATATAGATGATACTGATATTATAATCAAAATTATTACTCATACCAAAGTAGTTGATAAACTTCTAAAAAATATGCTTGATATATTAATTGATTTAAGCGAGCAATATCCAGAAAATATAAAAATAGTTAAAGGAGAGTAGGCATTATGTTATTTATAAAATTAAACATTCAACGTTTTGCACACGTTAAAGCTCAAGGTTCTACAAAAAACGGCCGAGATTCTGCCGGACGTAGACTAGGAGCTAAAGCCAGTGATGGTGAGACTGTTAGTGCTGGATCAATTATTTATCGTCAAAGAGGAACAAAAATATATCCAGGAACAAATGTTGGAATGGGAAAAGATCACACTTTATTTGCTAAAATATCTGGTGTAGTTCGTTTCGAAAAAACAGGAAAAAACCGAAAGAAAGCAAGCGTTTACGAAGCATAAATGCTTCTTTTTTTATTTTTCAAGTTTGACAATAAAACGAAATATTTCAAGAATGCTCATAATTTTCTTGTCAAAGATTGTATAAATATTTCCTATTCGTGAAAACTAGTACTAGTTAGTTGACAAGTGGTTATATAACCAGTATAATGAGTTTAAGGTAGTTTGAAAGTAGGGATAATAAATGGAGAATAAAAAGAAAAATGTGTTCTTGATTATAACATTAGTTACATTAATAATCTTAGTCTTTGGCGCAACATATGCTTATTTTGTTGCTCAGACTGGGTCAGGTCAAAGTGCCAACATCAACGTGACATCGAATACTACGGATAGTTTAAAATTTGAAGTTGGCAAAAACCTAAACTTAAATGTAACTCAAGCAAACTTTGGTGAAGGTGCAGGTAACATAAGTGATGTCACAACAGCAAAGGCAACACTTGTAGCCAACAATAAAACAAATGCTGCAAGTTATAATTATTATTTGTATTTACTTGTTGGGAAAAATGAATTTGTTTATACAACCG